>CAXTJJ010000001.1:0-62394 GCA_964244155.1 uncultured Spirosoma sp.
ACCTGACCTGTTTTGGCATTGCGTATTACTTTGTTCTGGTAGGCCATGTCCGTATGGTTAATAGGTCTGATACTTGTTAGAAAACAAGGCGCATGCCAGAAGCGGCATCAAAACTCAGTCGAAACATCCCGCAATTTGTTGACTTCTGCCGAAATGGAGACTTGCCTTGCACAAGGCCTGATTTTTCCTTTTAGGTGAGTCGAATACAAGCTCTTTTTATGAAAATTTTATGGCGTTGGTCATGCCCGTTGGCAGGTAAAAACCCGTCTAAGGAATTTTGATTGGGGGCTTCCTCCAATAGCTTCGTACTTCCTTACGAAATTGTTTAACTATTCCAGATATACTGGATTGAACAATTGGTCTTTACCCAATTCTGGTATGCATCAGCCGATTAAAAAGGCCATTTCCAGCTTATTAAGGGGTATATTAGACGATCCAGATTTTTGGCGACCTTCGGCACAGGGATTGGTACAGGGTTGCTGAACCATTACTAAGCATCTATATGCAACCCTTTTCATTTACTCCGAATAAGCTAACCGGCGAACGCCCTAGCCTTAAAGGCAACCTCTTCACTGTGACGCTGCTACTGATTGGCCTGGTGCCAGGCGCTGGAAACCGGGTCATGGCTCAGGATGGAAACGCCGGTATCAAATCGACGACGAAAGCAACGCCCATTCAGGTCGTAGATATGTTTCATACGGCATTTGGTAAACATGACGGGCGGGCCGTTCATGCGAAAGGCTTCATTCTGGAAGGTAGTTTTACACCCGCACCAGAGGCCCGTGCGCTGACGAAAGCGGCCCATTTACAAAGCAGTTCGCTGCCGATTCTTGTTCGATTCTCCGACTTCACGGGGATTCCCAATATTCCCGATACGGTAGGGGCCTCGCACCCACGGGGGATGGCCATCAAGTTTCAAATGCCCGAGAATCAATCGACCGATATCATCTTCCACAGCTTCAACGGTTTCCCGGTATCCACAACAGACGAGTTCAAAGTTATGCTGGAAGCCATTGGTGCCAATCGCGAAGGGAATCCGGCCCCACTCAGCCAGTTTCTGGCGACACATCCCATCGCGAAGACGTTCCTGACAACGCAAAAGCCGTTCACCCCAAGCTGGGGTACGCTGGCCTATTTTGGCGTGAATTCATTTAAGTTCACCAACAAGGCGGGCCAATCACAGTACGTTCGTTATCAGATCATACCCGAAGCCGGAGAACAATTCCTGACGGCTCAGCAGGTTGCCCGGTTAGGCCCCAGTTACCTACAAGAAGAAATTAAGGAGCGGGTGGCCAACAAACCGGTCGTGTTTAAGCTGTATGCGCAGATCGCTCAGAAAGGCGACAAGATCGAAGACCCATCCATTACCTGGCCCGATAGCCGGAAACGGGTTCTGCTTGGAACGGTGACAATTATCAAAGTGGCCGCGAACACGGTAACGGAGGATAAAACGCTGTTTTTCAATCCCAATAATGTACCCGAAGGAATAAATATTGCCGACCCCATGCTGCTGGACCGGGCACGCGCCTATCCTATTTCGGTGGGTGGACGTCAGGGGGCCTTTGAGGTACATTGACGGTATACCGGCAGGTTGAAGTGCAGCCGCTCCACACCGCTAAATAATTTGACAGTTGCGCCAGCAAACCAGTCGCATAGCGGCTTGACAAAGCCTGGATTTACTCTAAACTCTTTACAGACATGCGAACAGTATTGATTACCGGGGCGACCTCAGGTATTGGATTGAGTATTGCCAGCAAGCTTCATGAAAACGACTTCAATGTGTTTGGCACCAGTCGTTTTCCGGAGCAGCATCAACACAAGGTTGCGTTTAAGCTATTGCCTTTAGACATCACCTCCGAGGAGTCGATAAAAAACTGCATCGCTACGTTATCGGCTAACTCGTTGGTCATCGACGCGCTTATAAATAATGCAGGAAATGACCTGAATGGGAGTGCCGAGGAAACCAGTTTGGCATTAGCCCGCAGCCAGTTCGAGATTAACTTTTGGGGAACGGTCAACATAACAAAAGCTGTCCTGCCGTTGATGAGAGCGCAAAAAAATGGTCAGATCATCACCATTGGCTCCCTGGCCGGACTGGTTGGCATTCCCTTTCAGAGCTTCTACGTGGCCTCGAAACATGCGTTGGAAGGTTTTTTTAAGTCGTTGAGATTTGAAGTGAAGCCATTCAACATCCGTGTGTCCGTGATTGAGCCTGCCTTTTTCAAGACGAATCTGGTAAAGGGGTTTATCTACGCTGAACCAACGATTGCGGCTTATACCAAAGCCCGGGACAACGCCTTGTCGGTCTATTCGAGTTCGATAAAGAACGGCCCCTTGCCGGAACCGGTAGCGGAAACAGTAGTACAAATTCTGAATACAGCCAGGCCCCACTTTAGCTACCGGGTTGGCATCGATGCTAAATCCCTCCCGCTCATTCAATTTCTGTCTTATCCTTTATTTGAATGGGGAGCCGCAAAACGATTCAAACTCTAAAAACACCCAATACGTATGAAAACTTTATTTTTCTCTCTACTCCTGACCAGCACCCTGCTGGTTCTGCTAACGGCCTGCAACGATGACAGTGACCCGGCACCGACAAATACCTATGTGCTCGTTCATGGGGCCTGGCAGGCTCCTTACGCCTGGCAATATGTCCAGAGCCAACTGGAGCAAAAAGGCCAGAAGGTAGTCGTTGTCGAATTACCCGGCCACGGAGCCGACAAAACAGCACCAGCTACGTTAACGATGGATGTTTATCGGGACAAGGTGATTTCCGCAATTAACAGTGTACAGGGGAATGTCATTCTGGTTGGGCATAGTATGGGTGGGGTGGTGGTTACGGCTACCGCCGAGAAGATTCCAACCCGTATCAATAAGCTGGTTTACATTGGCGCGTTCCTCCCGGTCAACGGCCAGTCGCTGCTGGCGTTGGCTTCGACCGACAGCACATCCCTGCTTGGCCCCGCTCTGATACCGTCGGCCGACAATCTGACGCTGGGTATCAAACCGGAAAGCTTAATCCCGATTTTTATTCAGGACGGGTCAGATGCGGTGAAAAAACTGGTTGTCGACAATTTTCAGCCCGAGCCCGCTATTCCCTTTACCAATCCCGTAACGCTTACGGCTGCGAATTTCGGGAAGGTAGATAAGTACTACGTTCACACTGCTCAGGATCATGCCGTAGGCCTGCCTCTGCAAAAGCGAATGGTCGCAGCGGCAGGAATTAAGAAAACCTATACGCTCAACAGTAGCCACTGTCCGTTTCTGTCGATGACCGACCAGGTAACGACGGTACTCATGGACATCGGCAACGCTCAAAAGTGAGGTTAAATCACTTCGTATAGTAGTGACCGTCATTTATTAATTGACTAAAAAAACGTCTCTAAGGACATTTTCACGAACATGGAAGCAAGCAAAAAACGACCGATTCTTTTTATTACGGGTGCCTTTGTCGGCAACAACTGCTGGGATGAATGGATCTCGTACTTCTGCGCGAAAGGGTATTCCTGTAGCGCTCCGCCCTGGCACTATAAGGATGCTTCGCCCGCCGTACTCCGAAGTCGTCAGCCCGACCCGGATATAGCCTCCATCCGTCTGGCTCAGTTGACCGATTACTACGCTGAAATTGCCAATCGCTTCACGGAGAAACCCATCCTGATTGGCCATTCAATTGGCGGCCTGATGGTTCAGCTTTTACTGCAACGGAATCTGGGAACGGCGGGCGTGGCTATTCACCCCGTGGCTCCGCAGGGGCTCCTGACTTTTGAGCTATCCTTCTATAAATCCACCTGGCACCCATTGGGCTTGTTTACCGATTCGGATGAGAGCTATTTGATGTCGTTCGAGGATTGGCAGTACATTTTTACCAACGGGATGCCCTATGAGGCCCAGCGCGAAGCCTACGACAAATTTGTGGTGCCGGAATCGAAGAAAGTATCGAGGGACGGCCTGACTGAAGCGGCTCATATTGATTTCGCCAAATATCACCCCCCGTTGTTGATCACCTCGGGCAGCACGGACCACATCATTCCGGCTTCACTCAACCATACCAATTACCTGAAGTACAAAGACAGTCGCTCCATCACCGACTATAAAGAATTTGATGGGCGTAATCACTTTGTACTGGGCCAGCCAACCTGGCGCGAAGATGCCGAATACATCCTGAATTGGCTGGAAAGCACCACGGTTTAGCGTTATGATTTTGGTAGTCAGGCTGAAAATTAATGACAATAAACAGGCTAAATCATGAATTCCTACACAGATTTAAATAAACAGTTCATCAACGGCCACTGGACAGATGGGGGTGCCGAAGTAACGAATGGATAACCTCAATCCATTTACGGAGGAGGTTATCCATTCGTTGCCGTCAGCGGCCACTCCTGATGTCGATGCCGCTTTTCAGGCTGCCAGACACTCGTCGGCTTCATGGGCGGCCACCAACCCACTGGTTCGCCGGGATTTACTTCTTAAAGCCGCCCGGCTCATTTCCGAACGGCAGGAGGAATTCATCGACTGGCTGACCAAAGAAGCAGGAAGTACCTATATCAAAGGTGTTATTGAGGTACAACAGGCGCATGATATTTTGGTAGAAGCGGCCTCGTTTCCAACCCGGATGCACGGCCGGACAATGGCGTCGACTATCGACGGAAAAGAATCGTATGTATACCGTAAGCCATTAGGTGTCGTCAGCCTGATAAGCCCCTGGAATTTTCCGTTATACCTCTCCATGCGGACTATTGCACCCGCGCTGGCGGTTGGCAACACGATGGTCGTCAAGCCCTCGGTGGAGTCGTTGGTGACGGGGGGAACGATCATTGCCAAATTGCTTGAAGAAGTAGGGTTTCCGGCGGGGGTGTTCAACGTAGTGGTAGGAAAATCAGATTTGATTGGCGACTATTTCACCGCCCATCCCGTATCTAAACTGGTTTCCTTTACCGGCTCAACGCCGGTAGGTAAAGGTATCGGTCGGATTGCGGGCGAGTCTGTCAAGAAGTCGGCACTTGAGCTGGGCGGTAATAATGCCTTCATTGTGCTGAACGATGCCGACGTTGAGCAGGCCGTGGCAGGTGCCATATTTGGGAAGTTTCTGCACCAGGGGCAGGTGTGCATGGCCACAAACCGGATATTGGTCCATCAGTCCCTCTACGAAGAATTCAAGGCCAAATTCGTAACCCATGCCCGAACATTACCCTATGGCGATCCGGCTAATAAACAGACGGTCATTGGGCCGGTAATCGACAGCAAAGCGGTAAAACGTATTCTGGGTATGATCGACGAATCGGTCAGGATGGGGGCAATCGTTGACACCGGAAATCAGGCAGAAGGCAATGTCATACAACCTACGGTGCTATCGAACGTAACGGTCGATATGCCCATCTTCCGGGATGAAATTTTCGGTCCTGCGGTGAGTATCATGCCGTTCACGACAGATGAAGAGGCCATTGCGCTGGCCAATGCCACCGAATATGGGTTAAGCGGTGCCGTGCATACCCGTGATATATACCGGGGTATGAAGCTGGACCGGCAGGTCGAAACGGGCATGATCCACATCAATGATCAGTCAGACAATGACGAAGTCCATGCGCCTTTTGGTGGCGAAAAATCATCGGGTACGGGCCGCTTTGGCGGAGACTTTATGCTGGAAGAAATGACCACCCTGCAGTGGGTAAGTTTAGCACATGAGCCGCGACAGTATCCTTTCTAACCTAGGATAGAGTCATTGAAACTAATGTGAAAATATAAGTTGATTACGCCTCATAGTTTAACTTCTCCGCTGTAAACAGCAAACTTATCTGTAACCCGTCGTTTTTATCGATTTGAAGGGTGCCTTTTAATTGTTTACTCAGTCCCCAAATTAAGCTCATACCCAGTGTTTGACTTTGATGCGGGTTGACATCGGAAGGTAAGCCAATGCCATTATCCCTGATCGTGAGCCGGTAGGTTTTGCGATCAGGTTTTGTTAGTTCAATGGCGATAAAACCGTCCCTTTCTGACGGAAACGCGTGCTATAGTGAGTTGGTCACCGCTTCGTTTATGAGTAGGCCCAGCGGAACGGCCAGCGTTATGTCCAACCCAGCAGGGGCTACAGCAATTTGCTTCCGGACGGTATCCTGACGGTCAAAGCTTGTAATCAGGTAATCAACAATTTCTTCTATGTACTCGGATAGTTCAACGTTGGCTAATTGGTCGGATTGATAGAGCTTCTGATGAATCAGCGCCATAGCGTGTACGCGGTTTTGACTTTCCCGAATAGCTGACTGGGCCGTCGGATCGGTTAAAAACATGCCTTGAGAATGTAGCAGACTGCTGATAATCTGAAGGTTATTTTTAACCCGGTGATGGATCTCTTTGAGCATCCACTCTTTCTCCTCCAGTAGCTGATCTTTTTCGGTGATCACTTGCTGGAGGAAATCATTTTTCAGGTTGATTACCTGCTGCTGAGCCTGAAGAAGTTGATGACTACGTTGTTTGAGCCGGTACCGGTTGTAGCTCACGCCGAGCAGACCCGCTAATAGAATAGCCCCGGCAATGACGCCATAGCGAGTCGTTTGGGCCCGTTTCAATTCGCTTTGCTGGCGATGTTCTTTTTCGGTCAAGAGCTGTATTTGCTGCTCTTTTTTCTGGGTATCATACTGAATTTCCAATTCGTTAATCTGCCTGCTTTTGCTCGCATTAAACATGGAGTCATTTAACGCTTTGTACTGCTGAAACTGAGTAATAGCGGCAACATACCGCCCCGCAGCAGAATCTACTTTGAACTGCATTAAGTGCACTTCCATGAGGATGTTGGCGGGCACTTGACCCACTGGGGCCGCCAGCAGTTTATGGAGAAAGGGACTGGCTTTGGAAAACTGATGTGTAGCCACATAAAATCGCCCAATGCCCATGTTCGCAACCAGGGCTACCCAGGACACGGTTTTTCTGCTCCACTCAATGCTTTCTAAATAATAGGCTTCTGCCCGTTTGTATTGCTTCAGGGCGGCATAACACTCCCCAAAACTTTCGGCCATTGTCATTTTATCATCAACGACAAGTGGCAGGTTTTTTCGATTAATAGCTGTCAAAAATTGTAGTGCTTCCTGTGCCTTACCCTGTTTAAGTAAGGCTCTGGCTAACTTTTTAGCCATTCCGGCATCGACAATCACCTGACCTTTCTTTTCACTAATGGCCAGCGACTTTCTATACGTATCGACACTTTTATCAATCTGTCCCAACTCAAAATAAATATTTCCCAGTCTGAAGTAGGCATAGTCCAACTCACTTTTATTCCCGCTAGCCTCTATGCTCTTGATCATCTCCAGAGCGTTAGACAGCGCATAATTAAATTCGCCCCGATAAAAACCAATATTCGATAGTGCCGCGTACGTCCTGTAAATACTTTTGTCGCCGCTGAATTTTTGGATCGCCAGGGTACGCAGGTACTCCTGTTCAGCCTCCTTAAACTTACCCTGTATACTGTGCGTTTCACCTATAGCCGACCGTATAATGGCTTCCTGTTGACGATCACCTACTTGGTTTGCCAGGGCCAGTGCATGCCCATAGGTAGTTAAGATTTCTGTGTAGTGTTCTTCGTTCTTTACAAAACCAGATCCCATCCTGAACCAGGCTTCACTTTCCTGCGCTTTATTACCTGCCTGTCGGTAGGCCTTAATAACCTGAGTGAAGTAAGCTTTTCCTTGTGCCAGCTCGTTCTTTCTTAAATAGTAGGTACCCAACTGATACATACTTTCGTCTTTCCATTTTCGCTTATCAAGCCGATTACTCAGCGTTAATGCCTGTTTAAAAAGCAGGAGGGTACTGTCCTGATTCGCTTTGGTTTGAGTGGGCAGACTGAGCTTATACTTACCTAATTCGAGCAATAGTTTCACCCGTGTTGTATCACTCTGACGACCTCTCAGGTGATTGCGTACGCTGTCGAGTTGTGGAGCAGGCAACTGAGTCTGCACCTGTAACGTAAACAGGCACCAGACATTCAGACTAGTTAACAGCTTCCTGATCATCATTGGTGAACCAAGTTCTTTAGTGCGATAAAGCTTACGTTATTGGATAAAAAGCAGCGTAAGTGATAGAACGGCTAGTCCTTACCGACCATTTCTTTGACTATTTTTTCTTCGGTAAACGTCAGGCTTATCTGTACACCGTTGTTCGTATTGATTTGCAGGCGGCCACCCAGTTGCTTACTCAATCCCCAGATCAGCCTCATGCCTAACGTCTGACTATGGTTTGGATGTATATCAGCGGGCAGCCCAATGCCATTATCGCTGACCGTTAGTTGGTAGGTAAGGCTGTCCAGCTTTATAAGGTCAACTCGGATAATGCCCGACTGATTGGATGGAAAGGCGTGTTTAAGGGAATTGGTCACGATCTCGTTGATAATCAGTCCCAGAGGGACGGCAAGTGTCACATCCAGATCAATGGGAGCCAGTGAAATCTGCTTACGAATCGTATCTTCCCGATTAAACGATTGAATTAGGTAATCGACGATTTCCGTCACATAACTTGCCATGGGAATTGCCGTCAGCCGGTCGGATTGATAGAGCTTCTGATGAATCAGCGCCATGGCATGGACCCGGTTCTGACTTTCCCGAATGGCCGACTGCGCTACCTGGTCGGTTAAATACACGCCCTGAGAGTGGAGCAGGCTGGTGATGATCTGGAGGTTATTTTTGACCCGGTGGTGGATTTCTTTGAGCATCCATTCTTTCTCGGTCAGTAGTTGTTGCTGACCGGCTAAGAGCGTTTCCAGCGTCTGGTTTTTCTGATTTATCTCGCGTTGTTTCGTTTCAAGAAGCTGATTGCTCTGTTGCTTGATCCGGTAGCGGTTGTAACTTAATCCCAGCAGACAAAGCAACAGAAACAAACAGATCAGGATCGTATTTCGGATGGTTCGGGCCTGGTTTAATTTAGTTGCCTGAAGGTTGCTTTCTTTTCTAAGCAGGCTGATGTTATGCTTGTTTTCTTTTGTCTCATACTGGATTTCCAGCTGAGCAATCTGCTTTGCTTTGGTTTCGTTGAAAAGCGAGTCGTTCAGCACTTTATGAAGCCGAAAATGCCGAATGGCAGATAAGTAATTTCCCCGGGATGAATCGACCTTAAAGAGCATGTAGTGGATGTCTTTCACCGTCGATAAAGCGTGTTTCTGGGGAATAAAGGCCAGTGCTTTTTCCAGATAGAGACCGGCCTTTTTTATGTCCTGCTGTTCCAGATAAAACTGACCGACTTCGGCCTGAACTTTCTGTGAGATTTCGGTATTCTGATGCGATTTTTCGTACCAGTCAATCGCTTCCAGGTAGTAGCGCTCAGCCAATGCAGGCTGATGCAGGGCTTTGTAGCTATTGGCCAGACTTTGTGCGATACAGCCTTTTTGAACTTTGTTGATAGGCGGAATTTCCCGGACGAGCGAATTCAACAGGTTAATGGCTTCCTGCGGTTGATGGCGGGCAGTCATATCACGGGCAATAATACTGGCAACGTTGTACATGGGCAGCTCGGCCTGTTTTTCCTGCCGCCATTTCTGGAGTGATTTTTTGTACCAGCTAATGGCCTGTTTCTGTTTGCTCAACTCCCAGTAAATCTGGGCTACATCACCATAAAACGTGGCAGCGAGCAGGGTGTCCTGCGTCCGGTTCATGCTCTCCAGGCACTGAAACGAATAGCCCAGCGCTTTCCCATAATTTCCTTTTAATCGGTTGATGTACGATAGCCAACTGTAGGTGTAATGGAGCTTGGGATAGCCAATGGCTTTGTAGCGATTCAACACATTGACGAACTCGTCATTACCCAAATCCAGCTTTCCCTGATTGGTATGAAACGCGGCAATCTCACGAAGGATAAAAATTTCGGATTCATAGTTCCCCAGTGCATGATAAAGGGAAGCCGCCTGTGCATAGCAAGCCTCTACCACCGGGAAATTCTTTGTCGTAAATACGGAACAAGCACCAAATCTGGCCAGCGCGTTGGCTTGCCCACTTTTATCCTTTGTGCGTTTACAGTCGTTGATGAGTTCGTTAAAAAGTAAATTCCCCGTAGTGGTGTCCCTTAATTCCATGTGGGCAACCACCAGCATAGTCTCGGCTGCGTGGCGTTTGGCAGGCAAATGAAGTGTGGTACTTAATGCTTTCGCCTGATTCAAAAATCCTCTGGCGCTGTCTAAATCTAGTTTTACTTCTCCGTATTTCAGCACATGGAATTTACCCAGCTCAATCAGCGCATTGATGCGGCTTGTGTCGTTCGGGCTACCGGCAAGCTGCTTGAGGTATTGATTCACCATTTGTCGGTTTATATTCTGTCCCCGGCTCGACAGGCCGGTCAAAAGCAGACCAATTAACAGCCCGAAGCATGGCAAAAGGCTCTTAAAAAGAAGCAAAAACATAGTCCTTTCCAATAAGACAACCTTAGGTAGCCCTATTGATGATTGCCGGTGATTAGACGTACCGATTAGCTTCATGGGTAACTGACTATACGGGATAGTCCATTTCGTATTCCTTGTGCAATTTCAACCATATTTACCAGAATACTAGCAACCTAAGGTGTTGATTAGAGCGTGGTTATCTGCTCTTTGCCAACAGCCTCCTCCGAAAACTCAAGTCGTACCTCAACCCCTTTATCGTCATTCTGCCGAATTTGCAGGCTTCCTCCAATCTGCTTGCTCAATCCATGCATCAGACTCATGCCCAGTGTCTGGCTCATCTGCGGGTTGAAGTCGGCGGGAAGGCCCGTACCGTCATCGCTTATAGCTAATAGATAGTGATTTTTCTGTGCCGTCAGGTTGACGCAGATGATTCCCGGTTTACCATCCCTGAAAGCGTACTTTAAGGAATTGGTCACTGCTTCGTTCAAAATCAATCCCAGCGGAACCGCCAGTGTCACGTCCAGTTCGAGCGGCATGACGTTGATCCGTTTACGAATGGTACCTTCCCGGTCGAAGGACTTGATCAGATAATCGACAATCTCGCCTATGTAACCTGCCATGGGGATAGCCGCCAGCCGGTCGGACTGATAGAGCTTCTGGTGAATCAGGGCCATAGCATGGACCCGGTTCTGACTTTCCCGAATGGCCGACTGGGCGGCTTCGTCTTTCAGAAATATTCCCTGAGAATGGAGTAGGCTAGTGATGATCTGGAGGTTATTTTTGACCCGGTGGTGGATTTCCTTAAGCATCCACTCTTTCTCGGTCAGTAGTTGTTGCTGTTCAGACAGGAGGGTTTCCAATGTCTGGTTTTTCCGGTTTATCTCATGTTGTTTGATTTCCAGGAGATGGTTACTGCGTCGTTTGAGCCGATACCGGTTATAACTCAAAGCCAGCAAACAAAGCAACAGGATCGACCCACCCAGAATACCATTACGGACAATTCGGGCCTGTTTCAGCTCCCCTTCCTGAACGGTTTTCTGTTTCTGCAGAAGCACTATATTTTGCCTGTTCTTTTGGGTCTCATACTGGACTTCCAGCTGATCGAACTGATTGTTTTTCGTTTCATTGAAGATGGAATCATTCAACGATTTATGAACTCGAAAATGAGCGATCGCCGATTTGTAATCGCCCAAGGCGGAGTCGATTTTGAACAGCATGAAGTGAATGTCCTTCAGCAGGGAAAGCGAGTTCTTTTTTGTCGAATCAACCAAGAGCGGTCTTACATAAAAATTGCCCTTTTTAAACTGATTACGTTCCACATAAAACCGACCAACTTCCAGTTGGGCCTTACGCGACATTTCGAAATCGTGGTTGGCCTTTATGTACCACCTCATGGCTTCCAGGTAGTATTTTTCGGCTAGTTTATCCTCTTTAAGGGCATCGTAACTATAGGCGAAACTCTGCGCTACCGACCCCTTCTGTATGAAATTTATCGTTGGTATCTGAGTGGCCAGATCGTTGATCAATTTAAGCGCTTGCTGTGGTTTATGCTGGTTAATTAAATCCCGGACAATGATATTAGCCGCACTGTACATGCCAAAATTTGGTAACCCTTCCTGCCGCCATTTAGCCAGCGTCTTTCTATACCATTCGTTGCTCTGCCGGTACCGCCCCAGTTCAAAATACATCTGGGCCAGGTTACCGTAAAAACTGGCCGCCGATACCGTATCACCCGTCCGGTTCATGCTTTCGATGCATTGCAGGGAGTAGAAAAGGCTTTTGTTGAAATCGCCCTTCAGTCGGCTAATGGTCGATAGCCAGTTGTAGGTGTAATGAAGTTTGGGATAGCCAATCGCTTTATAGCGCTTCAGGATTGCTTGAAACTCCCTCTCGGCCATGTCCAGTTGCCCCAAATTTGTATGCAACCCCGCGATTTCATGTAGGATCAGCAACTCCTGTTTCTCATTATGAAGCGACCGGTAGATGGCGATGGCCTGGTTATAATTGTCGAAGATCTCAGGATACTTCTTGGTCGTAAACGAAATACAAAAGCCCAGACGAAAGCGGGCGTTGGCTTCGGATGCCCGGTCACCCGTTCGTCGGCAGTCGGCGATCAACTGGTCAAACAGCGCATAGGCCTCTTTGCTATTGGCTCCCTCCAAGTAATTCGCCACGCGTACCGCATCTATTTCGTGCTGCCATGTCAGCAGATGCAACGAATCGCTCAGTTGCTTCGCCTGGTTCAAATAGGAGAGGCTTCTCGTCAGATCTTCGGGAACATTACCCGGTTTAAAAAGCTGGTACTTGCCCAGTTCGAACAGGATTCTTACCCGGCCGGTATCTGCCTTGCTTTTGGTCAACTGAGCCAGAAGCTGGTTCGCCATCTGCCGGTTTATGTTTTGTCCGTGGGCGGGTAGATCGCTCGTGAACAAACCAAAAAACAGACAGACGGTTAGCCAGGCAAACCTGGAAGGCCATTGAAGGATTGACAGGGTTGATCGTGCCGAGCCGGTCGGCCTTACTCTTGACTGAAGAAACAGGAAAATGGTAACTGACTCCATCATGATCAATTAAGCTACAATACGTTTAAAATGTCAGCGGTTGCCTGGACCGCTGACTTCTTTAAACGCTTCATGTCCACCCTGCAAAAATGGCACCGGGTTTAGATGCCTTCATTCACATCAAACGGCCTTGGCTAGTTGTAGGCCAGATACGGCTAACTCTAAAAAAATTGGAGTTATCGGGTGGATGTAGCCATGGTTTTGGAGATTTTATTACGTTTCAATTGGTCTATCAGCCAGACATTTATAAAGAAAAGGTCGATCTGGGCTTTGCGTTGGCCATTTTCTATTACCCAGAGCCAATTGCCGTTACGTGGCACAGGAGTTGACCTGCTTTAGGTAGAAATCAGTTTGTCGTTCACCTAAATCCAATCGCCATGAAACTCTTCGTTACCTTCCTCCGCTGGCTTGTTGGCCCGTCCATGACGACCCTTATTGAGGAGCTTCACGTTCGTTTGCTCAACGACTGGATTCAGACACCAGCTCCGGCGTTTATTCATCCCCACTGCATCTGGAAACTGGACGATGGGCATGTTTGCACAGGTAATCACCAGGGGCGCGACTTTTTCGAAAACTACCAGCGCCGAATTGATAGCACCTACCCGGAATGGTACGAAGTTGTCAGTGAAGTCATTGGCTCTCCCATTGGCGGTATTGTGATTGGCAAATACCAATTTAAGCGCGAGAAAAATGGGCTTTGGTACAGCGCACCCTTTACCCATTTCTACCGGATTCAAAAAGGGCAAATCGTCAGCGGGTATTACTACATGGGGGAGGTAAGTACGCACTTAAGCCGGTGTCGACCTACGACCTATTTCCCCACTTACGGTGCCTTGCCTTCGCTCAACTAACGCATTGCCTTCGGGTAGAAATTCTACTGGTTGATCAACTTTCTCTTTTTTGGTTTATGAATTCGATAGCAAACAATTTCCTTGCCGACATGGACGGTCCGGCACCTACCGTCGAGTTGACTGAGTTTGGTGACTTCACCTGCGGCCAGTGCCGCCGGAGCCGGAGCCTACTCACATCGGTGTTAAGCGCCTTCGATGGCCGGGTTCGGTATACCTACCGCCACTTTCCCAATGACCGGTTTGAAGCATCCAAAATGGCAGCGCTGGCGGCTGAAGCCGCGCGCCGACAAGATCAATTCTGGCCTATGCATCAGGCGTTATTTACCATGCCAACCGTTACCCGGACAACACTTTCTGTGCTTGCCATTAGTCTGGGGTTGCAATACCATCAGTTTCTAACCGATCTGAATGATGAAGACCTGCATCATCGGATTGAAGCCGACCGACGCGAAGGACACCAGCTCGGCGTACTGACGACGCCTACGCTGTTCGTTGGCGGGCAACGATTTTACGGAAAGATGACGCTGTCCCGTCTGGCTCCCCTAATCCAGTCTCACTTAAGTCGCCATACGCAACCCGTGCTCAGCAAAGTGGATGTTGTCAGGGGTATGATTTATTGGGGGCGAGGAGAATAATCGTGAGCGAATTTATTACGGTTCGACACGATGGTCACCATAAGTTCTTCAATCAGGATCAGTCGAGGGGGGATTGGGATCAATGTAAACGGTTTTACGAATGCCCAGTTTATCCATCCGATATTCCAGCGTTGTTGGTTTCAGATTGAGTGCTTCAGCCGCGCCATTGCTGCCCCGAATGCGGCCATTGGTGCGCTTGAGCACGGCCAGAATATACTCCCGTTCGGTTTGTAGCTGTATCTGTTTTATGTCGTTCAGGTCTTTAGGAGGGGAAATAGTAGGCTGCTCAGGATCACGAGTTGTGTTCTCCGGGGCCAAGGTAGGCCTGCTGGCCATGAAGAGATTGCTTACCAGAGGCCGACCTAATTCGAGGGGTGTTTGTCCGTCGTTAAGAATCACCGCCTGCTCCATGACGTTTTCCAGTTCCCGAATGTTACCCGGCCAGGCGTAGTTGACCAGTTCGTCAAGTACCTGAGGATTGATACCCCGAAAGGGTTTCCCCATTTTCCGGGCTGATTTCTGAGCGAAGAAATTAGCCAGTAGAGGAATATCCCCAGTTCGTTCGCGCAGGGCCGGTAACGTAATAGGGAAGGTTGCGAGCCGGAAATAAAGATCCATCCGGAAACGTCCTTCGGCTACTTCTTTTTCCAGACTACGGTTCGTAGCGGCAATAATACGCACATCGGTTTTTATGGGCGTTTTGCCGCCGATTCGCTCGATCTCTTTTTCCTGCAATACCCGCAAAAGCTTAGCCTGTAACTCCAGCGGCAACTCCCCGATTTCATCCAGGAAAATAGTCCCCTCCTGAGCCAGTTCAAACTTGCCGATCCGTTTTTCAAAAGCCCCCGTGAAAGCCCCTTTCTCGTGGCCGAACAGCTCCGACTCGATGAGTGTGGCAGGCAGCGCAGCACAGTTTATTTTGACCAAGATCTTGCCATTTCGGGGAGAGAGGTTATGAATGGCCCTGGCAATCAGCTCTTTGCCTGTGCCGCTTTCCCCCAGAATCAACACCGTTGTATCGGTATGGGCAACCTGGTTTACCTGATCGAAAACTTGCAGTAAGGACTGGCTTCGGCCAGTGATTTCTTCGAAATTGGCGGTTGTTTTCACCTCTTCCTGAAGATAATTCTTTTCGCGCTGGAGCTGTTCACTGAGCCGGGCTACCTCCTCAAAAGCCAGTACACGCTCCAGCATTAGGACAATTGGCTGTTCTAACCGCTCTAACAGAGTCAGGTGCGACGAACGGTACACATCGGGCTTGCGGCTCAGAAACAGGATCGCGAACGAATTGTTGCCGTTCATTCGTAACGGCATGACCAGCCCTGACTGGAGCCGAAACGACTTTGCCAGAACCTGCCCATAGCGATGAGTTTGACAAAAATCGTCGAAGCTCTCTTCATTGTAGCGAACTGGTTCCCCAAAGCGCATTCCCGTTTGCATCGCCAGCAGTTGGTCCGCCGGAATACCCGTCATTGGTTGCAGATCGTTCAGGGTCAAGGTTTTATATTCATCAAATCCGATCTGATAAAAATTATAACTCTGATTAACCCCGTTCTTCTGGTACTGAATTGTCAGAAAGTCGAACGGTATATAGGGTTGCAGTAGTCTGGCAGCGCTCAGTAGTTTCTGCTCCCAGCTTTCCGATGTAGACAAGGCGTCGGTCAGGCCAATTTGCAGGGCTTTTTCCTCCCGTAGTCTCATCTCAACACTGTGCGCGTGACGGTATCGGCTGATTTCCAGCGTTGTCAATATATCTTTTTCCCGAAATGGCTTCACAATGTAGCCGCTGGGCTGCGTCGCTTTTACCTGCTCCAGTACACTTTTGTTGTCATTCGCCGAGATGTAGATGAATGGAATGCCTTTGTCCTCCAATTGTTTAGCTAGGTCGATGCCGGTTTCTTTTCCTTTCAGATAAATGTCGAGCAACACCATATCGGGCCTATGCTGGGCAATAAGTGTCAGAGCCTCAGTTACTGAATCCGCTACCCCCAGGACGGGATATCCGGCAACGCGCAGAATCAACCTCAGGTCATTGGCGATGATGTATTCATCTTCCACGATCAATATCTGACAGGTGGAAGTGGAGGAAAGAGGAGGCTTGAGGTGTTGCTGCATAGCTTGATAACATCCGGAAAGGGTTAAATTCGGACTGCCTGTATACTGACCCTACAAGAATTGCGCCCGTAGCAGGGTAATAAGTAAAGGTAATCCGTTAATCTGCGGGTAGTTGTTCTTTATTATCTAACTGCCCAAAGCCCAGTAAGTATGGTAGAGAATATAATTTTTCTGATTAAAAATTTAATTTACCTATGTGTGTTGGTCGGCGCTCAATTCAGTATCCAGCCTAAGAAAACTACAGACAAGTTGTGGAAAAACCCAGATTTACTGGAGTTCTCCAATTTACAATGACGCTATCAGTAGCTATAAGAGGGAAAGCTGATGAAGGCCGTAAATGATGCCAATAGGCCTTTCTCCGATCCTGCCTAATCACGTTTGGCTTTCGGCCTGTGGTTAACCCCAATAAAAATGGAGTAGTCCACTAAAAGTCAGAGTTTTTTGGATGTTTATGCAGTTAGCGATCTTTTTTATCTAGGTAGAAATAGCCTTTTTTCGACTGATAAGGGCTGTTTATGAAATTCCTGATCGAAAAAGAATACTGGCACAAAAGCAGATAGAGAAGCTAAAGAGCTGGAATTTCAACGGATTTCATCCAGCTCCTGACAGACCAAAACTGTAAACTCATGGCTACTCTATTTATAACCGGTGCTTCTGGCGGGTTGGGCCAGGTCGTTACCCAAACCCTGCTGAACGAAGGACATCTTGTTATCGCTACACGTCAGTACAGCGACAACCCACAAACCCTTATTCATGGCTTCTCAGACCTGCTGTTTACATACGAAACAGATCTGTCCGACGAAGTTCAGGTTCAAACGTTGATACAACGGGTTATTCATAATCATGGCCCTATCGACGCAGCTATTCTCTTAGCGGGCGGGTATGAGGGTGGTTCGCTGGTGGAGACGACTGGCGACCTGCTGGAGCGTATGCTGACGCTGAATGTCAAAACGGCTTATTACGTGGTCCAGTCCCTGTTTGACCACATGAGCCACCAGCCCAATGGCGGGCGTTTCGTACTCATCGGTGCCCGGCAAGCCCTGAACGCCCAATTCGGTCGGCAAGCGGTGGCGTATACGTTATCCAAGTCACTGCTATTTGAATTGTCGAACCTGATCAATGCTTCGGGTAAGGAACACGATATTATTTCTACAGTGATTGCCCCCAGTGTCATCGATACCGCAGCAAACCGTCGGGCGATGCCGGATGCCGATTTTACGGCCTGGGTTGACCCACAAACACTGGCAGACACCATCGCTTTTGTGCTGTTTGGTGCGGGCCGCGCCCTGCGGGAACCCGTCCTTGAGGTGTACAATCGAGCCTGATCGCGGGCTGGCAACTAATTCACTCGTAAATTAATTTACTCATGGAGGTCAACATTCCCGATTCCAGTTTACCCCGCGTTGTCATTGTTGGTAGTGGGTTTGGCGGTATACAGCTGGCGAAATCCCTGAAAGGAAAAGCGTTTGAGGTCGTCTTGCTCGACAAGAATAATTACCACACCTTCCTGCCTTTGCTTTATCAGGTAGCCACGGCTGGGCTGGAACCGGACGCCATTGCCGAGCCCGTTCGTGAAATCTTCAGTGGGCAACCCCATTTCCATTACCGAATGGCGGAGGTTCTTCGTATTGATCCGCAGCAAAATGAACTGACTACTTCCATTGGTACGCTGCACTATGATTTCCTCGTGCTGGCCTGTGGTTCACAGGCTAATTTTTACCAAAATGCAGAGTTAGCACGTCATGCCCTACCCATGAAGACGATGCGAAATGCCCTGGCCTTACGGAGCCGCCTGCTGGAAAACTGCGAGCGAGCCCTGGAGTTAACCGATAAACAGCACCAACTCGAACAGTTGAACATCATCATTGCCGGGGGGGGGCCAACGGGCGTTGAACTGGCCGGTGCCATTGCCGAACTGCGCGATGTAGTCCTGACGAAAGACTACCCCGAGCTGCCCCTAAAACACATGAAGATCCACCTGGTCGAAACCAACAACCGCTTACTGAAAAGCATGGGAGAAGATTCGTCCCGGAAAGCCCGTCAGTTTCTGAATCGGATGGGCGTAACCGTGCATCTAAATGTTCTGGTTCAATCCTACGATGGAGCAGTCGTTGCGTTTAATAACGGCGACACCCATGCTGCCAGAACGTTGTTTTGGACGGCCGGGGTCGAAGGCGTGATTATTCCGGGGTTATCGCCCGTCAGCATTGGGAAAGGGAGTCGATATATTGTCAATGCGTGTAATCAGGTGGCGGGCTATGAGAATGTGTTTGCCATTGGCGATAATGCCCTTCAGGCACTTCCTGATTATCCACAGGGCCTTCCGGGCCTGGCCCCACCAGCCATTCAGCAAGGCCAATGGTTGGCTAAGAACTTAGTTTCCATGCGCCAGGAACAACAGCTTGAACCGTTTCACTACGTCAACAAAGGGGTGATGGCGGTTATTGGTCGAAATCGGGCGGTGGTTGAACTACCTTTCTGGCACACGCAGGGCTTTATAGCCTGGCTACTCTGGATGGGCGTACATCTATTGCTGCTGGTGGGTTTCCGAAACAAAGCGTCCACGGTCCTGAACTGGGCGGTCAATTATTTCAGCTATAGCCGGGCTTCGCGGTTAATTGCCCGCTTTCAGAATGCACCCGTCGAGGCCGTGACTAGCGTTTCCGGAGCCTCATTACCGCTATAATGCCAAATGGTTTAGTTGCCGATCATCAAAAAAGCCTTACTCCGTTTATTGTATAGAGTAGTTTAAGAAAATAAGAAGGGCTACCTCTAATTAAGCGGCACTTCTTTCGTGGCTGATTCAGTTCTATTCATCCACCTGTAGCCGACGAGTCAGGAACAGTAAGGCGATACTTAAGGCCATAAAAAACCAACCCGCAACGTGTGTAGAATACTCGGCGAGAGGCTGTAGTAAAAGCATAAAGGCGATTCCACCACAAATCAGTACGTTGAGGAGGTGAATAATTGTACCTGAACTATCCCGGCTTTCACCGGGTGTTTGCAGGCCAATAAATACGTATATGGCCTCTACAGCCTGAATCAGCCCCACCAGTATACCCCAGGCGCCAAATATAAGCGCAATGCCCTGATTGGGATGGTGGAGATAAAAAAGCAGAGCAAGGCCAGCCAAAATGTCCAGTAAACCAGCTGTCAAATACCAGTTTGGGGCTGTCCCTGATAATCGGCTAACCTGCCGAAAACGAATGGCCAGCAGCCCGGCGATAATCAGGATTGTACTCGATGAAATAAGGACGAAGGACTGGGAGTCTTCTGCAAAAGCCATCAGTAGACCAATGCCAGCGAAAAGTCCCGAGCGCAGGTAAAGCAGCCACCAAGATCGCTCTGTTGAAGGAAGGGTTGAAAAAGTCATAGTCAGTTAGATTTCGAATAGCTATACACCGTCGTATGTCTATCTCTGTCATTCACATACTGGCGATTTACATGCCACTTCACCGTTCCGGCCGCTTATTCCTTAAACAAGCCTAAATTGTGCTTCTAGCGGTTTTTTCAATCCATTCTCACCAGTAAGCGCATGTGTATAACTCCAGACTCTTTGGATTTCCTGATGATTACTCCAAAAAAGTCAACAATTAGTTATATACATTATACGGGATAAGTTTCGGTCTGAAGCATTTTGCTATCCTCATATTTTTTCCTTTAAGGGGAGTTTTCTTTTATCCATCCCCGCACGACTGAATACGATTGGTCAGGCATTCAAAGCGTCAATACGATACGATGTTCGATCAACTAATTGCAAAATGAGAACTTCATGGCTCAAAAGGGAAAATCTTTACGTTGATGTAGCCTTGTTGACCTTTAAGTTGGATTATGATGCCACCATTAAGGCAGATAGTAGCCCTGTTCAGATTAAAGTCCGGGAAACTCTGAAATGGCATAAAATCAACAACCACTGTAAACTGGTTCAAAACCACTTCTCAGGTATGCCTGTCAACGGAGCGAAGCATGGATTCAAATCAATTACCCTGTTTGGCTTTTGAGTAATATATGAATAGTGACTTGTAATCACGATTTTGCTCATTCTCTTTTAACGCGGGTATTATGCTCAGCCGGATCTGACCGGCTTGTCGAAGAGCCACTAATTGACCGATAGCCAGGTTCCTCGGTAGAAATCCAGGCCATACACATACAATAAAGCCCACTTCTGGTTGGAATAAGGGCCTTTGCATTCAATAAAATCAAGACAGGTATTCACCATGACAAGGGGGAAAGTAAAACGTATTGGCCTATCAAGGTAGGTGTATTTTACGGATTGACGACTAGGTACTTTAGGAAGAACCGTAGACTAATGATCAGATGGGACTACGAAAATAAGAGTCCGGTTGATCAAGCTTAGTCGAGGAAGTATGCCACTAACAGAGCCGTCGTGACCGATATGCCGTGGTCCGGCGCTTTGGTGCGGGACCATTGGACAGATTGTAAAATTCAATGCTCCCTGTACCCTTCGATCTGAGACATAAAAACGTTAATTCATGTAAGTAGCCAACCGGTACGTAGTCAGCTAAAATGGTATGTGAATGTAACTTCTATTGATTAATTTGTATAAACTAGTTCATGTCTAATCGTTCACCAAAAGGGCAGTTATCCCTATTAATTGAACGAGTCGTCATGAGCTACAAAAATCGTTCAATTAAACGTCCGAATACAATCAGGCCAAGAAAAACACGAAATAGTTCATTTAAAGGCAAAAAATCGACATTAAATGAACGACGCAACTATCTGTTAATTAACTAATTATACCCCTTCTAGAGGCCTACTAAAAAACCGTTCACGAAAACGCTTCGACGAGTGAACCTGTTTTAATGGTTTCCCGCCCTGCCCGCTCAATTGATTATAAACCCGAAACCGTTCACGAAAAAGTTGCTTTTTCTGAACGATAACTATGAAAAATACAAAATAGAAAGTTGTTTTTTTGAGAATATCCTAATGCCTTTAGAAAGGAATAATACTAGTTTTATAGATCTTGATGTTGTATGTTTATTTAAAGCTTATACTGGTGAATGCCAAGCTTTTGCTTTATTTCAATGAGGTACTCACTTAAGTTGCTCAAACAGAAAGGCCAGTCTGTCGGCGGCTTCTTCCAGGTTCTGAGTAAGCGTCGAACCTCCCTTATGGCCAGCGTCATAGTTAATGCGTAGTAGTACCGGTTTATCGCTTGTGGTTGCTGCCTGGAGCCGGGCGGCCATTTTCGTCGATAACCAGGGTTCTACACGGGTGTCATTAGCGCCGTGGCAGAACAGCATTGCCGGGTAGTTGACCCCCGATTTGACTTTGTGGTAAGCGTCCATAGCCAGCAGTGACCGAAAACCGGCTTCGGTGCTGACCGAGCCAAATTCAGCTATGTTGGCCGCTCCATTAGCCGTCATTTCAAACCGCAACGTATTACTGACACCCACCTCGACCACAGCCGCGGCAAACAGGTCGGGGCGCTCAACGATGGCGTTGTTGATTAGAATACCCCCTGCCGAACTACCTCGGCCAGCCAGATGCGATGGGGCGGTGTACCGCTTTTGGATGAGGTACTCCGCGCAGGCAATAAAATCTTTCCAGGTATTGGGTTTAGTCGTCTGAAAACCGCCTAACCGCCAGGCCTCACCATACTCCCCCCCGCCCCGTACGCCTGCCAGGGCTAGAACACCCCCATTTTCCACCCAGGGCACATTAGTCATTTGGAAACTGGGCTCCAATCCATTGGTCCCATAGGCCCCATAACCCATCAGTAAAGTTGGGTGCGACCCATCGAGTTTAATCCCTTTTTTATGAACAATGACCAAGGGGACCATTGTACCATCGTGCGATTTCGTTTGCACCCTGACCACTTCCGCATCAGCCACCTGAATCAAAATACCGGCTAATTGAGTATCCACGAAGTTCTGGCGGATCGGGTTATAGCGCAGATATCGTTCGGAGTTGACCCACGAGTCGGTACCGAAGAGCAAGCCGTCGTGCTCCGTGTCTGCATTTAGCTCGTAGAGGGAGCCGCCCATCGGTACAGGCAAGGGCTGCGCTTTTCGGGTATGGTAATCCACGCGCCACAGCTTCATCATACCCCCTTCTGTCGTTTGCACATACAGCGCGTCGCGAGCCGACCGTACGTTCGTGACGGCACCCGTTCGATCACTAAAAATCGATTGGGCATGGCTTAAATTCGGGTCTTTCAAATTGAATCGGATGATTTCACCAAGCGGCTTGTTTTTAGTTGTCATCACATACAAATCGTCGTCCTTCAGGGCAAGGGCCAGCTCACCAAACGAACTGGGAACGATCTCATCGGTTAGGTCCGCTAGTTTTCGCCAAGGCACGGGGGATGACTCGACAAGGGCATTGACGGGTGCGTAGTACAAGCCGTAGTTATTATTGGGACCCGGATTGACCCAACCAAAGGCCCAGGCCGAACCGGCAGGAATGGTCACCGCGTACTGATTAACTAGTGGAAAGTCAAGATTCGTATTGACTCCGTAGCCGAATAGCGCCCGGTCCGACCGACCCGCCGAATCACTGCCCAGTAGATGCAACCGAACCCGCCGTTTATAATTTCGTTCTTCCGGTCTGAGGCTATCTTCCATGCGCGTATAGGTGAACCCCTGACTGCTGGGTAACCAGCTTTGGGGAGCCGCCCCCTGACCGATACGAATAGTTAAATCGGTACCGGTTGCGATATCCAGCACGCGGGTTTCGCCAATTTCTTTACCCCCCTCATAGAGTTCATAGGCCACTAATCTACCGTCAGGAGAGGGAAGCAAGGCTCCGATGCGATAATTTTTGTGCTGCTCGCTCGATCGTTTGTCGAGATCGAACAGAACCCGTTCGGAACTACCGGCCGCTAGATCGCGCATCAGCCATTTACCAATTTGTTCAGTGGGTAGCCGACGCCAGAAATAAAGCCGCTCCCCGAGGCGTTTGACCCGTCCCGTCCCGATTCGGCTTGCGTTCAGGGCTACTAACCGCTTTAAAAGCGAATCCCGGCGGGGCAGTTGGTCGAGGGTAGCACGGCTATAGTCGGCCTGCGCCCGCATCCACTGCTGCATCGGCTCGGATTTCAGGTTTTCCATCCAGCGATAAGGATCGGTGATTTTTTGACCGTAGTACTCGTCTATTACCGGCTGGGTTGGGGTAAAAGGGGGCTGCGCTTGCAGGCCTGTAATAACCCCCACCAGTAGCGTTGCTAATAAGAGAATTTGTCGTGGCTGAATCATGCTCGTAAACTTAAAAAAGTATAAATCAACGTCCGTCACTGAGTCGCCACCGAAACATCGGTACACGTGGCAGTCCCAGTGGTATTGGATAACATCAGGAAGTAGACCAGGAGATAATCAACGCCCGTGGTGTAGGGCAGGGTAACCGAATAGGCGGTGTAGTCGGCCGTGCCCTTTAGAGGTATTTTTCCCTCCGTACTAGCGAACAGGACAACGGGTTGGCCTTTTCGGTCGCCCCGCAGCACAAGTGAAATGCCTTTTCCCTGTACGTTATCCAGCTTTACCTTCGCGGTTAACCGGAGTGATTGGCCTACACGCAGGGTTGTCGGTGGGTAAAAGCTGTATGCCCAGTAGCAATAGGAGGCCGTGTCGATAAGGGTCGAAGCGGCCAGGCCCAAGGTGAATGAGCTGGCCTGAGACGGGAGGCCTCCTAAATTAATACCCGTTACCGGACTGGTTGACGGGCTCC
Organism: uncultured Spirosoma sp.; assembly: GCA_964244155.1. GTDB lineage: Bacteria > Bacteroidota > Bacteroidia > Cytophagales > Spirosomataceae > Spirosoma. The sequence continues at coordinate 24,200 of CAXTJJ010000001.1, forward strand.
TCGACGTGCTGGTAATCAGCGTATGTTGGTACTGGTTTGGGTTGCTCTGGTTGCCCATATCGCCTACATACGGGCGCCAGTTAGCCGCGTCAAACGAAACCACGGTGCCAAGGAAATGCATACCGGGGTTACTACTGCCGCCGGCCGTAGCGGCTTTGGGAAAATTATCCGTCCGATCGCAACTCAATAGCAACGAGACCAGTGGATACAGGAGCAGGAGGCAATTACGCATGGCTGGCTTGTTTACTGACAGTTGATCAGCGAGTAGGTAGTCTTTCCCACATACCCGTCATTGTAAGTAAGGGTAGTACTAGTCGCGTAGCCGCTCGCATCGGTTTTTACCTCCGTCTGTTTACTCGTATACGTAACGGCTCCCGTCCCATCGTCGAAGCTCTCCTTTGTCGTCAGCACCGCATTGACCGACCAGGGTAGTCCTGTTTGGTAGTTGAACGGAACGCTTTTGGCCAGTAGCTGCTCGGGGTTCTTGCTGGTGTCATAGGTAAAGATCCGTTCGTCTTTGACCCCGTCCGAGCTTATATAAACATAGTGAATGCAGTTCCCCCGACTGTCGTATTCGTACGTACTTGTTTGCGTAAATCCGGTCTCTGTGCTCACCCCTTTGCTGATCCGTTGCTGGCTGTCGTAGGTGTAATTAGTGGTGATCACGCGAGTCGAGTTGGGGAGTTCATATACAGTTCTGGCGCTGGTTAGCCGATCGTTGGTATAGGAATATTGGGTTGTTCCTGGCTTTCCCTGAATCTTTCCGTCGATGGCAATCGTCTGCACCCGCGTACTAATCCGACCCGTTGGGTCGTAGGTGAACACGTAGGTTTGGGTAAATTTGCTGCCGCCCTGCAAGGTAGAGGTAGCCACCCATTGGGTCAGCTTGCCGGCCGCATCATAGGTAAAATCGTTGGTCCCGTCGTTACTGCCTAGCTGGGCGAGTTGGCAAGTATCAGCGGGTGTGATCTCCGCCTCTTTTTTACAGGAAAGCGAGCTCAGCGTAATCAGGCAAAAAATAAAAATTCGGTTCATGAGGATGGTTGTGTTTTTGCCGTTGACCATGACTAGACAAGCCAAGTCGGATCAGCATTGCCTGACCAAAAGTAGCCAAAGCACTGAGGGGCGTCAACCGGATAAAGATATGGGAGGAAAAGTACGCCACTTCGCTACCTATAGATAACCTATTGATAGTCAATAGATTGTCTACATACTGTTTATAGCCAGAAGTAATTCAATGGCGTAGAAGTACGCGCAGGAATGCCGCCCTGACGAAGTGACTCCTCGCCGACTGAGGGGCTTTTTAGAACCTCCCTTACCGCTTCGGGTAGGAAAGTCAAATGCTGATTTTGTACTCACTGATAATGGGCCATCGCCGAGTACAGGGCTAAACAGCCACCCGCAGCTCTAAACGGGTACCTTGACCGGGGGCGGAGCGAATTGCCAGTGAACCACCCATCGCTTTGGCGCGTTGATCCATGCTGCGCAGACCCGTTCGCGGGGTGGGGACGGCGGGATCAAAGCCCCTACCATTATCTTCGATAAGCACCATAAGTTGACCCCTATGGTATTCAAAGCGAAGCACGACCACGGTCGCCTGGGCATACTTGACTACGTTATTGATGGCTTCCTTGGCCAGTAAGTACAGGTTCCGACGAATAACTACTGAAAGCGGTACCTCCGGCAAAGAGGCATCAAAGGCAAACTGAAACGTCGTGTTTTTGGCCAGCAGCAGCGGCTCCGTATAACCCCGAAGCCGGTCGGCAATTTGGGCCAGTGAATCATTCCCCGGCTGCATACTCCAGATGAATTCGTCAATGGTTTCCTGGATCTGGCGGGTATCGGAATAAATTTTGGTGACCATCTGCCGGACCAGTCCAGGCGTTTCGGGCGTGGCATCGGGTTGAGACAGCAGGGTATTGACCATGCTGCTTAACAAGGAGATACTGCTTAGGGTACTACCCATTTCATCGTGTAAATCATGGGCTAGCTGTTGGCGGAGTCGCCCGGCTTGCTTCAGCCCTCGCCATCGTGCCCGGTTCAACAGCCAGGCTGCCACGGCTACGCTCAGTAGCAGTAACAGGCCACCCATAATCACATATGTATTGCGCTGAAATTGGACAATTTGTTTCTGTTTCTGCAACAGGTTGATCTGACTTTCCCGCTTTTCCAGTTCGTGTCGGTTGGCCAGTTCCCGTAGTCTTAGCGTAGTCAGGTTCGAGAAAAGCGAATCATTCAGGACGCCCAGCTTGACTTGATAGGTAAACGCTTTATCAAAGCGGTGGGTATTCACATAGACTTGGATTAATCCTTTGACTGCTTCTCGTTCCACCCGGGTTTCAATGAAAGCCGTCGCTAACCGAATCGCTTTCTTATAGTGACTCTCCGCCTGTGGGTAGGCTAGACGGGCCGCATAATAACTCCCCATTGTCAGATGGGTCAACATCGCGGAGATGGGATTGCCCCGAAAGGCGTGTTGCTGAGCCCGTTTTAAATACGATAATGCCTGATCGAGTTGACCAAGCTGGATGTGGCATTGGGCCATTTCATTCCAGAGCTTGATTCGCCACCACCGATTCCCATACCTGTCCGCGTAGGCGAGCGCTTTTCGGTACTGCTCTACTGCCTGAGCATCCTGGCCCTCCTCATGGAATTGTTGTGCTATTTTTTGTTTGACACCAAGCAGATTGTATTTGTCCTGTTCCAAATAAGCCATGGCATCCGCTTTTTGGTAATACTGGCGGGCCGCCGTTCGATTTCCCATCACGTCCATCACCTCACCGGCTCCCGTATACGCTTTGGTACAGTAATCGGTGAGGTGATACCGCTCCGTTAGTTTAATGGCGGCTAGACTATACTTAAGCGAAAGCTCAAACTGGTTATTATCTAAATAATAGTACCCTAGTTCAGTGAACACCCGTTGTAACTCACTGGGGGGAAGGTGGGCCTGTTGAATGAGTTGACGCGCCAGGGTCAAATAATACACCGCCCTTTGATAGGTCCTGACGTCGGGGTTACGCATAAAGACGCGTCCCCGGTAAAAATACACCCGTTGCAGACCCATCGAATCCTTTAGGGACCGGGCTAGCCCTTGAGTTTGTTTAAGCAGCGAATCGGCCCGCTCTAACTGATCCAGTCGGTTGATAAGCCACCAGGCATATTGGGTGGCGGCCCGTACGTAGGTCGTATCCTGATTAGCCGTCCGTAAAAATCGCGCCAGCGAATCAGGTACGGCGGACATGGTCCCCTGAGCCCAACTCCTGCTGCCCAAGAGCCAAAAAACGAACCAGGCAATAAGCCTAAAATTCCGATTCATGAGCGAATCGATTGAGAGTCAACTAAGATACAACCCGGACAATTTAAACTTATACTTTATTTTAAAATAACTTGGATAAGCCTGATTATGCGGATAAAACCAATTACCTGCCAAGTTTAGACTACCGTCAAGATTATGCTACTTGAAAGAAACCTACTGAATTTGTGGTCCAGTCGTCGCTGAGTACCAAAGCCTTGAACACATTGAGTGAACGTATTCCTGTAATTTAGCCAATGATGTGTGGCACTAAATCGAAATCCATGAATGGAATTGGCCGCTTCCCTGTCGGAGCCATAGCTGAATCGTAGATCTCGTATGGCCGTAAACGTATCCATTCTCTCCATGGGTTTAGGGTGGTCAAAAACATAATCTTGACTTCAGGGCTTTAGCTACCGCTTCCGATTTAGAATTGACGTGTAGTTTGTCATAGATGTTGACAATATGCCACCGGACTGTCCCCATGCTAATGCCACAATGATGGGCAATTAACTTATAACTGTCACCCTCAACTAAACGCTCCAGCACGGCTTTTTCTTTCGGGGTCAGCTCAAAGGAGGTCAGAGGTAACGATTGGCGCGAGTCAGGCGTGTTAGTAACCGGCGAATCCAGTGCCGGCTTGGGTAGATCAGCTTGATTGGCAAAGGCATTCAATACCTTCAGGGCAATGGATGGGGTCATAACGGCACCTCCGGCTGCAATTTCCCGAATAGCTTCAATGAGTTTGTCGGCGGCAGTTTTCTTAATCAAATAGCCCACCGCCCCCGCTGAGAGCGCCGCAAAGATGCGGTCTATATCCTCAAACACGGTTAACATCAGGATTTTGGGCTGGATAGTCTGTTGCCGAATAAGGGTAACGGCTTCGATGCCCGTTCGTTGCGGCATATCGATATCCATTAGAATAACATCAGGGGCATCTGCCAAAACCGTATCGACCACCTCAAGGGCTGTAGGGTATTGCCCGATCAGGCGCAAATCTGGCGTAGCACTGAAAATTAGCGCGAGCGTTTCCCGTAGGAGGTCGTTGTCATCATAGACTGAGATGCGAATCATAAGCCAGATGGGTAAACTGGATAGAATAGACAAACCAAATACGATAAGCCTGCCCCTCGACTGACAAAGATAATCGGCAAAGAAGACTTCTAAACCTAGATAAATATATGGGCTAACGTCAGTAAAACTACGTTTCACTCTATTCAACTTGTATCGACATTAATACCTATTGGCAACTAAATTATATTGTTTATATTATTTCTATTTAGTTCAAGCTGTCTTGATAATAGACTATTCTCGATGAACGGTTTTTGAGATAGATATACAATGAGTCAAATTAAAAAAATACAATCAGTATAAATAATTAATTCCGTTCACGAAAACGCTTGGACCTATGAACGCTCACCGTAACTAATAGTGGTAGCATACCGTTCAGTTCCAATGTTTGAAAGCGTTCATGAAATGGCTATATTTTCTGATTGATCACTAAGAAAAGTACAAACTACAATAACATAGAAACAGGAGGGAGATCAAAATACTTTAGCAGTAAAATACTATTCAGCAGACAGGTTTTGACTAGATAATGATTGCAGTTAGCCCCATTGTTCATAGGAAAACGAAACATTACTTGTAAAATGGCTACACAGATGTAACGGTCCGTTCAAGCCTTGTAAAATCATTGATAAACGGTACTTTTGAGCCCAAAAACAAACAAGTTATGGTCTATCACCAAGTTCAGTTTCTGACACTCGTTCAGGGCGAGTGGATAACGTTGAAGGAATTTGATGAAACAACCGGAGCCCTTTTACCCGTAACTGATTCAGCCGAGCAGTTGAGCTTGGAGGAAGCGGAGACACGTCTTTTATTTCTTACGAAAAAGTATCCGTTTCTTACTTTCCGTATGAACAAGGTTGTCCTATAAGCCAATGGTGAAGAAATCAACCCTCGCGGCGGAACGCTTCAGCAGTGGCTATCGTTGGACCGGCCAACTATGTGGTTTACTATCGTATATCGACCAAGGCCCAGGGTGAGTCTAGTTTAGGATTAGAGTCTCAGCGGTCAGTCGTTGCCGGATTCGTGAAAGGGTCGGACCGCCGAGCGGTTATACTCGCTAAGCTTACCGAAGTATAATCCGGAAAGAATGACCAGCGAGTTCAGTTGGTTGCGGCTATTGATTGGGCAAAGAAAGAGAGTGCTATACTGATCATATCTAAGCTTGACCGCTTAAGCCGGAATGCTTCATTTATAATTACTCTACGGGATTCTGAGGTCAACTTCCAGTGCGTCGATATGCCGGACGCCAATACCCTAATTATTGGCATTTTTGCCACCCTAGCCCAACACGAACGAGAAATAATCAGCTCTCGTACCAAGTCCGCTCTTCAGGCCAAACGAGCCCAGGGAGCCAAGCCCGGTAAGCTCGAAAACCTAACGTCTGAGGGACAACGAAAAGGCGGAGAAACCACCCCACGCAAGGCACTAGCCAATGAAAATAACCGCCGAGCGGCCTCGATGATTGCCTCAATGCGCCAAGCTAATAAGAACTATACGGAGATTGCAGCGGAATTAAACTGGGCTGATTTCCGAACCGATAAGGGTGACCAATTTCAGGCTACTCAAGTGATGCGGTTAGTTGACCAACAGACCCACAGTTGATCTAGTCCGGCCACTTTTCTAGGCCCGCAGCAATGCGCAAGGCTCGTTGCACATCTTCCCAGTAATAGCCACTGTCATAGCCTGTAGATAACCGGTCGCAAATGGTCAGAAAATCGTTAGCGGTATCAAACCGCAGCTTCTCAGGAGCTGGTTGATCGGGTTGAGCCGGGAGTTGATCAGATAGGCCTTCCATGGCAGCAAAGCAGAGGTATAATGATACAAAAAAGCCCCATGGATTGAACCAATGGGGCTGAAGAAGCATAATAGAGATAAAACGCAAGTTGGTCTATTTTATTGTGTGGTCTGAAACAGGTTAGACCTTATTTAGCACTTTTTTTAGCTGTTTCCTTAGCCTGAATTTACCTATTAAGAAGTCAGCTTACAAGAAGCTTAGTTTAACCTGAACTCGGGTTTTACCGATTCGTTGACTTGGCTAGCTAGATTGGTGGCATCCTGGGCGATTTCAACCACGATTTTGGTGTGCTGTTGATACTCTTCTATAATCCGCACTAAAATGGCTTGCTTTTCGAGTAATCGGGCCTTCTCCAACTCGGCCTGTAGATGGCTGATGGCGTATATCAAAGCGGGTCGTACCGTCCAATAGCGTAAGGAACGTAGTAACAAAGGGGGCATACTAGGTTCTTAAGCGTCACCAAATCCCGCTTCCTGGCAGACCGTTTGTTGTAAAGTGAACGTCGCCAGCTCCTGGAGAATATACTGATAAATCGTCTCATCACCCTGCCTGTCAACAAACACAGTGTGTTCTTGACTGATGGCGGTTAGCAACCGCTTTTGTTCGTGCTTTCTAAGCAGTCGAGTGATCCAGTTCACCATAAATATCTACGCTGGGCATCTGATTGGGAAGTCGATTTCCTTATTGGAAAAAGGCCAATAGCCTACGAAAGGTTCTATTTAGTAGACTTTCATAGCGAACATTTGCGTGAGACCTTATGATACCAAATGTGGTTGAAAAAGAAACGTTTAAGATGCACAAAACCTACTCAAGGCATTATTTCAACGGACGTTTGTAAAATGTCATAAATAGGTAAAGTATTCTGACGGACACAACAAACTGAAGCACCTCGCTGATCCAAACGTAATTTTCGGTGATTACAACAGAGTCAGTTGAGTCAATTCAATGGCTTGCCCCATGTAGCATTTAATCGATCCATTGACGATTTCAGGCTGGTAAAGGACTTGAGCTGAAAAACGTACCTTCTGCCCGTTAGCTATACTGGCGGGCAAATTACAAGGTACATAATTGGCGTTGGTCATATAAGGGGGAGGTAAGCTGATAAAGGCAAGCTTTTCGGCATAAATAATCGTGCCTACCTGATCAGTAATGGGCTGGATAGTTTTAGACTTAGCCAAACAGCCCATTTGCAGAGAGACTTCTTTAGGCAGCGTCACACTCATCCCCAGTTCGCGATACTGACAGGCCTGAAGGGCCACTACCAACAAGATTGTTAAACTTATGTTCATTGCTCAGTGCGTTTTTATGGAATGATGCTCAGCGGGTCGATTATGCACAAAAACCGGTATGTGAACTAGATAATGAGGCTGTTTTCAATCCCCTTTTTGACCCCGTATGCTCCTGGTTTCTGTGTACAGTAAACCAGGAGCATACGCTTCACTGCTAGGAAACGGCAACCAACAATACAAATGAGATTCCAGACGTTTCCCGGTAGAGCCTAGTGAATCAGGCGCCTAACATAGTACGAGTTTATACACCCTTTGACCGCCTCGTTTAAGTAATGCGTCGCAACAGCCATCCCGTCACTAACAGCCAGGCAGGCAATCCATATGCTACTGGGTGGCTGACAAGGGAGCAGCGGATGGTGGCCCTACTCGTCGTATACCTCCTTTGTGTCAGCCCCGGGCTGGCTCAATCAACATCGCGGCCCGCTACCGCCCTGGATCAACTAACCACCTGGCGTCCTGTGCGAGAGGCTCGTTCGCCGAATAGGCATCAGGACCCCGCGCCTAAAGCCAATGAGTATCGTACACTAGCCGAGTTGACGCGCCGGACCAATCAGGGTAAGGCGCTGGAGTCGCTGCTCATTGACGTATCTATTCTTGACCAGGGCGGTCTACCTCAGTTGAGTGCTTTTCGCGCGGTACGGTCGCTTTACGTGCGTGGACTCGGAGCGAGTCAAGCTGATTCATTAGTGGCTATTGTGCAGGCGTGGCCCCGGCTCGAGCGGTTATCGATTGATATAACCCAGCATCGACCAACCCCCGCCCATCCCCTAGTGACTGACTAGTTTACCCCGTGGGCTCCAACATTGCCCCCGGCTCAGGGAGCTAAGCATTACCGAAGATGGACTGGGTTGGGAGGCGTTCCTGCCCACGCTGGCCAAGCTAAAAACGCTACGCCACCTCGACATCAGGCACCAGCGATCCATCGATAATCCTGGCCAACTTCCTGGTTTTGGGGCCCTGACCCACCTAGAGTCACTCCAACTAAGCGGGTGGTTGATCGGTCCCCAGACCTTTCAGGGCTTACGCCATCTAACGGACTTAACACTCATCAGCGATCAACTTGATCCAAAAACGTTTCGAACAACCCTTAACCAGGTACCCCACTTAGAATCCCTTATCCTATCCAACTGCAAAGGACTCTCCAGCCTTAGTCGACTGAAACGCTTACAAACAGTTGAGTTGACCTACAATGACGACTTACGGGTGGAGGAGGCTACCCTGGCCGGTTTAGCCCGCTTGAAACAGCTTACCGTTCGAAGCCCGCTGCTTTTTGGGTGCATGCTTGTCATCCGAATAGATACGTGCCCGGTCATGCCGGGGTATGCCTCTATTGTTTAGGGAAATAAAATAGTCTCCCATTCATTTTGTAATTGCTGGATGGGTTAGAATAGGGACTGGCCATCAAAAGCTTCCGTAGGTAAGAAAAGCGATCGACCGTCGGTGTCAATTAACTTAATCGAGTGAAGTGACCAGCCCTGTTGCACAATCCCGGAGACTAATTCCATACATACTTCTAAATCAAAGCCGCTGGAACTACATTCATGATACTGGCCCCTGGGGTCAGTACATCAAAAGAGTAGGAACATCATGACTGTACAACTTTTTTTAGCCTGTACTGTCACGGGTTCTTTTTGTAATTATCGCCTTATCTGTCAACAAAGATTAGTTGGAAAGGTAGGAACTTGTGTGTTGATAAGGTACATGGCATGGTTCGACAATAGCGGACAGATGGGAATGGCCTGCCGCAGCAGTGAAAAGAGGAAAGAGGCGTTTAGTCACTTTGCAAGCGCTGGCAATAAGACCGCGGCAGCCGATCTAGTTTTTATAGATCGCTTTTAATCTCCACAAAAAAGCCCAAGTTAAAATTAGCCAGGGCTTTCCGTCGCACCGCAACGGCGGACCGTGGGCGACCCCGCTCTATCCACACCATTTGAGGGTCATCTCACCCTCTAATTGTATGAGTGTAAGGTGTTATTTAACTACTTAGTTCTATAGAATGACTAGATTAATTCGATTTTATTGCTTGTAAAACAAACGGCTCTGTCAATCCAATCAGCTGTGAGTGATTCTATGAAAGATTACTTTCAATTGCATTGGAATATCATTAAACTAAGTACCTCTCAGTGTTTTGTCATGAAGACTCTGCGCGTTACCGGGCCCATTCTAACCGGCCATGTGGGGCAACGCAACCAGAACTTCCCTCTGGACAAGGAGAACCAATTTGTGGTCTCAAATGTCTGATCGTTACTGATGTAGCATCTATCTAAAAAAAACAGGGTGTTGGCTCGGGTGATCGACTAATCGTCCGATGAATACGACTAGTCATTCATCAATCAGCCTAGGTGGCTCTACTATTTTTTCGTCGTTACACGATGCAGGTGACTTCCACGCCCATTCTTGTTTAAGTACCAAAACCATATAGAAATTATCTGGACCCCGACTCTACGTCAATTCGCTGAAAAGTGCAACTATACGTTTTCCTTGCATCGACTGGAATTGCTTCCCCGCCGGGTGCGGAATCCATATTCATTCAACGTAGTCATAATGCCCTTTCAAGTTTCCCCTACCCCTCTTAGAAATTGGGCAAACTCAGCTACACAGCCATTGCTCTCTGGCTCACTTTCATTTGGCTATCTTTCTTATAAACCCTTTTGGAGTAGTGTTTTGAGATAGACAAATCTTGTAACCCTTTTTAAGACTAGGCAACCTGTGGATGTCAGAATCAAAAAAGGGAAATATTACCCTACTTTTTTGGATTTTCACTACGTTGATTGGAATTGTGTATGTTCCACGGGTATATTACAAGGCTTGAACGTCCGTTTAAGCCTTGTAATATACCCGTGGAACGCTTATATTTATGTCGCTTAAGTAGATTGAGAATTATACTAGCACTGACCATAAATTAAAAAACATGCCCAAGATGCGCGGAATGTTTCAGGATGAGTACTAGAAAACAATAATCAGCATTCACAATTTCCGAGTCTAAACCATTCATCAATTATCAATGCAAGAATTCCTGATCTACTTCCTCAGCCACATGCCAACCAATGATCAGTGGCTTGCTTTCCTGCTTATTAATCTGGTCGCTTATGTAGCAGCGCAAAACACAGTGCTCCGCCGGGAGCGCCGAGCTGAGGAAAAAGCGGCCGCCGAGTGGGTAAAGCAAATGGAGGCCGAGCGCAGGGTAGGTACATAACGAGTTGATAGACGAACTGGATCAGCGCAATAAAGAGTACTGGACCATGATTCAAAAACAGTCCAATCAGATCGAGCGGCTAACCAATCAGATTAATGCCGCCCGAACAATTCACCTCAACTAATTCGTTTCGGTTACTCATTGCGGCATCACGAGTAAAGGTCAAAAAATCAGCATGGATTTTACTGATTATAAAGAGCTCATCCGTCACCTGGCCTACGAGTGGGCGAAGGTCGAACTACCCGGGGCGGGATTACTCTATACGGATTACATCCGAATTATTGGTCAACTGCTCACGGCGACCCAAAGCCATGAACGGACCGAATACATATTCATGGGTATCTTAAAGCAGGCTGTCGAGTTGGGCAAAAGCTCAGCTTGGATTGAACGGGAAATCAGGTTCGAGGAACTGGCGGAGGCCGTGAATCGGACGGACTTGGTACGCCTTCAGCTAAATTACAGTGACCCGATTGACGATAGTGCCCTGGATAATTACAATGAACGAAAACAGGAACGACTGGTTTCTCCTCATCGATTTTGTTGCTGGATTGCCTTTCTGAACAATCATCGTTGGTGCGTATGAACGGCTTACCCTGGCAGAAGCTCAGTTTCGTCAGGCAGACTTAACCAATCGATCTCAAGGGATCAAGTTTAAAATAAACAGCGTATTCTCAGCTGATAAAGATGGCAGTCTGCCTGATGGCTCGTCATTGTTGAGTAAATGTATTCATTTGTAGCAACTGCTTACTATGGCAAAGAAATCAACCGCACGGCGGACCGTCCTTATGGCAGGAACAGTTCCTGCCCAAAAACCATATGTTGCTTATTACCGGGTATCCACCCGGGCGCAGGGCGATTCGGGTTTAGGTTTGGAGGTCCAGCGTACGGCCGTGGCTAACTTTGTGAAGGGGGCCATCGTTGCAGAGTTTACCGAGGTTGAATCCGGGAAAAACAACCAACGGATCCAGCTGACAGCGGCCATCGATCGGGCCAAAAAAGAGGGGGCCGTATTGATCATTGCCAAGCTCGACCGGCTAAGCCGCAATGCTTCGTTTATCTTCACACTTCGGGATTCAGGTGTCAACTTCCAGTGTGTGGATATGCCTGATGCCAATACGCTGACCATCGGCATCTTTGCGACCCTGGCTCAGCACGAACGGGAACTAATCAGCTCACGAACGAAGGTAGCCCTCGATGCAAAACGGGCGCAGGGAGCCGTTCTTGGTAAGCCCGAAAATATGACTCTTGAGGCTCAACTGAAAGGGGCAGCGGCTACACGTCGGGCGGCCCTTGAGAATAAGGATAACCGCCGGGCTACATCGATGATTGAGATGATGCGTAAAGCGGGTAAGAATTACAGCGAAATCGCCATTGAACTCAATAATGCTGGATTCACCACATCAAGAGGTTGTGAGTTTCAGGCCACTCAGGTTATGCGATTGATAAAGCGTCAATTAACCTTATGAAGTAAGGGATTATAAAGAATAGAAGTAGCTGTGTGTGCTACTATGTGTCGAAAGTACAAACTTTTACCAGTTGTTTCTATAGTCATTTAGTCAACATGTCAATTAAATATTATATCATTTAATTGACATGTTGACTAAATGACTAGCTACTAGGGGCGGCTAACACAGTTGGGACGATCCGCCCCAGTCGTACGATTTTGTATAAAGACCCCGCCACCCTTTTCGTCTGTGCTGCCTATACTTGATTCGTTCTCAAACTTCCCGAAGATATAACGTGGTAATGCCTTGGCGAAGCTGAATGGGGTAGTTTTTCAACTCGCGGTCAATCAATTTGTGGTCATGAGGCACCGGTTCAGAAATGTACTCGAGATCAATGAAGATGATGTTGAGCCGTTCATGCACTTCATGACCCGCCCGCTCGGTATGTTTTAGCAAATGCTCGCTGGAGGTGGTCGTTTTCATGGTAGCCAGATCATCAAAATAGCGATAGGTACAGTACCAGTAGTAATACTTGTGGTAATAATTGGAAAAGCAGGCTTGGTAGGCATCGGGTTGCTCCCGGATAGTACGCAATAGCTCATCGGTCTGTTTTAGTTCTTTGAGCTGGCCCACACTGAGTTGTTCCATCAGGGATCGGTTTAGCAATTCATCGCGGTAATTCTTGATGTGCTGCACCACATCGCCGTGGGTAACCGAGCGTTCAATGGAATATTTGTGCTTATAAAAGAAAGAAAGCGAAATGGCTGGTTTGTCATAATTGACCAGTTTGAGGTTTTTCAGGGGCTTACCGGGCCGATTGTAAGCCTGATACTGCTTCATATATTGCATGGGAATGAAGTAGTATTCCAGGTGCTGATCCGTTGGGGGTGGATTGCTAATCTGGTTGATGCCTGGGGTCAAGGTAATAGCTTGGGTTTTAAGGACTGTACGGAGTCCCTCCAGGGGTGCTTCGTCGTCTCGTTTTGCGGGTTTTTTTGCCATAAATTAGTAAGTGCTTTATTTACTACAAAAGTAAATAAATACGTTAAACTTTTTTTCTTTTCCCTTTCCAAAAAAGGTTTGATCATTATCCTTTTTATCAATAAGTTTTTTGATTGATTTAGGAGCCTATCAATGGTCTCTTAATCAATAGATTATAATAAGAAAACGGAGGTTTAGACTAACGAAAACAGAGATTTGGACTAATATAAATTTGGGATAACAGAGTTTCGGACTACTTAAAGCAGAGGTTTGGAATAGCGAAAAAAGAGGTTTGGACTACATGTAATTGAATAAGGAGATTTAGACTAACCTTTCAATATCCTATTATAATTACTGAAGAAAGGGCTGATTTTGGCCATTATTTACAAGTAAAGTACAGTTGAAGCTAAGAAAAATATAACATTCGCCCTCTTCAATTTGTGACAAAGCGGAGGTTCGGACTAGTATTATAAATACAAAAAGATGAAAAAGGAGGTTTGGACTAGATAAAAAGGTACATTTTTTTAAATCTAAGTCTTTGATTATTAATTATATGCCTCATAATTTTTGTAACTTCCCCTTATATTGATCACTTGTTATAGCATACGTCAAAGTTTATAATTATTGAGGAGGTTGTTAAAGTGTCTTCTGTTTATTATTTTTGATAGTATAGTTCGACTCAGCTTGTCATATATTCCTGCTATTAGATCATGGAAGACAATTATAATAATGATGGTCAATTACCACTAGTATTTAAGAAGCGACCAACTAATTATCAACCTAACGTCTTTACTGAATCAAGACAAGAGTTTACAGAACTTGAAAAGAAAATTGTCACACTTGTCGTTAACCAGATTGGTCATCAGGCGTTGAGGGGCGGCACTCAATTAGGTGGAGATATGGTTTTCAGGGTTCCTTTTCTAGAGCTAACTAAAACCAACAATCACAGTAAAATAGCTGACGCGGCCGAATCATTACAGTCCAAACGGTTGATCTATCGCAATGATAAAACGCATCAGCTTGACATTATTACTCCCTTCCCTAGAATACGATTTGATTTAATCGATGGCCAACGGATTATTGAATTGACAATGTTCTCAGCCGTCGTTCCTCATTTTGCAGAACTAGGTCAACGTTATACGAAGTATGACATCGACGTTATGCTCTCGCTTTCTTCGGTGTATTCCCAGCGTATGTTCGAAATAGTAAGTATGTATCATAACCGGGGACAGCATCAATTTACTTATGTTGTTAGTCGCTTAATGGAGATGCTAAATTGTCCGGCTCAATACACGTTTAATGATTTTAGGAAGAATTCATTAGTGATCGCCCAACGAGAACTACAGCAGAAAGCAAATATTAATCTTGAATGGACCCCAAGCCGTAAGGAAGGTAAGAGGATTGTTGAGTTAACGTTCATTATTAAATCTTCGCAACAACTAGCGTTGGAAGGGATTAAGCAGGATCGTCAAGCCATCAACCAAATGTCGATTAACGAAGCTGTTACTACCGCTTGGCAGTTGATGAAAAACTATAAACTTAAGAGTTGGCAGAAAGAACTCATTGTCTCTGACCATTCTCTGTTAGAAACTTTCTACCGCGTCGATTCTGAACTGGCCAACGGTTTGCGTTCCAACGTAAAGAATCCAACCGCCTATTTGGTTAAATCCTTGGGCATTGAGCATCATAAAGCCCCTAAGCAAGCACCCCCAACAAAAGCTCCAATACCCGCACCCCTCCTTCCCTTAAACTACGAGGCCCGCTCAGCCACTACTCAATCAATGGCTTCGATATTGGGAGCAATGATGATGGAAGAATCCCCAAAGAAAACCTTAAAATGAAGTAAGTCGAAAAAGGGTTCTTTGTGTAAGCGATCGATTTTATACCTTCAGCACTGTAAATGAGACAGTTAAGACAATCTACCGCTTCCATACAACCACAATTGAGGGTATATAATAGGCTGTACGATAACGACCTACTGAAAATTTTATACTATTAACGTTTCGAAAAGGTAGCTATACGATAACACAAAAACCTATACGACTCATTCATAGATAGCCGACTGAATTTAGCCAAACTACGAGTAAATACCCGTCAGCCGAACTCTAGTTTGACTAAGCTATATAGGCTGTAATCAGGTTAGCGTGACTAAACAGAATCCGATAGTGAAATCCGACAAACCAAACCCAATCCATACTGCTCAGTCAACCCCTCCACAACCTGCCAAGCCACTTAGGCCCAAATGCCCTCGCCTCAAAAAGACAAATTAAAACCAACATTGGTCTATACAGGATAGATATGGGAAAAAGATCGGGCCTCGATTCCGTCATTTGGGAGAAAAGCAGTCTCACAAACTCAGCTAAAATGTGAGATTTTGAATTTGATTCGTGAGATGCCAATTTGAGACTGGAACTCCAACAGATTGACTTTGCCAGAACAATGACGGTATCTATTGCTTAAAATGGGCGTTTTACGATACCTTGGATTAGGTGAATAAAGTGCCTGGCAAGGTCAGTTCAGCCCCACAACTGGAAGGTTCCCAAGACGCTTAGACATGAGCGAAGTGCATTTACTAGAAGGTCTCAGTAATTCTCTTTTTATGACCTTTGCCCCATTCGGCCATGGGCCCAGCGACCGTATCTATACTTAAACAATGATCGGTCACCGTATATTCAATGCGAACTGGATAGGCATCCACAATTGTCCGCTTAAGCATCAGATTCTCTTCTAAATGCTTCAGTTCCTTGGAGAGTACCCGGTTAGTAATGTGCGGAATAGAATGAGCAATATCATTGAAACGGCGGTTGCCGCTATAGACCGATAAGATGATGGGGATTTTCCATTTGCCGCCAATCACATACATCGTATCCTGTATGGCTCTTATCTTTTCCTGAAATGATTCGTCGTTTTCCACCCTTTTAAGTATCCTTTAGTATACAGGTATCAAATGTATACTTTTTTGCTATACGTTTGCCGCCGTACTCTAAAATCGAAAGTCAAATGAAAACGATCTTCATTACCGGTTCCTCGTCTGGCATTGGCAAAGCCGCCACCAAATTATTTCAGTCAAGAGGTTGGCAGGTCATGGCTACCATGCGGAATCCCGACCAGGAAACCGAATTAACACAGCTCAAAAATGTAACGATCTTGCCATTGGATGTGACTAATAGCGACCAAATAAAAGCAGCGGTCGAGAAAGCGATTTCGTTAAGTACCATCGATGTCGTCCTCAACAACGCGGGACATGGGTTGTTTGGCCCCGTGGAAGCGGTTAGTGATGAACAGATTCAACGACAGATTAATACGAATGTGCTAGGCCCCGTGCACATCATTCAAGCCTTTATTCCTTATTTCAGAGAGAAGGGAACAGGCTTATTTATCAACACCACGTCGATGGCAGGTCTTACGGGCTTCCCCTTAAGTAGTATGTATAATGCCACCAAGTGGGCACTTGAAGGCTTTAGTGAGTGTTTATCCATTGAGTTGTCTCCGTTTGGCATTGGTGTTAAGACCGTTTCACCCGATGCCACCAATACCAATCTTTTCCGCTCAGCGGACGTTATATCTCACCCCTTGTATGAGGGTGCCATCCAAAAAATGTTGGGCGGGATTGCGGCCTCTATTCCACCTGAAGCCATTGCAGAGGTTATATATGGGGCGGCCACTGACGATAAAGACCAATTGCGTTATCCGGCTGGCGGTGCTGCTCAACAGATTTATGCAAGACGGTTGGAGATTGGACCAGAGGCTTCACGACAAGAAACAACTCAGTGGTTTTTGAGCTTACAAAATGGCTGATTACTAACCGACGACCTATTTAGGAGTGTGTTGTAGGGCCGCTACGACAAACGGATCTGCTTTATGCTGCTGTTGGCGGCCCTATTAGTGTTCTTTTGGCATTATCTCGTAAATCGCTCCCATTCGAGATGTGTAGGATTCACGTGCCCGTAAATGGGCGTTTCTGGGACATTACCTCCTCTTAGTTTAACGTTGGTAATTGGAGCACAAACTGAGTTCCTTCACCTTCCTGGCTATAGACTATCAATGAGCCCTGATGGCCCTTAGTTATTATATCATGCGCGAGTGACAAACCTAAACCAGTGCCTTCGCCGGTGGGCTTGGTGGTGAAGAAAGGGTGGAAGATCTTGGCTTTGACTGATTCGGCAATACCCGTCCCATTGTCACCAACTCGAATCTCAACCTGGCCATTCACTCGAGTGGTACTAACCATTACCGTAGGCTGGTAATCGGCGGAAGCTGTTTTCTGCTTTTGTTGCACAGCGTAGAAGGCGTTGTTGTACAGATTTAACAACACTCGCCCAATCTCCTGAGGCACCACCTCGGTGAGCCCTAACTCCGTTCCAAAATTCGTTTTTAGCTCGGCAGTGAAGCTGTTGTCTTTGGCGCGCAACCCCTGATAAGCTATGTTGAGATAGTCATCGGCCAGCGCATTCAGGTCAGTAAGCCGTTTCTCCCCGGTCTCCGTGCGCGAGTGCTCCAACATCCCTTTGACAATGGCGGAGGCTCTGCCGCCGTGATGAGTAATCTTTTGTAGGTTTTGGGTCAAATCGTCCAACAACTCACTAATGAGTTCAGCGTCTCGTTCCGGATTGATTTCTTCTTGTTTCAACTCGCTGACCAATTCCGTACTTACTTCCGCGAAGTTGTTGACGAAGTTCAGCGGGTTCTGAATCTCGTGAGCAATGCCAGCGGTCAGTTCACCCAGGCTGGCCAGTTTTTCTTTCTGAACCAGTTGAGCCTGGGTCGATTTGAGATCAGTGAGTGATTGGTTCAGTTCCGCCGTTCGGGCTCCGACTTGTTGTTCCAAGCGTTCATTTTGGCTGGCTAATAAGTGGCGCTTCTCCTCTGTTACTTGTAGAACCGCCCTTGCTTTCTCTTGCACCTCAGCCACTATCTCGCTGAAGCGAAGAACAATATAGACCAGTAGCGAAACAGGCAACGATAAAACAAGGCCGGTTGTCAAGCCGTAATAAGAAGCAGAGGAAGGCAGTTGAGGAATAAATATGAACAGTAAAAAAAAGGCTATCGTCATCAGCGCCCCCGTCACAACGGCCCACTGGCCTCCTTTAAGCTTCTTCCAGGAGAGACTCAGTACGTAGAGAAAAAGCAGGGCTTGTAAACTCATGGCCAGTACCGTAGCCCACGCCCATCCCAATAAGACGTCCAACGTAATTGCCAGCAGCGATAGGCCGATAAGCATGCCATTAAAGAGCCATGAAGACGCAAAACCTAGTATCCGAACTAAGGCGATAATCAGCAGGGGAATCGAACTTCCTAAGAAGATATTGCCCACATAAACGCCGATGAATGCGCTGCGATAGGACAGGGGGAACAGTAACAGAAAAGGCAATACATTCGCGACCGCTTGGCAGATGGCCCAAAGAGCTAGTGTGCGAATGAGTTGTTTTTCGTACAGATTCAACAGCGATAGTAAGCCAAACAGCAGGGTCAGCAGTAGCGTAACCACTAACCAGAGGGTGGCAAAAATGGTCTCGGTAGTGGCTTTTTCGGGAAAGGACTGGATAAACTGAGGGCCTACTAAATGGAGTAAGCGTAAATTGCCCTGATTGAAATCAGCTTTTAGTTGGTGAGCCGAAAAAGGGGATACCTCATCGACGATATGCAAGGCGATGAGGTAGTTTTGGCCGGGTACTAGCTTGACCAGGGTTGGATAAGCCCGGATGGTCGTGTATTCAGCATACGGCTTTTGGTGCAGTCCCGTTTGACCAAACGAAGCCAGCCACTGGCCATTTACGTACAAGTCAGCCGCTGCCCGGTTACCCTTCAGGAAAGCGACGGGCAGGCCGTTGAAGGAGGAGTCCAGCCTGAGTCTGAGCCGAAACCAGCCTTCGACCCGGCCCATTTTAGTCGCATCGTTTACCGACAGATCGCTGGGTTTACGTTTTTGCCAGCCCACAGTGCTCAAGGTTGAATCCGCCCCGTTAGGCGCAGGCCCTGGCTGATACACCCACCCCGGCAGGGTGGCTAAACTAATTATTTGTCCAGGGCTGAACATGCCTGTGTTCAGCACCAGCGTAGTATCCTGGGCTAGTGCCTGGATCAAACTTATTACCAACAGAGCACTAGTGAGTATGGCTTTCATAAGTATTTGTTGATAATTCGGCAGGTAATAAGATGGTAAAGGTTGTCCCATTACCTTCCTGACTTTCCAGGGTAAGTGTTCCTCCATGCCCTTTGGTAACAATATCATAGCTCAGCGACAAGCCCAATCCTGTCCCTTCTCCCGTTGGCTTAGTGGTGAAAAAGGGTTGAAAGATTTTGGCCTTCACTGAGTCAGATATACCCGTGCCATTATCCTCTACTCGGATCACCACCTGCCCTTCTTTGCGCTGGGTACTGACCTGAACCGTAGGTCGGTAATCAGCAACATCACGTTGCTTTCCTCGTTCCAAAACGGCATAAAAGGCGTTGTTCAATAGATTGAGTAGTACGCGTCCTAGTTCCTGGGGGATGAGAGTTACCTGACCAACGCTGGAATCAAAATGGGTGGTTACTTCACAGGTGAAATCCTTATCCTTTGCCCGCCAGCCGTGGTAGGCTAAGCGCAAATATTCATCGACCAGCGCGTTGAGATTAGTGGATTGTACATCGCCAGTAGACGTTCGGGAGTGCTCTAACATGCCTTTGACAATGGCGGAGGCTCTGCCGCCGTGGTGGTGGATCTTGTGCAGGTTCTGCCGCAAGTCGCCCGCGATGGCTTTTACTTCATCCATATCGCCTTTGTTCAGTTCCAGTTCCAAGTCATCGACCAGTTCCGCGCTCACCTCTGAGAAGTTATTGACAAAGTTCAAGGGGTTCTGAATCTCGTGGGCAATCCCCGCCGTTAGCTCGCCCAGACTGGCCAGCTTCTCTTTCTGGATGAGCTGGGCTTGGGAGGCTTTCAGTTCAACCGTACGAGCTTCGACTTGTTGTTCGAGTCGTTCATTCTGGGTGGCCAGTAATTGTTGCTTTTCCGCCTGTTGATCCAAGTTTTGTTGAGACAGCGCCCTTAATTCCCTGACTTGCTGCGATAGCAACCGATTGGTAGCCGCTCGCTCTTGCGTCAACAAAAGAGAAACGATCAGGGCTAAACTCAGGTTACCCAGCGTCAATAAAGTAAGGCCATACGTGGTGAAAAAACCACTAAAAACGGGCGTAAATAACGAAGTGACATACACTATGTACACCATTAAAAAAAAGCTATGAATCACCGTAAATGGCTTAGATCCAACTTTTTGTTGTCGAATGGCGGCCAATCCAACCCCTAAAATGACCAGACTCGGTAGGATAATCCCGAGCACAAAGGCCGGCAGTGGCAAATGGGGTGAAACAGTAAAAAAAGTCAGCGGGATTGCGGACAACGTCGAGGTAGCGGCTAGCCAAAATAATCCCCGTCTGGGTTGGCCGAAATGTTGATAAATACCCAATAGGTACCAAAAAAAGGAAGGGAAGACACTTAGACAAAAGAGTACGGCTTGCCAATCCAGCGATAAGGCCGTAGCGCTAAAGCCTAACAGCGGCTCAAAATACTGCGACGTCACTTGAGCAATGCCCTGTAAAATTAAAAACAGGCCCAAGCTTAGGGCCGCGGGCTGTTGAGTGGAAACCCGGTAGAGCAACAATTGTAATAGCCCAAGGATTAAAAAGAAACCTGCTGAAAAAAATCCGAAAAGATTCCAGGCTTCTTCACCGGCCCTATTCTCATGTACTTCCAACAATACCAGTCTACCGTCTAGGAAAGAAAATGGGTAATCTAAAACTCGTTCCCTAGTAAAGGCATAGCGTATGGCTAATAGCTGTACCGAGTCGGTGTCGAGCGGCAGGAAAGATATGAAATCATAGACCGCCCCCCGGACGATTTGCTTTTGAGGCCCAATCATTCCTCGTCGAGCGACTAACCGGCCGTTCAAAAAGAATTCGCTGGCCCCACTCTGTTGAATCGATAAGCCGAGCGGTTTATTGCGTACCTGCGGGCTCAACGATAGCCGAATCCGCAACCAGCCGATGCCTTGCGGGGGGAGTGTAGCTAGAAGAGCTACGTCCTGGTTGGGGTTAAGTGTGTCCCAGCGAGCATCGTCCAGGTCGGCTCTAGCCCAGGCTGGATTATCCCCCAAGTGCCATTTCCAGGCTTTATCTAATAATAGCCCTTGTTGGGGTAGGCTGTCGATTCGAACAACGGTTTGCGCCCAGGAAGGGGATAAGCCCAACCAGACTACTAAACTGGTTAATAGGTGAGGGAGGCAAAGTCGAGGCATGAGGAAGGATAGTATCGAGGCAATATATTCAATATCAGATCAAAACGGAAAATGCCGCTTTTATTTATGTCATAATCAATAGCATCGATATAAACTGGTAGCCTTAAAGTCTTTTTAACCTATTACGTCTATTGTATCAGCCCGTATCTGCTTATGCTTAAGAAAGGCTGATTTCATAGTACCGATTAAGGAGGGGAAAAACTAGGTAAGGAGTACGAATGAATAGCTTGGCCTGATTCCACTTTGGGTAAGACGGAACAGGATTTGCTGCTAACAGGAAGAGATGAACCATCCAGGAAAAAATGGGACAACTAAGTACAACGTGGGCGCTGGTGGTTACCCAACCGATTGCCCCGATCAGCAGAAGTATAACTGTGTTAATGAATCGAACACGTTTCATTGATTGTTAAGTTGTTCCTGTTTGACTACTCTTTTATTTGTCCAGTTTGAGTGGACTCATCGTTATAAAGCAGAAAACCAGTCCGTTACGGCTCGCCACCAGCGCCAGTCACTCACCAGGCTCATCGTCATACTTAAAAAGACAAACAGGCCTAACGCTAGTAAATAAGGTCGACGAATGGAACCATAGCGCCGATCATCCAGCAATAAAAGCAGTAAGATCAATTCGATGACGACTAAACTGCCATGAAGTGATTGGGCAATACTGTCAAAGCCCGGAACAAAAAAGAAAAAGATCCGAAACAGGGCAGCCGGCAGAATAACCAGTACCGTACAAACGATATAACGGGCATGCAAGGCCACTCGTTTACCGTGCCAAACACTCAGTCCCAAGAAGGCCACAAACATGACTAATAGAATCAGATCGTAATAGATCGATTGATAAATTACCGGGAAAAGTTCACTCGTCTGGGGCCGTTTGGATGTGGGGGCTTGGAGGATCTGGTGCATCATTTTAAGCCCGCCCAGCACCAGCATGGGAGCGAGTACCAGAACGCCTAGCCACCCCAGTCGACGATGCAGTCTGAGTTGGCCCCGCAAGTAGAGAATAGGTTGGATAACCAGTAAGGTCATCCATAAACCGGCGGAGGCTCCGTGGAGATGGTGGAAGATATTGACCTCGGTTAACCGGGTAAAGTAGCTCAGGGAAAAGCCCACCCAGGTCACCAGAATAGCCAGGGCGAAGTACCAGGGCGCGTTGGGGTAGAGACGTGCTTTCCGGATTGACGTAGACGTAGTAGTCGTTGGAATCATAGTAAGTTTGGTGATTAAGAACCAGCTTGAAAATAAAGTAAGCCCCGACTCCGCCTAGCTGTAGTCAATACGCTTTGTTTTTGAGCGATCATTGTATGGTGATTTAGGGAACGTTAAAATGGAAGCGCCGAAAGGCCATAAAAACTGTTATAAATAACTGTTAAAGAGTATGTTATTTTCTGATGCAGCGAACATGCGGTTGCGCAGGCAGCTCAATCGAGTCAGCCCAAAATCGGCTTCCCGTCGTTCATCAATGTCGGCTCGGTGAACTACCACTGCTAATAGTAAACCCAACGTGTCGACCAGTAAATGGCATTTCTGTCCTTTCATCGCCTTGGTTATATCATCACCTCGTTGGCCGCCAATTAGTGTTGTTTTGACACTTCGCGAGCAGAGAATTGCTTTGCACGCAGTACCAGCGGTCCCTTAGGTCGTATTTTATCGCTTTTGGCCTTGACTCTGTGTTTCCACCCCGGTCCCCATAAGGGCCGACCTGGTAAAGCTCCTGTATGTTCCCCATTAGTTAGTACTTGCTTGCCATTAATCCAGACGTGTTGAACCCCAACGGCATACTGAAATGGATTCTCAAACGTAGCTTTGTCAGCAATGATGGCTGGGTCGAAAATGACTACGTCGGCAAAGTAGCCAGGTTTTAAGTAGCCCCGGTTGGTCAGCTTATGGTGGGTAGCGGGTAAACTTGTTAGTCGCCGGATGGCTTCTTGGAGGGAGATGACTTTTTCGTCCCGAACGTACTTACCCAATAACCGGGCAAAGTTACCAAAGGCGCGGGGATGAGGAATACCATACTGTTTATCTTCCTCCCTCATTGACCACAGATCGGAGCCAAAGCTTACCCAGGGCTGGCGAATCTGTTTTTTGATATTCTCTTCCGACATTTGGAAAAACACTGCCTCCACTCGCGTTTTGTCCTCTACAATCAGATCCATGACAGTCTCGTAGGCGTCTTTCCCCCGCATAGTAGCTACCTGTTCTAGCGTTTTTCCTTCGTATTTTTTCAATGAATCTTGGCTAAAACTCATCAGCAGGATGTTCTTGGGCGAACCCGATAAGGCAAACATATTTTCCCAAGGCTGAGTAGGCTGACGTACTTCCTGACGAATTTTGCGCCGTTCTTCGGGCACCTGCAACCGCTTCCAGCCAGCCATGAAACCGCCATTAAACAGATAGGGTGGCAGACAGGTTGTTAATCCCGTCATACCTGCGGTGTAGGTATACATATCAGCCGTTACATCCTGACCTTGTTGGCGGGCTGTGTTGATAAGCGCAATGGCTTTGTCCATTTTAGGCCAATTACGCACCCCACCGGCTTTTAAATGGTAAACCTCAACGGGTAAGTTCGCTTCTTTGCCAATACGAATTAACTCCTGAATACCTTCTTCCAATCGATCACCTTCGCTGCGCATATGAACGATATAACGACCCTTATAGCGGGCGGTTTCCCGGCAAAGGGCGATTAACTCGTCCGTGTTGGCAAAACTGTTTGGGGGATAAATCAGCGCCGTTGTTAGGCCTAAAGCCCCACCTTCCATCGCTTCCCGAACCAGCGCCTGCATTTGAGCTAACTGGCTAGGCGTTGGTGTCACGTCGTTTTCACCTAGAATATTCTCCCGAATTATACCCGCTCCGACATACGCAGCCACGTTAGGGGTGATGCCTTTGCGTTCCAGCTTAATCATAAACTGGTCCATAGTTGTCCAGTCACAGGTATCCCCTACTGCTTTCATGTACTGATTGAATACTTGGCGTAAGGCTTCCGTTTTGATTGGACCCCAAGAGCCTTCTCCAAATATTTCAGTGGTTACGCCCTGTTTTACATCACTCATGGATCGGCCATCACGGAGTAAAAAATCACCTGCGTGGGACAGAGCATTAATAAAACCCGGTGCCACGGCCATGCCGTTAGCGTTGATAACCGTAGCGGCTTTGGAGTAGGGTAGTTTGCCAACGGCCACGATTCGGTCAGCGCGGATAGCTACATCGCCCCGATAGGGTTTCTGACCGGACCCATCGTAAATTAAGCCGTTGCGAATGACTATGTCATAGGGGGTTGAACGAAGGCGTTGAGCCAAGCTGCTTAGCGAGCAACTGCAACTAATCCAGATTATAGCAAGTGTAGAGAATAGGTTCATAGAAAAAGGGAAAGGAGTGAAACGTATTAAACGGACAAAATACGACGTAAGGGACGAAAAATCGGGGCGGCAGCAGCGGCTGACCGTCCGTGCCGTACCTTTCCGCAGAACTACCCCAGTTAGGAATAACTATGGCATGATGTTTAATACACAAAAGGAACAGTGCGTGGGTAATAGCCCCGTTGCTTAAGTATATTAGCCTAAGCAGGATGAGACTAGACATAAAAAAGCTTGACGCATCAAAAGTAGCCTGTCCGGCTTGGCCGGCCCTCTAGTAATTGGCCAACTTTCTTCGATTTTGAGTCATCATAGCCCAATAGAGCCAACGATAGGGTTATTGGCTAAAACACAAGCCGGCCAAGACATATATCTGACGACCCAATTCGTGCCAGAAAAATTAGTCTGCGTTAAACTAACGTCGTGGTGTAGTTTCGTTAAATGGGCCGTTTGCATCACGGCCGTTATGCGCGTGACCGGGTCAAAAATTCAGAGGGTGTTTGCTGGTAGACCTGTTTGAAAACGGTGGCAAAGTACGCCGAGCTCTCAAAGCCCACGCGGTAGGCCGTATCGGCCACCGAATGACCCGAGCGTAGCAACTCAAGAGCGCGCCCCAGTCGGTACTGCCGGATAAAATCGGCAGGGGGTATTCCACTAACGGCCGTCAGCTTACGGTGCAGCGTCCGCCGACTCATGGCCACGGCCACGGCCAGGGCATCAACCCCGAAATCGGCGTTGTCCAGATTGACTTCGATGACCTGCTGAAGCTGCCGGATAAACGGATCATCGACAGGGCGCTCAACCCGTTCAGCAGAGGCCATTAGCTGCCCGTACAGGTGCGCCCGTAGGTGGGCCTGCCGGGCCAGCAGGTTGGCCACCCGCAGCTTGAACTCACCCACGTCAAACGGTTTAGTCAGATACTCGTCAGCTCCCTGCGCCAGGCCCGCCAGGCGGCTTTCGCGGGCCGTTCTGGCCGTCAGCAGCAGCACCGCAATGTGGTTGGTCACTGGGCTGGATTTGATGTACTGCGTCAGTTGGTAGCCATCCAGACGGGGCATCATCACATCGGCGATCACCAGCTCGGGCAACTCTCGCCGGCACTGGATCCAGCCGTCCTGTCCATCCCCCGCCGTCAGCACCCGGTACTGGTCGCGCAGTTGATCCGCGATAAAAGACCGCAATTCCTCGTTGTCCTCCACGATGAGCACCCGGGGTGTTTGTGGGCTGGCCAGCGGCACCGCTACGGGCGCGTTGGCGACAAATGGATCGGTAAGGGGTAAATCCGGCCGCTTCAGTTCCGGCGCAGCAAGTAGGGAAAGGGCGGGCAGGATCGGCAGGGTAAGGGTAAAGACCGTACCCGTAGGTGGTTCGGTGCGACTTTCCACGCTCACCACGCCCCCCAACAGCTGGGTGAGTTCGTTGACCAGCGCCAGGCCGATGCCGGTGCCCTCATAAGGGCGGGTCCGCGAGTCGTCGGCCTGGTAGAAGCGCTCAAAAATACGGGGCAGGTGCTGCTGATCAATCCCGATCCCCGTGTCCGCGACGCCAACCACGAGCTGGGTGGTCGTTGGCCGCTCGATGGTGAGCGATACCTGTCCACCGGCGGGAGTAAATTTGAGGGCGTTGGTCAGCAGGTTGGTTAAGATGGTCTCCCACTTGTCGGCGTCAAACCCGTACTCCGCCCCGGGTTCCGGGGCACCAGGCTGGGTCGATACCTCCACGAATACGTGCAGGGCGATGCCCCGGCTGCGGGCCAGCGATCGGAACGTTTCGGCCAGTTGTTGAATATAGGTCACCGGGTTCCCCCGCACCAGCGAGACGCGCATGCGACCACTTTCCAGCTTAGTCAGCTCGAGTAACTGGTTGATGAGCCGCAAGAGTTGGTTGGCATGACAGTGGATCGAACTCAGCCGCTGTCGGGCCGGCGAGTCAGGTGAAGACTCGCCCAGCAGTTGCTCGGTGGGCGCCAGAATCAGCGTCAGCGGGGTGCGGAATTCGTGGGTGATGTTGGCAAAAAACCGGGATTGCATCTCACTAATGGCCCGCAGTTGCTCCGCTTCCCGGCGTTTGGCGGTCATTTCCTGCTGCTGGCGCGCCTGGCGGAGCCGAAACCGAATAAAGCTCAGCACCAGCCCGCCGGCTACCAGCGCGTACAGCCCATAGGCCCACCAGGTAGCCCAGAAGGGTGGTGTGATCACGATGACCAACTCTTTCGCCCGCCGACTCCAGCGACCATCAGCCGTGCTACTGTTCACGCGAAATAGGTAGCGACCCGGCGAAAGTTGGGTGTAATTGGCCGTGTTCTGCGTACCGACTTCTACCCAAGTAGCATCTACACCCGTGAGCTGATAGCGGTACGTAATTTTTTCGGTTTTGGCAAAGTCCAGTCCGGCAAAGGTAATGGTCAGGAAATTCTGGGTATGATCCAGCACTAGTTCCGACAGGGCATTGAGCGGAGCCGACAACCTGGCCTGGCCGGCCGGCCGACCCGGGGGGTTGGCCTCGGCGGGCTTGTTGTTAATCTGCAGCGAAGTCAGCACCACCGGTGGCTCATAGCCCCGATCCCGAATGGCTGCCGGGTCGAAGATCACCCGGCCCGTGGCGGTGCCAAAAACCAGCCGACCATCGGGCAAG
This sequence comes from uncultured Spirosoma sp., assembly GCA_964244155.1. Classification (GTDB taxonomy): domain Bacteria; phylum Bacteroidota; class Bacteroidia; order Cytophagales; family Spirosomataceae; genus Spirosoma. The sequence goes on from CAXTJJ010000001.1 coordinate 51,535, forward strand.
CGGGCCGACAAGGAGTGCAGAAACGCCTGGTCGGCCAGTCCATCGTGGCTGGTAAAATGCCGAAACGTGAAGTCTTTAGGATTCACCCGCACCAACCCCCGATTGGTGGCACACCAGAGCATGCCCTGTCCGTCCAGTTCAAAACTATGGATGGTCCCGTCGGGGAAACCGTCGGCCTCGCCCAATCGCCGGAAGCTCATCGTGCGGGTTGCCAATCGGCATAGCCCCCCGCCCGCCGTGCCGATCCACAGCACGGCGGGGTCGACCGGGTCAATAGTTAGGCAGTTGATGCTGTTGACAGGCAATGAATTGGCCGATCTTGCCTTCACCACAAAGGGTTTGTCATACTGTTTACGAAGCGTGTCGTAACGAAACAACCCTAGTCCATAGCGGGAGCCGACCCAAACCCACCGGCCCATCGGCTGGATGTCATTGGCATCATAATACGGGCCGGGGTGCGTCAATGGTAACTGGCTGCGTGGCCACAACTTCCCGGCAGACCCATCGGGAGCCGCCTGAATCAAGCCCCGGTAATTGTTGTAAAGCCAGAGGCTGGCGGCCCGGCTGCCCAGTTGTGGGCTGATTTTCAAACAAAGTTTGCAGCATGCTTGCCCCTGGTTTACGCGTAAATCGGTCAGATCAACCAGCCGACGCTCGGCGAGCCGGTGCTGATAGACATGGGAGGGATCGATCAAGTAGCCGAGTTGATTAGGACCGATCGTATAGCGAGGCCAGAGGGCACCTAATTGCCAAACCTCAAAATCAGGGGGCAAGGCTACCCCCAGATCCTGCTCCAGCAGGTCTTGACTAAATGATTTACGGGTCGGAGCAAACCCAAACGGCAACGGGTGCTGATCGAGGCCGGCCACGCCCATCGTTTGGCCGCTTATCCAGAGTACCCCCGATCGGTCATACAACCAGGGGGCAATACCGGGAAGCGATTGGTTCGACTGGGCTACCAACCTGAACTGATCGTTGGCTTCTAGTCTGAACAGCGAATTCGCATAGCCTAAATACAGGTGGTTATCGGCCAGCGTTTGTAGGGCGAAGAAGATACTTTTCTGCGTCTGACCCGGCGTAATCGGTTTATCAGCCGGATTGGGCTGGTAAGCGTCCGGAATCGGGATCGTACGAAACTGCCCCTTTGCTGGGTCGTACAGCACAATGTGCTGGTAGGCAAAAACGGCTATCCGGCCGTCGGGTGCCTGCTCGGTCAAGTCTCCGTTCAGGGGTAAAAAGTCGCGGGTCCAAGGTTTAGGGATTAACCGGCGAAACGAAAACGGGATCAGCCGCCAGTGGCCCGTTTGGGTGTTCATCTCAAAAAGTCCATCCGTACATCGGCTATAGAGATAACCGGTTGGAGTCAGCACAAAATCGTGCAGCTCTTCCGTGCCGGGGACCATAGTCTGGGTATTATACCGGCGCAGCTGGTGACGAGTAATGTCATAGTCGAACAGCCAAGAGCCGATCTGCCAGCCCCATAAGTGGTTGCCATCGGCACTCAGATGCCCCCCCGACGCGCTTAGTTTATACGAGGCCAAATCGTTCGTCGTTAGCAGGGTGCTAAATCGCTCCGTGGCCGGGTCGAATAGTTGAAACGTCCCCAGTCCACTAACGACCAGAAACAAATTGGCCATTGCCGGCTCAAACTGAACGATTTTATTATCGGCTAGCGAGCTACTGTCGCCGGGCTGATTACGAAATACTTTCACCGCCCGGCCGTCGTAGCGAGCCAGGCCGTCGTGGGTAGCGATCCAGAGGAAGCCCGCCCGGTCCTGCTCAACGCCTGTGACGGTGTTGTGGGGCAGGCCATTTATCGTGGTTAAGGACTTACTGTTTGGAGGGGAGAACTGCGCCCTCGCCCCCAAAGACAGCAGCACCAAGTAAAGCAGGAAGGGTACGTAATCATAAAGCCAACTGGTTTGGTAGCCTTTCTGACCAACGATTCTCCTGGATGCATTGGTCGTGCGAAACACGCGGCTGGATTGATTACCCCTAAGCCCTACCCAACAACTCTCTGAAGAGCATCTGCTCCACCTACCGCTTATGGAAACACGCATAATCAACTAAAAGAGGAAGCAACAATATGGTAATCAGCCGTTAAAGCTAAAAAAAATAGGGTCGAATCAGCGCCTGCCTACGCTAGCGTGACATTAAAAAACAGTTAAATGGCGTAATCCGGAGCATTCTTTTTTGCCCAGCGCCCCGCTTTTTCTTCGACTATAAACTAGTTGGCCGAAAAACAAAGGTGATTGGCCTAAAAATGAACGTGTGATATGGCCCAGCCCATTACTTTTGAGCGCTTCAGCGAATTGACTTTTCTTAGATACCGCTGGTTAGCCGTACCTCCCGGCGTTGTTGTGATGCTCCATTCCGGCTCTATCTTCCTAGTTGGTAAACCTAAAAAAAGTGATGGCACCGGCCCTGCGCAGAGCAGCCGGTGCCATCACTTGGAGAAAAAGTCCGCTCCGCTTCGGCGGTCCGACGGTGACCCGGTTGCGATTGACGTATGAACAGAATGACTTTGCCAAGACAAGGATTGTATCCATCTATTTAAACGGGCATTTCAAGAGACAGATAAGCCTGAGGCCTTCAAAAATGGGCCTGTTTAGTATATTTTTGAATCATCTCTTTCTCATCTTTTCATGAAACAGCGTTATACCCTCTACTTTATTGGCTGGCTTGCCACCTCGATGAGTGCTTGGGCCCAGCCCGCCAGCAACTCCCCACGCTTCACCCAGTTTGATCAGCTGTTAACCCAACAGTTCAACGACCAGGGGCCGGGTTGTGCTGCCTTGGTCGCCAAGAAGGGCCAAATCATCTATCAAAAAGCCCTGGGTATGGCCAATCTGGAATTAGCCGTTCCTATGCAGACTGATAAAGTCTTTCGCATCGGGTCAATGACGAAGCAGTTCACCGCCATTGCCATCCTGCAACTCATGGAGCAGGGCAAACTCTCGCTCCAGGACGAAATCACTCGCTTTATCCCCGACTACCCCACCCAAGGCAAGACGATTACCCTTGAACATTTGCTCACGCATACCTCGGGCATTAAGAGCTATACGAACATGAAAGAGTTTGGCACCATTGACAAACAGGATCTAACGCCTCCCCAACTGATTGACTTCTTCAAGAATCAGCCCCTGGTCTTTGAGCCGGGTACTCAATGGTCCTACAACAATTCAGGCTATTTTTTATTGGGCTACATCATTGAAAAAGTGACCGGCAAAACCTATGCCCAATACCTGGTTGATGCCTTTTTTAAACCCCTGGGCATGAACCACTCCTATTATGGTAGTAATGCGCAACTGATCCAAAACCGAGCCGCTGGCTATCAAGGGGGTAAAGACGGAACCGAGAACGCCGATTATCTGAGTATGAGCTTACCCTACGCGGCCGGGTCCATTGAATCCACCATCGGCGATTTATGGATCTGGCATCAGGCCCTACACCGCTATAAGCTGGTCAAGAAAGCGACGCTGGACCGGGCGTTTACCAATTATAAACTCAAGAATGGTCAGCCCACCAACTATAGCTACGGGTGGTTTTTAAACACGATTGGGGGGAGTCCAACGATTGAGCATGGGGGGGCGATTAACGGTTTTTTAACCAATGGTATTTATTTGCCCCAGGAAGATGTTTTAGTCCTTGTGTTTTCGAACAGTACCCAGAACTCGCCGGATGGAGTGGCTGAAGTAATGGCCGCTGCGGCAATCGGTAAGTATAAAGATGCCGCTGAGTTGGTCATGAATCCTGCCCTCCTTCAAGCTTACGAAGGCACCTATGAAGGCACTTACGAAGGTCAAGCCGTCGGGTCCAGCGTGATCACCTTGACCAACAATCAACTGTATTGGCAACCAGCCGGTGGAAAACGGATCAGGTTGAAGCCGACCCAATCCGACACGTTCGTGCTGGCGAACTCGTTAGACACGCTTTCGTTTGTGCGCAACGGGGCGGGTCAACTCGACTACATTCTCTATCAGAATCGATTGCGAACTATCACCTGGAAGAAAGCGACTAGACCCGTGTCTAGTGACAAATGATTGGCGAAATTTGCCAAAAAGGCCTAAAAAGGGGTACCTAACACATTTGGGGTATATCCGCCACGTGAAGTCAATAATTGACTAATAATTAGGCAGTTATAGGAAATTAACTGTCTGTACTTAAGGGCAACTTCACCGTTTTGGCTAAATGGCGTTCAAAACGTCTCAATTTCACTCCCAAACACTTCCTCTCGCCGTAGTTTTGTATTTAAGGCTATTTTCTGCCATAAAAGCATCAAGTTTTTACATGTTTACACGCACCTTAACAGTAAAATTATTGACTACTGTAATCGAACGTTAAATGCATAAAATTTCGCATAAGTACTTCGATCAAAGACAGTTAAGCACGTTACGTGGCGAACAAGGCGGTTTTGTGTTAACTACCCCTTGACTACGTATCAAACGTGGAAAACCGACACCACGTCTTCCTATGAATTTGATGAAGAGGCTATCAAACGGCTGGGCGATGAGTACTTTAAGGCGGGTCAGATAGCCCAGGCGCTGGCAGTCTTTCAGATCAACGTGGCCCAGTTTCCCAAATCGTTTCGCGTTTATGAAAGCTACGGGGAGGCCTTACTGAATAACGGGCAGCAAGAAGCCGCCATTGTCAACTACAAAAAGTCCCTGGCGATCTACCCCGCCAATACCAGCGCGATAGACACCCTGCCTAAACTAGGCGTTCGTAATCCCGTTCAAGTCGTGCCCGTTGAGGAACGCGTTTTGGCGAGTTATGTCGGGGTTTATGAGCTAACCCCGACGTTCGCTATGACCATTACGCAAAAAGGCACTCAACTTTTCTCGCAAGCTACTAACCAAGGCATCATTGAATTATTTGCGAAATCGGCCACTGAGTTCTACCAAAAGGTGGCCCCTGTTGAAGTCAGTTTTTCGATAAAAGATGGCCGAGTAGATAGATTGCTGGTCTATCAAAATGGGAGAGAACGACGGTTTAAACGACGCCAGTAAAAACGGATGACCGAGACATAGTTGGCTGGTGAACACCCAGGCGAAACAGGGAACGTCCAAGTTGGTCCAGCTATTCAGACCATGAGCCCGATAAAGCGGATCATCAGGATATGTTTTAACGTTAGCTAACAACCCATTCTATTGATCAGCCGGTAGATACCCAATGATCTCTCTGGGTTGTATTAGACAGCTCCCAATTGTCTCATAGGTTATTTAGCATTACGTTGTCTCATAAAATCACGCCCAAATGAGACAAGGAAGTGTTCATAAATCTAGTATCTAATTGGGCGTTTTATTTTACCCCGTCTTATCTATGTTTTGGCCAATCCCAATGCACCTTAATCACTTGCTTAATCATTAATCATGAAATACTTCTCACTCCTATTTCTCATCTCCATCACCATCCAGGCGCTGGCTCAAAAAGAGTATGCCCAAAAACTAGACGAGTTCATGCAGGCTCAAGTCCAGATCAATGCCTTCAACGGTAACGTCCTGGTGGCTCAGAAGGATCATATCGTCTACCAAAAAGCCTTCGGCTTCGCCAACTATGAGACTAAAACACCCTTAGATCTGAATTCGGTCTTCGAGTTGGGCTCGGTTTCCAAGCAGTTTACCGCCATGAGTATCTTATTGCTCAAGGAGCAAGGCAAACTCCATCTTTCCAATACGCTGCGCCAGTTCTTCCCCCAATTACCTTATCATAACATTACCATCCAACAGTTGCTGACCCATACCTCGGGGTTACCTGACCATGAAACAGAAATGGATACTCGCTGGGATCACCAACAAGTGGCCACGAACCAAGACATGATTCAGTTTCTGGCCCACTATAAACCGCCGGTTCACTTTCAGCCCGGTCTGAAGTATGAATACTCCAACACGGGCTACGCACTTTTGTCGGCCATTGTTGAACAGGTCTCCGGCCAGCGCTGGGCCGAGTTCACCAAACAGTCTATTTTTAAGCCCCTGGGTATGAGCCGCTCCCGGGTCTATGTCACCCGGCGCAGCCAGGGCGAAGTCATCCCGGACTATGCCTATGGCTATGTCTACCTGGATAGTCTGCAGCGGTATGTACTGCCGGATAGTGTCCCCCAATACGACTTGGTCTATTATCTGGATGGTATTTACGGCGACGGGGGTGTCAACAGTACGGTAGGCGATTTATACCGGTGGGACCGGGCCCTAAAGAACCACACCTTACTCAGCGAGGCCACTCAGCGGGCGATGCTCTCGAAGCAGGTCTTGATAAACGCGCAAAAACAAACGTTTTATGGCTATGGGGTACGCCTGGGTCAACAGAACAACAAAGCGATCGTGGCCCATGGGGGTAGTTGGCCAGGCTATAAGAACTATTTAACCCGGTATATTGACGATGATCTGACCATCATCGTCTTATCTAACAATGAAGCAGAAGCGGATAAACTCAGTATCTCGCTGGGGGCCATTGCGTTAGGTAAGGCGGTTGCCCTGCCTCAAAAACGGCGAGTGATTCAGGTGGATAAGAACCTATTGGAGCGCTATGTGGGGACGTACGAGTTCGACCCTGAGAATAAATTTATCATCATCCGGAACGGCAATCGATTAGTGGTCCGCTCCCGCTACCAGCCCACCTTTGAACTGCAGGCTGAAACGGACACCCGGTTTTACGCCCCCAAATTGTTCGCTCACCTCGAATTTATCCGGGATAATAGGGGCCAAGTAACAAAGCTAGTTGAGGTACGGGACAACGGCCAGCAATCCGAAGCGAAAAAGATTAACTAAACGAGTGACTGGCGTTGAATCGGTCAGCAACTGATACCGTGAATAGCGTCATTCTGCTTCATCCGTTGGGTGAAGTGATTACCAAGCAAGTATGGTAGTTTGGAAAGTAAAGCACGAGAAACAAGTTACCCTGTTCCCAAGTAAGTGGACTTTGCTTTACTCTCAAGAAAAGATCCAATTGGAGAGGAAGGAGCATGCCTACCCTAATCATTTCGATAAACCGTAGAGGCTTTGAGTATCTTTCTGCCGATATTGCCGTGGATGGCTGGCACACTATACGAAAGGACCATCTAGTTGGCTGACAATTTGACCTTTGGCGCTAGCTAAAGGCCTCAAGCTACAGCACACCAACCTCTATGACCAAGTATCTCCTTAGGCTAACCGTTGGGGTTTGCTGCTGGCTGATTTCCCACCTTACCCCGGCACAAAACACAACCCCAGGCGACACCATCGTCAAAGACGACCATTCCTTTGCCGACCCTGCCCGGGCGACAACCAAACACCTGGACCTGACACTGAGCGTCGATTTTGACAAAAAGCAACTCACCGGTAAGGCCGCCTGGCTCATTGACAGTAAGGGCCAGGAAATCATTTTTGACACCCAGGGCTTGACTATCCAAAAAGTGACTTTGGGCGAGCCCGAAATCCCCGCTACCTATTTTTTAGAGCCCCCCCGTCCCTTGCTGGGCAGTGCCTTGCACATCGCTATCTTGCCGACGACCCAACGGGTGACCATCTATTACGCGACCACCTCCACCGCCACGGCCCTGCAGTGGCTGAGCCCCCAGCAAACCACCGATAAAAAAAAGCCCTATTTCTACACCCAATCCTACTCGATTTGGGCCCGCAGTTGGCTGCCTTGCCAGGACATGCCCGGCGTAAGGTTTACCTACTCGGCCACGGTTCGAGTGCCCCAAGGCTTATTGGCCGCCATGAGTGCCCAGGGCCCGCGCCGAAAAGAAGCCAGCGGCCTTTATCAGTTTACCCAGCCGCATCCCATCCCGGCTTACCTGATGGCCTTAGCCGTGGGTGACATGGCCTTTAAAGCCATTGACGGCCGAACGGGGGTCTATGCCGAACCCTCCCTGCTGAAGAAGGCGGCCTGGGAATTCGCCGACCTGGGTAAAATGGTCACCGCGGCTGAATCCTTGTATGGACCCTACCGCTGGGGCCGCTTTGACGTCTTGGTCACCCCGCCCAGTTTTACCGCCAGTGGCATGGAAAATCCAAACCTGGTCTTTTTGACCCCAGCGCTCCTAGTGGGGGATCGCTCCCTCACCTACGTAGTGGCTCATGAGTTGGCCCACAGTTGGAGTGGTAATCTGGTGACCAATGCGACCTGGAATGACTTCTGGCTCAACGAAGGGGTGACGACCTACTTTACCATTCGCATTGGGGAAGTGTTATATGGCAAAGAGGAAGCGGCTATGCAGACGGTGATTAGCCGAACCAGACTAAGTAACCAGGTCGCGGCTTTTGGCGCTAGCAGCCCGGATACGCATCTGAAACTCGACTTGAGAGGCCGCAATCCCGACGACGCGCTGACGGACATTGCTTACCAAAAAGGATGCGCTTTTCTGCAAACCATCGAGCAGGCAGTGGGCCGTCCCCGCTTTGACGCCTTTCTAAGGCGTTATTTTACGCGCCATGCGTTCCAGGCCCATACCACCGAGGGGTTTCTGAGCGCACTCAATCAAGACTTGTTCCAGGGTGATAGCTCGCTCATCGGCCGGGTACAGGAACACGAATGGGTGTATAGCGGCGGCATTCCCGCCAATATTGCCCCTGTTTCAGCCGCCAAATTCAAGGCGGTAGATAGCCTGCTGGCTCACCTCCGAGATGCAGACGGCATGAGCGAGCTGGGCAAAAAGATTCGTTCGTACAACGAAACGTATTACTTTCTCCAGCAGTTGCCCACCGACCTAACGGCCGGTGAAATGGCTCAATTAGATGGCGAGTTTGATTTTACCCATACGCGTAACCGCTTCCTACAGCGGACCTGGCTACTGTTGTGTGTGGAACATTACTACCGCCCGGCGGATACCCAACTAGAGGCCTTTATGCGCACCTATGGCACCTACTCTATTGTGTTATATAAAGCCTTGAGCCAAACTCCGACTGGCAAAACCAGAGCCAGGCGAATTTTTCAGCAAGCGAGCTCGGCCTATCACCCGTTGACGAGCCTGGCCATTGAGGAGTTGCTACGGGATTAATTGGCCTTGAAGACTGAGCGCTCAGGAAACAGGGGTCCCGTTCCTAGCCATGCTCTCTACTCTCCCATACGCTGCTAGCTGGCCTTTACAGGTAGTAAAAAACATTCGTCTCACAATAACGCTCCTCATAGTGAGACGCCAAAGAATTCATATATCTGCTTCTTAAAATGGGCGTTTCCTAAAATATATAAGTTCGTTTACCCCAAAGGCAATAACATCGATTTTATGCCTTTGGGGTAAACGAAACAAATTTGGCCTCTAGTCACTCCGTAAGCTTTTCACCGGATTCATCAGAGCCGCTTTGATACTCTGAAAACTCACCGTCAGTAAAGCAATCCCAACCGCCAGTAAGCCCGCCAGGACAAAAATCCACCAGTCAAGCGTAACCTTATAAGCAAACTCCTTCAGCCATAGACTCATGCCCCACCAAGCAAAAGGGGAAGCCAGCACCAGCGCCAGCAGAATAGGTTTGAGAAAGTCTTTGGCCAGCAAAGCCACCACACTGCCAACCGAGGCACCCAGTACTTTCCGAACCCCAATCTCTTTTGTCCGTTGTTCGGCGGTGTGGGTAGCCAAGCCAAATAAGCCTAAACAGGCGATAAAGATCGTCAACCCGGAAAACAGGGTCAACACCTGTTCTGTTTTTTGCTCGGCTACATAAACCTGCTCAAACCGGTCATCTAGAAACGAATAGGAAAACGGAGCGCCGGGCGAAAAAGACTCCCACTGCTGCTTGAGGGAAGCCAGCAACTGCGGCAGCTTATCGGTTCGGGTTTTGAGCAGAATATTGCCTGAGTTACCACCCAAAAACAGGACTAAAGGCCCAATCTTCTGCCGCAGGGATTCGAAATGGAAGTCGCCCACAACCCCAATGACCCGGTAGTAGACCTTTACGCCCTGCTCATCCGTGCGGCCAATCAGCTCTCGGCCAATGGGATTCTTCTGCCAGCCTAAGGCCCGCACCGCCGTTTGATTTAGAATAACCCCGGCGGAATCGGTGGCGAACCGTTTGGAGAAATTACGTCCCTCAACCAACTGCATACCCAACGTAGGTATATACTCATAATCAACATGATACACCCGACTAACAACGCCCTTATCCGGATTTTCTTTGGCCATGATGGCGCTGTTGGTCGAGAATAAATTACCAACGGGCACGTCCCCCGAAACACTACCCAGGATGACTTGTGGCGTTTGACCCACTTGGTCGCGAAACACAGCCTCTTGATGACCGAGCATGTGCGTATCATGAATCACCAGTACTTGGTCGCGATCAAAACCCACTTTCTGACTCCGCATGTAGCGCAGTTGTCGGTCAGTCGTAATGGTGCCGACGATCAGGGAAATGGTGATAAAAAACTGAAACATCACGAGTCCACTCCGCAGGTTGACGCTTCCGCGTGCGGCAGTAGGCTGTCCTTTTAAGACTAAAACAGGGGTAAAGGAGGCCAGGTAAAAAGCCGGATAACTACCCGCTATCAGCCCCACCAGCACCGTACCCGCTACTAAACCAGCCGCGACAACTGGATTGATTAATAAACCGAGCGTAAGGGCCTTGCCGGTCAACTGGTTAAAGAAGGGCAGCGCCAGACCGACGAACAGCCCGCCAATCAGCAGCGCTACCATCGTCAGCAGAACCGATTCAATCAAAAACTGCTGTTGCAATTGCCGATTTACCGACCCGAGCACTTTCCGTACCCCTACCTCGCGCGAGCGCCGGACGGCCGTGGCCGTCGATAGGTTCATAAAGTTTATACAAGCGATGAACAGCATAAAGGCCGCAATAGCGGTCAGTCCGTACACCGTTCGAATGTCACCTGCTGGTCTTAGTTCGGCGCCACTGAAGGGAGAATATAAGTGAATATCCGTGAGGGGTT
>CAXTJJ010000002.1:0-52703 GCA_964244155.1 uncultured Spirosoma sp.
CCATTTGGCGCATGGTGAGTTCATGCTGTTGCATGGGTGATTGACTAAATTGATCGGTAGTGGCTTAATTGCGTTTATCTTCAAAGAAAAATCGATTGATGAAAAGGCCAATGATTGCGTCATGTACCATAACTGATTTTGAAAAGCAAATCGTCCGGCGAGCTAATCGTTTAATCCGCGTTCGCAGTGTTAGATGCTTGCGCTCCAGACTTTGCAACAACGATTTACGATCTAACCGCAATGCTTGATCTAAACAATCAAAATAAGCCCACCAAGAATCAGTAATCCACCTGACTATCTGAATTTTGGCTTGCTTTAGCAGGCTGATTAATTGACGAAAGGTTTGATGAGTACGACGGCCAAAAACGAAAGCAACAACTTCTCCTGTCACCGCATCTTCAACCCACGGCAACGGCCGACCGTCACAGCCAGCGTTGATGCTTTTTGTTGCCCACATAAGCCCACATTTCGTCAACTTTAAGGGTAATTTTTAAGCCTTTATTGACATAAACAGGATTGACATGAATGACATCAGCGCTTTTTTTTAAACTGATTGCTAACCGTATTACGATTGACACCCAAAACACGAGCGGTATCCCGAACCCCAGATCCGTTCAAAACCATTTGAGTGATTTGTTCTTTGACGAGTGGATCACGGGCTTTATGGGTGTAGGTTCCAACAAAAGTTCGTCCACAGTCATAACATCGATAGCGTTGAATACCAGCACGGGTGGTGCCATACCGTTTGACGTGTTGAGTTTGAGCGCAATGTTTGCAAGAAACCGCTTCTAAGACCATTTACAAAGATACCTCCTTCAACGCAGTTAAGCCACTACCAATTGATCCATAAGTTAACCAATTTGTGGTCAACATTTTTCCGGACAAGTCATCTATCACTATTTAACAATAAGTACTTGTAAATCAGAGAAATAATAGCTAAATAAATAAAATCACTATCCTTTAATTGAACGAAATTTAACAACCGAAGTGGGAGAGAAGTGTGACTGGTAATAAACACAGTTCTTGAAGGAAACACTACGAAATCTACTAGATTTGTCAGGCATTTATTTAATCAGATTCAATTAACAATTCCACTTCGTGAATGCGAAAGCATTCCTGCTTTACTATCCAATTGAGTCAACCATGAAAGCTATCCAATATACCGCCTTTGGCGGTTCCGATGTAATTCATCTTAACGAAATCGAAGTACCGACTATAACAGATAATGAAGTACTAATAAAGGCAGCAGCCGTAACGGTCAACCCAGCAGATATAAAATTCCGAACCGGCAGCTTTCAGCAACGTATGCCGATACAATTACCTTTCATACCCGGTCTGGATGTGGCCGGCACTGTACTGGCCGTTGGCAGTCAGATAACCCGCTTCAAGGTTGGCGACCAGGTTTATGGCGGACGTTTTGGTGGCACCTTTGCGGAATTTGTTGCGCTAAACGAAGAAAATATCGGCCTGATTCCAGTAAACGTAAGCCTGAATGAAGCAGCTGCCCTCGTTGTGGGTGTGGTAACCGCCTACTCGTTTTTGATTGAGTATGGGGACATAAAGCCAGGACAGAGACTGCTAATTCAGGGCGTGGCCGGTGGCACTGGTAGTACCGTATTGCAATTGGCAAAAGAGCTGGGGGCTTATGTAATCGGAACGGCCTCGTCCAGAGGAATGGAGCTGACCAAAGAGCTGGGTGTCGACGAAGTGATCAACTACAAAACTCAGGATTTTACTACGGTGGTCAAGGATGTTGATCTGGTGATTGACTTTGTTGGTGGAGAGACCCAGGTAAAATCCTTCGGGGTGCTTAAGAAAGGTGGGAAATTGTTGAGTGCGGTGATGCCGCCCTCGGAAGAGTTAGCACAACAGTATGGAGTTGAAGCCAGATTTATTTCGTCGGCCTACACGCACAAAAAACTGGATTATGGAAAGCAATTGGTCGAAGCAGGGAAACTAAAACCGATGATTGCCAACGTGATGAAACTGGAAGAAACGGCCAAAGCCCAGAATCTAGTGGCTGCCGGTGGACTGGATGGAAAGATAGTGCTTGAAGTAGATTAAGCACTGGATGAGAGATTTTTTCTCCTGTAGAAGTACATTATATACGCTTTATGGTATGTTTAACATGATTTGATGGATCAAGACAGACAACTTATTCACTAATCTGAATCGGCGAAACCGTCGGAGCTGATACAGCCTTTTTTCGCCATTCCCGTAATTGATTTGGCAAGTTATTCCGTAGGGCGGGGCTTTTTCTCGCCAGATCTTGCTGTTCACCCAGGTCATTAGCCAGATCAAAAACCTGAACTTGACCGTTATCGAAGTACTCAATCAGTTTATAATTGCCACTCCGAATGGCCCCGGCAGAGCGACCGCCCATAAAGTAGGGCTTCGCTAAGGGATATTGCCGGTAAAGTGTCCTTGATATTGGCTGTGCCGTTCCTTTCAGCAACGACACTAAACTTATGCCGTCTAGTATCTGATTCGTACCGGGTTTTAAAGATGCAAGTTCCAGTAAAGTTGGATAGATATCTGGTGTATTAACCACCTGTTTGGAAACTGTTCCTGCTTTTATGACGCCCGGCCAATAGGTAATGAATGGCTCCCGAATGCCACCTTCGTATAATTCTGATTTGCCACCCCGCAACGGTGCGTTGGACGTTACATTGCGTTTCCCGCCATTATCGGATGTAAATAGAATCAGCGTATTGTCGCTCCGCCCCAGTTCCTTCAATGTAGTAACGATTTGTCCAACACGCTCTTCGATACTTTCCAGCATGGCCGCCAGTTCCGGGTTGTTTTGCTAGGTGCCTGCTCCGGCCTTTTTCTGGTATTTCGCTATGAAATCTGGTTTCCTTGCCAGTTTGGTATGGACAGCGTAGTGTGATAAATGAAGAAATAAAGGGCCGGTCCGCGTTCGGCTGGGCCACATTTGGCTGGTTCGGATCGGATGTTTGCCGGGTTTCATGCGAAAGAGGGTCAAGCTGGATTATGAATGTTTGTTGATGAGGATAAAATTCAGGATGCATACCAGATCCGGATTAAGGCTTTTTCGCGTAATTGATATCTAGCGCAGCTCCAGCATCACCCTGTTGCTTCATCCATTCGTCTAATTTTTGCCGAAACTGTTTGATGCGATCCTGATACGCCGGATTAGCTGCCAGGTTGTTAAATTCCCACGGATCAGCCTGGGTATCATAAAATTCAATGGCCGGTCGTTTGACAAACCGCTCGGTGATTCGTTTGGCATCCGGGTCGCGAATAGCTTGGTCAGCCCAGGAAAACCAGACCGAATTGCGGTCTTTCTGTTGTGGATTCATCATGAACCGGTTGTAATAATCCCGATCCGGTGTCAGGTTAAGAATGAATTTGTAACGGGTATCGCGAATGCTGCGGATCGGGTAGGGGTTGCCTTCTGGAATATTATTATGAATACCATAGGCGTACTCCCGCGCTTTCGTGCTTTTCCCGAGCAGTACCGGTAGAAACGTTTTACCATCTAGTCCCCGACTGGATAGTCCAGGAATGGGCTTGCCGCCCGCTACGTCAATGAGCGTCGGGGTGATATCTTCGTACTGGACGAGCGCGTCGGTCTGGGTGCCTGGTTTAACACTACCAGGCCATTTGACTAGCATCGAACTCTTTTGCCCCTCGTCCCATAGATTCCATTTCGCTCCTGGAAACTGGGCTCCCTGCTCCCCCAGAAACATGACGATGGTGTTTTTGTCATGACCGGTTTCTGTCAACAACCGGGTAATATCGCCTACCTGATTGTCCAGCCGCCTAACCTCCGCCAGATACTTGACAAACTGATTCCGCGTTACTTTTGTATCGACCCAGTTTTTAGGAAGAATGAGTTTGGCTGGGTCAAATTCGGTAGTGTCACCAACCGTCCAGGGGGCATGGGGATTGATGCTCATGACAAACAGACAATAGGGCTGGGTGTTACGCGTAATGTATTCTTTTACATCGTCGAGTTCGTAGTCGTCTGTTGGTGCTACACAGTTTGGCTCGAAGCCTTTTACTATCTCGAACGGGAAGACCGATTCAGGTTTAGTAACGTGGTCTTTGCCCGTCAGCCCGACACGGTACCCAAGTTCGGCCAGGTAATGCCCGACACTTTTCAGGTTATCATATACGGGTTTGTGATTCTGAAACGACCCGTGTCGCACGGGATAAAGACCAGTAAACAGCGATGCCCGCGTCGGTACACACATGGCTTCGGAGGTATAAATCTGGTTGAATTTCAGCCCCTCAGTTGCCAGTGCGTCGATATGCGTTGTGCGAAGGTTCTTGCCCCCATAACAACTCAACTGCCGGCTGTCGAGGTCATCAGCCATGATAATAATGACATTGGGCTTACCGGACGATTTCGGCTGCGCGAACGCACTAAATACCTGCAGGAGGGCCACAAAAAGAAAGGGTAGTTTATTCATGGATTTGAGCTGGTTATTGGTGTAGCGCTTCCAGTAGATTTTGGGCAGCCCGAACATCGTAAGCCGTATCGACTGAATAGCCTGCCGATGCATTGTCCACAATTTCCTTCACTTGCGCTATGGCCAGGTTTCCATCTTTCCCAACGGTTTGCAGCACGCTCAACGCCTGAAGGCGAACCAGACGATTTTTATGGGTCAGTGCCTTTTTGAGTGACTCTATGGCTTCATTTTTATCGTTAAGTCCGTACAGGGCTTCGGCTGCAGCAACCTGAACCGATGCCTCCGGGTCCTGAAGAAGTTTTTGCAGGGGTGCTTTAGCATCTTTAGGTTTTAGAACCGTGCATCCCGTAGCTGCCCAGTACCGAACCACTGGGTCCGTATCCGTGAGTCGATGGATTAGTTCAGCCACATCGGCCGGGTTGCGAGAGGAAGCCAGCGAAGCCGTTTCAATAATTCGGTTCGTATTGTAGTTGTCTTGATGAGCATAGTCATACAAGGGTGTTTGACTGGCAATTTTTGAAAGGAGGGCTTCGGGGATAAAGCCAACGTCGTTACTCTTTCGAAGCCAGTCGTCATTGGCTTTTCGTAGTCGAATCAGGTCTTTTACATAATGCGGATCGGTGGCCAGGTTATGGATATTATCGGAATCAACCGTTACGTCGTAGAGTTCTTCGGCAGGTTTTTCTTGCCAGAAACGCGACTGAACCTCGTTCAGTCGCCCCGCCTTATATTCGGCTTCCCAGGATTTTATTGATGGTGCTTTCCAGAGGTAATCCAGGTGTTGGCCGTAAATCTTGTGGGGCAGGTAATTGCGGATGTAACGGTACTTTTTATCGCGCACCGACCGCGATAGATCAATGGCTTCGTCCATGCGTCCCCGGAATCCGTAGGCATACTTATGTTCAGGTTTATGCTGACTTCCCAAAAACGCCTGCCCCTGCATGTAGGCGGGTACGTTGATTCCAGCCAGGCTCAACATGGTCGGTGCAAAGTCCAGAAACGTCACGAGTTGGTCCGTCTGTGATCCGGCTTTTGCCTTGGCCAGATGAGCGTATTTTTTCGGCAAATGAATGACCAGCGGCACGTGCAGACCCGACTCGTACATAAACCGTTTGCTACGACCCAGTACCCCGCCGTTATCACCGTAATAGAATACAATGGTATTTTCGGCCAGTCCCGCTGCGGTCAACTCAGCCAGGAGTTTACCGAACTGCTGGTCCATTGTTTCGACCTTATCATAGTACTGCGCCCAGTCGTGTTTGAACTCGGTCGTCCGGGGGTGATAGGGGGGAATGGGGGCTTTCTCCGGATCGTGGTGCAGGGAGGGAAGCGGTTTATGTAGTCCACTTTCGTGCGACACAAACAGGTTGAACACGGCAAAGAACGGCTGGCCGGGATCACGTTTTTTGTACGTCGCCGAATCGCTCGATTCATCCCAGGCATCGATCTGATCGACGGTATTGTAATCTTTCTTGGAATTATTGGTCGTGTAATAACCGGCTTCCCGCAGGTATTTCGGAAAGAACTTTATAAATAATGGCACCGGATACGTACTGCGCATGTGCTCGGTTCCCAGCGAGGGGGGATACATGCCCGTAATGAGTGTATTGCGGGAAGGTGCACAAACAGGGGCCGTCGAAAATGCATTTTTGTACAGGATGCTTTGTTTCGCAAACTGGTCAATATTGGGCGTAGTAGCATACGGATTCCCGTAGCAGCCAATCAGCGAGGTGTTATTATCTTCGCTAACGATCCAAAGAATATTAGGCCGTTCGGTAGTTTGCTGCGCTTTGCTCTGACAAACACAGAGTACCAGCAGACAGACAATACTTGTTTTTAGGGTACTCATAAACGTTGGCATTTGTCGGGTTTAAGCTCCGTTGGGATTGATGGCTTGACCAGGTTAGTCCTAATTGGGACGGTATTATTTGACTATTCATTTAGTCATATTGCCTATAGATTATGTAGTCTGAATTGATTTATAAAAAGTGATCTAAAATTTAGTCTACTAGCGAGACAAAAGATTAAATTACGACAAACTTAGTCCAGCAGAAACAACGAGATAGAAACGTTATAAAACCGTTGCGTTAATTCAAGTTGTGAGCCGATAAAAACAGGAATACCTGTGGTTCAAAGGTAGCAAGGTAGTTTTCAGGAAAGCAAATATTTTTCGTGATTTTGCTAATAAAGTAAAATTTAATACTGTAAATGAGCTTAAAGTACAGCTAAAGCAGTAGTAGTCTATCGGCTAGTAGCTGTTTAGCGTTGTACTTTATCTTCGTAAGATGGTACTATTTTATTGATTCTATTGGATTCGTTGACTTACTGGAACGGATCGTCTTTCTTTGTCATCTTTACCTTATTCTATCACCGTTCGTGATAAATGCTCCCTGAATACCTATTAGTTCTATAGGCTTTATCGGTATTCTATTATCTTTTAAAACATTGAAACCCTATACCTGCTGAACAGTAAACTGTACTTGCTCTATGATTCACTATACAAAGAAGATCACTTGTTTTAGTCTGCTTTTTGTTTTTTTCAACTCGTTAGCGAATGCTCAGACGAACCGAACGCCGAATATTATTATCATTCTGGCGGATGATTTGGGCTATGGCGATTTAGGCTGCTATGGTCACCCGACCATACGTACGCCAAACCTCGATCAAATGGCGCAAGAAGGCACCCGGTTCACCCAATTTTATGTAGCGGCCAATGTTTGCACACCCAGCCGGGCGGCCCTGCTGACGGGGCGTCTACCCATCCGAAATGGAATTTTCGGGAAGCGTGGCGTTTTCTTTACCAATTCGGCGAATGGTTTGCCGCACAGCGAGATTACTATTGCCGAAGCGCTGAAAACCAAAGGATATCAGACAGCATTGATCGGCAAATGGCACCTGGGTTCCCAACCCGAATATTTGCCCCTGCAACATGGTTTCGACTATTATTTCGGACTTCCGTATTCCAACGATATGGGTAAGGTAGGCGCCGTGCCAAACCTGGTGACGCAAAACCCACCTCTTCCTCTATACCAGAACAATACAGTCATTGAAACCGAACCTGACCAGCAACTACTGACCAAACGCTATACAAATGAGGTAGTTACGTTCATCAAAAAGAATAAAGCCAAGCCATTCTTTCTGTATTATGCCAGCCCGTTTCCGCACGTACCGTTATATGCATCGAGTGACTTTGCGGGTAAAAGTAAGCGGGGTCTGTATGGCGATGTAGTCGAAGAACTGGACTGGAGCGTGGGTCAGGTGTTAACGACGCTTCGGGAACAGAAACTGGACAAAAATACGCTCGTCATTTTCCTGAGTGATAACGGCCCCTGGCTAATGAAAGCACTCGTGCCGGGAACAGGTGGCTCAGCAGGGTTGCTCTATGAGGCCAAAGGGTCTACCTACGAAGGCGGCATGCGCGTACCGGCCATTGCCTGGGGTCCCGGCCTCGTTCAACCCAAAACGGTATCCTCGGCCATTGCTACGTCGATGGACCTGTATCCAACGATTCTACACCTGGCCAACGCTGACTTGCCAACGGATCGAACCCTCGATGGGGTAGACATCCAGGACTTGTTGAGTGGGAAGAAAGCTAGTGTAACGGAGGTCGTCTATTTCTACGATTCGGCCCGGCTGCATGCTATTCGCAAAGGGCCGTGGAAAGCGCATTTTACCACTCATGCGTCCTATTCACCCGAAGCACCCTCACCCCACGATCCGCCTTTGTTGTATAATGTAGAAACTGATCCTTCAGAAAAATTTGAGGTTGGAAAAGAGCACCCGGAGGTAATTGACGACTTGAAGAGAGAGTACGAAAAACACAAGGCGGGTGTTAAGCCGGTACCACCACTCCTCGATGCCATCATTCCCGTAAAGTAGTTAGATCAGCAAACTTTTGGTAATTTTCAACACGCAGTCGAACTAGGTGATCCTATGAAAACATTCATCGCTTTTCTACTATGCTTCGGCATTGCTGCCGGATTAAAGGCACAGCCATCGACTGATTCTGGGAAAAAGCCGATCGTTCAACTATCGCTGAACGAAAATCCATACGGCCCACCAGCGGGCGTGAATCAGGCGATTGAAAAGGAATTAAGGCAGTTGGCGCGGTATACGGGCAATGAAGGATCGGAGTTGGTTGCGTCTATTGCCAAACACGAGGGTGTCGATCCAGATCAAATTATTACCGGCGAAATTCTGGAACAACTTGGACTTTATCTTGGCCTGAAGGGAGGAGCGGGTGGGGAGTTTATTTACTCTGTTCCGGGCTATCCAGTTTTGGTAAATGCAGCCGCCCGGGTCGGAGGGCGGATTGTTGCAATCCCGCTCACGGATCAAAAAGAAAATGACCTGTTGGCCATTGCCGGACGGATCAACGAACGAACTAAGGCTATTTTTCTGGTCAATCCGCACAACCCATCCGGCACCGTCAGCGATAAGCAGGCCTTTCATACATTTCTGCACGAAGCATCCCAACGAGCGCTGGTTATCGTTGATGAAGCGTACCTGGAATTTACCGACGATTTTACTGGACGAACGGCCATCACCAATCTCAAGCAGGGGGATAATGTAATGGTATTTCGCACCTTCGCTAAAGCCTACGGTCTGGCAGGTCTTTCCTTCGGGTATGCTGTGGCTCCCAAGCCGCTGGCCGCTTACTTACTTGCACAGGGTTTAGGCAATGTCCATGATTTAAACCGGTTGTCGGTTGTATCGGCACTGGCTGCCCTAAACGACAATGCGTTTATTCCCCGGGTCCATCGGACAATCACCGCCGAGCGGTCAAAGTGGCATGCCTTACTCGACAAGCTGGGCATTCGGCATACGGATTCGCAGGCCAACTTTGTTTACATTGACCTGCAGAAACCGTATGAGGAGGTGGCTGCCCGGTTTGCCAAACATGATATACGGGTTGGTCGGGCCTTTGCTCCCTATGATACCTGGATTCGGATAACCATTGGTCTGCCCGAAGAAAACGGGAAAGCGCAGGCCGTTGTGCAGCGGCTTTGGTCAGCGAAATCGGCTACTAAATAGAAGCTATGACAGGCTTGTAAAATTTATTTGAAATTGAAAATGAGCGGGATTGAAGGCCAGCTATACATTATTTATACCGAATTGTACGCGTACCTATGAGCCTTACCATCGGTCGGGAGACGCCAACCGATGTTTAATTATTGGTACCGAAACATTATCCCGGGTTGTTGATCCCTATGATCGGGATAGCTTATTGTTTGGTGATGGGGCGGGAGCAGTGATTTTGGAAGCTACTCAGGGTGGTTGGGAGGGCGTACTTGCTCACAGTAGTCAAACGCATGCCTTCGACTATTCACATCTGCTATATATGGAGCGCTCTACGGCTCCCCAACAAGCAGAGAGCGAGGATATTTTCATGAAAATGAACGGCCGTAAATTGTATGAATTTGCCTTAAATAAAGTTCCTTTGGTCATTAAGGCCGCTTTAGATAAATCGTTCGTAGCTCTACCGGCGGTCAACAAGGTACTCATTCATCAGGCCAATGAGAAGATGGATGAAGCCATCCTTTAACGGCTTTTTAAATTATATGGACTGCCAACGCCATCCTCTGAGCTGATGCCAATGACAATGTCGTGGTTAGGGAACAGTTCAGTAGCCACCATTCCAACATTGCTGGATTTAATTCTGAAAGGGAATTTACCGAACCATTGTATAAATCCGGGCGATAAGGTCGTGTTCGCATCGGTGGGGGCTGGCATGAATATCAACGCATTGATTTATCAATTCTAGGGGATGATTCCTGTTGCATTTATTTACCGACTATTTCTTTCCTGAAATACTTGCCCCAGTTTCGCAATTCGACTAAAAGAGTTTGCAAAGACATGCCAAGGGGCGTTAGCGCATACTCCACCGTAACTGGCATTCGGTCGTAAAGTGTACGGGTAATAAGCTTATTTTCTTCCAACGCCTTTAATTCCTGAGACAGCATTTTGGGTGATATCTCGGGAATGTCCCGGTGGATTTCCCCAAAGCGTTTGGTGCCATACGTCAGAGATATGACAATCGGAATTCGCCATTTACCCTGAATGACTTCCAAGGCATCTCTTGCCGCCATTAACTCATATTGGCAGGCTGGTTCTGTACTTTTCATAAGCTAACTAAATGAAGCATAGTTACCCGAATGTAATTGGTTACTAAAAGGTAACTACTATATTTTAGAAAGTAAATATAGCGAGATTTGATTCATAAATACCAGTTTATGAAACAAATCATGAAGAACATTCTGTTAATTTTCGCAATTGCGCTTACCACCGTTTGCTTTGGGCAAACGCATCAGCCACGAACATTTCTATTGGTACACGGTGCTTGGTCCGGTGGTTGGGATTACGCCAAAGTTGCTGCTATTTTAAGCAGCAAAGGCGATATTGTTTACCGACCCACCCTCACTGGGGTTGGCGAACGAGTTCATTTGTCAACAGCAAATATTAACCTTAGCACCTATATTGCCGACATTGTGAATGTGATCAAATTTGAAGATCTGCACAACGTGATTTTAGTGGGACATAGCTACGGAGGCATGGTTATTTCGGGGGTAGCCGAGCAAGTCCCCGACCGGATAAGTCAGCTCATTTATCTGGACGCTATTGTGCCCAACGATGGCGAAAGTGCCCAGGCCGTTTGTGGCGACCTATGGAATGTTCTGATGGTACCCAACATCAAAGACAGCCTTGTCTTTTACCCATTCGGCGCCACAAAACCCACGCCACCAACCGATGTACCACAGCCATTAAAAACATTTACCGAGCCGCTGAGAATGAGCAACCCCCTCGTTAAAAAAATTCCAGCCGCTTTTATTGTCATGACAAAAAACGGCAAAAGCGATAGTGCTGCGGATAAAATGGGATTATACAGAGCAAGAACAAGAAACTGGAAGGTGTATAACTTCGAGGGTGGGCATTATTCCATGCGCGAACAGCCTGAAAATTTGGTAAAGACGTTAGAGTTGGTTTTGCAAAAAGAGCGATAGGATTTGACAGGAGCACAGCCATGAATAAACAACGCTGTTCTCTACTTATCAACTGCTCATCAGAATCTACTTGAACGACATGATGAGTCTCAGCTTTCAGCACGCGATTGGCTGAGTTGTGTCAGGACCACCCCCGTCAGGACCACCGCCAGCGCGATGACCTGTAAGCTGGTAACCTGTTCGTCAGCCACCAGCCAGCCAACGAGCACCGCAATCAGTGGATTAATATACGTGTGCGTACTAACAATGGCTGGTGGCTGAACGGTGACTAGCCAGGCGAAAGCAAGATAGGCGATCAGGGAACCGAACAGGATCAGGAAAGCCAGGCCACCCCAGGCGGGCAGTGGCACTGCTTGCCACACAAAACCGTTCCACTCACCGTTGATCAACGCAATGATCGTTGCAAAAAGCCCGGCAGCCCCTAACTGAATGGTAGTATGCCAAAGGCTATAGGTGCCGGGCTTTATCCTCCGCGAAGCAAATAAGGTTCCGCTCACCCACAGGATAGCACCCGCCAGCACAATCGCTATACCAAAAAGTTGATTGGCCGATTGGGCCTGATGAGAGGTGTTGGCAGGTGCCAACCGGGTGAATAGAACGATGCCTGCAAAGCCAATCAGTAGACCAGCAATAATCTTTTTGTTGCTAAAATATAGTTTCCAGCGTGGATAGTCCAGCAGTACAAACCAGAGCGGTTCCGTCGCCACGATCACAGCGGCTGAGCCGGAAGTGATGTACTGCTCAGCGACAACGACCAGGCCCGAGCCGCCAACAAGCATTAATATACCGCTGATGGACAAAACCCGGATCTCCTTCCTGCTCGGAAAGCGCTGGCCTTTGTAATAAGCAAGTACGGCCAGTAACAAGCCCGCTATCAGGTAGCGTATTGCGGATATGATGAACGGTGGGATCGCATCCAGCGCATATAGATTGGCCAGATAGGTCGTTCCCCAAACAAAATAGACGGCAATAAAAGCCAGCACCAGCCAAAGACGAGGGTTAATTACTTTAGTCATGATATAACCATTAAAATGCGTTTTACCAGTATAAATCTTTAGTAAGAAACTATAACCGTCTAAACTTGTTTAACCGGTTAGATAATTTAATTACGAGTAGCGCATGGGAAAGGTCAGTACGATTTCCGAAATGGATTTGGTGGGCGGGGCCGCCTGTCTGGATTTTGTGAATACGGCCCTCAACGATGAGCTACCGGTCGAGCGTCTGCTTAGCTATGATGACTTGCTGATTCTCATACAACGCTTGTCGCTGTTGGATACGGATACCCTTGCGGCTCTGAAGCAATTAGCCGCACAGGATCTGGGTCAAGCTGAATCTGTTTTACTGAAAGCCCGTGCGGTACGGCAGTCTATGCTGGCTCTGTTCGCAGGCCTGGCAAATGACCAGTTGGGACAGATTACTGTTCAGGAACTGTTACCCTTTAACGGCCATATCAAAGAAGCACTCGGCGAGCGGGTGTTTTCTCCACAAGGAGATAAACTGGAAATGATCTGGCACCATCCTGAAAAAGAACTCATGCAGGCCGTTTGGGTCTTCAGTTTGTCGGCTTATATCTTACTGACCACCAAAGACCAAAAACTAATAAAACAATGCAGTGCCTGCGCCTGGTTTTTCCTGGATGAAACAAAGAACCATCGCCGGAAGTGGTGTGATATGCAAACCTGCGGCACGAACCAGAAAGCCCGGCGCTACTATCAGCGAAAGAAAGAGGCTTTTTCTCAAACAGCCAGTAATTAGTCGTGATGAAGTAATGGGTTAAAATTAGTCTGTGTCAAATCGCCCTAGCTGTCCAGCTTTTGAAACTTACTCCGTTTCTTGCTATAGCCGAAATAAATTCCCAGACCAATGGCCAGCCAGGCAAACAGTCTGATCCACGTATCGAGTGGTAGCGATAGCATCATGAGGGCGCAGGTCAGAATACCCAGAATTGGGACAATGGGTACCCAGGGGGTTCGGAAGGCGCGTGGCGCGTCAGGCTGGCGTTTGCGCAGAATCAATATGCCCAAACAGACCATGATGAAGGCCAGCAACGTACCGATGCTCGTCATTTCGCCCACTACCTGAATCGGTACAAAGCCGGCAAAAAGACTAATAAAAACGCACAAAAGAATATTCGACCGCCAGGGCGTCTGAAAACGCGGGTGTATATCGGAGAAAGCACGGGGTAGTAGTCCATCACGGCTCATGGAGAAAAACACCCGCGATTGACCAAGTAAATCCACCAGGATGACGGAGGTGTAGCCGATCAGAATAGCCAGGATAATGGCCTGACTGAGCCAGCGGTAGGGCGTTTTTTCGATAGCAATCGCCACCGGAGCCGCACTGTTCTTAAACTCCGTGTAATTGGCCAGTCCGGTCATGACGTAGCCAAACAAGACGAATAGAATGGTACAAATAATCAGCGAACCCAGTATACCGATGGGCATATTCCGCTGCGGATTTTTGGTTTCCTGCGCCATTGTGGCCACAATATCGAAGCCGATGAATACAAAGAAAACAACCCCCGCACCCCGCAAAATACCGCTGATACCAAATTCGCCAAACACACCTGTATTGGGCGGAATATAAGGTGAATAGTTTGCCGGATTGATGTATTGCCATCCCAGGGCGATAAATACCAGAACGACCAGCACTTTCAGGCTTACCACAATGGCGTTGAACACCGCCGATCCCTGAGTGCCCTGAATAATGATTACCGAAACCAGTACGACAACCAGGACGGCGGGTAAATTTACATACCCGCTTACCACTGAGCCGTCGGCCAGTGTCAGGGATTCAAACGGAGATTGAACCAACTGCGGGGGCAGGTGCAGATTATATTTCGCCAAAAAGCGCGTCAGGTACTGCGACCAGCTAATGGCGACCGTAGCCGCTCCCACGGAATATTCGAGGACTAAATCCCAGCCGATAATCCAGGCAAACAGCTCGCCAAGTGTAGCATAGGCATACGTATAGGCACTACCGGCAACGGGGACCATAGCTGCAAATTCGCTGTAACACAACGCGCTGAAGGCGCAGCCAACAGCGGCTACTACAAACGAGAGTGTAACCGCCGGACCCGCATGGTTGGCGGCTGCAATACCCGTAAGCGAAAACAAGCCCGCCCCGATAATAACACCGATCCCCAACGCTATTAAGTTAAAGGCACCAAGCGATCGCTTTAAGGATGATTTCCCGCTTTCGCCGGCTTCCTGCCGGAGCAGGTCAAGAGATTTTACACGCATGAATTGACTGATAAGTTGCTGTTATGTAGGGCTTGTTTTGCGAGAAGCTGTAAGGCTATGTTGTGATCACTTGAATTTTCTCCTGATTACCTCAACTAACAACTGCTAAAATTGATATGATCTTCTTATGTATACTTACTGAAAGATTGGTTAATCACTTGTGTTCAGCTACTTGTAGCTGCCAGTTAGTGAAAAATGGAGAATGGTTGTGGTTGACTATAAAAATAGCTTCAAGGGGATAGGGTTAATCCGCTGTCTTGAAGAAATTCCACTCTTTCGAAAAATCGGTTTTCATTGTTCCTTTGGGGAAAACATGATGTGTGTTGGCCCAGGTTGTCCACTGTTGATCGAGTTTTTTAACGAGATCGGGGTAATCGGTCGCGCGATTATGTTGCTCGGTTCGGTCTGTTTCCAGATTATACAGTTCCCAGGGAGCGCCAATTGTGCCCACGGCTTTCCAGTTGCCAAACCGGATGGCGCGGTGATTTTCGTGCTCCCAATACATGTACGGATGGGCCTGGCGAGATCCTTTAGTTACGACCGGCAACAGGCTTTTGCCTTCAATCGGGTGGATTTTCTGGCCCTTCGCTTCGGTTGGATAGGTAGCACCACTGGCCTCCATGAACGTGGGCATAATATCAATCAGATAGCCAGGAACGGTTGACATTCGGCCTTTCTGACTTGTTATGGCTACTGGATAATGAACAATCAACGGGGTTGCAATGCCGCCTTCGTACGACACGTGCTTAAACCCTTTGAAGGGCGTATTGGACGTATTCACCCATACTGCCCCATAGGATATGGCACCCCCTTTGGTCGGATCATTGATGTCGCTCAGGGTGCCTCCACCCAATATGCCCCCTTCCTGACAGGCTCCGTTGTCGGACAAAAAGACCAGCAACGTATTGTCAAGCTTTCCTTCTTTTTTGAGATAATCGACCAGTTTGCCGATGTTCTGGTCCATCCGGTAAATCTGGGCGGCATACACCGCCATCCGATAATCCATTTCCCGCTGGCGGGCGGTATCCTGCTCGGCCCAGGCCGGGTAAATTTCCGGACGAGCTGATAGGCCCCATTGTTCCGAAACAATTCCTGCCTTCACTTGCCTGCGAAACCGTTGTTCACGGAGGGCATCCCATCCTTGCCGGTATTTTCCCCGGAAGCGTTCAATGTCCTGATTCAGTGCATGGAGCGGCCAGTGCGGTGAGGTGAACGCCAGATAGAGGAAAAATGGTTGCTGGTCTTTCTGGTCGCTCAAAAACGAAATCGCATGATCGGTGAAGGCATCGGTGGTGTAAAACGGCTGACTTACTTTGTCAATCGGTTCATTGTCAAGCCAGATGCCGCGCGGCTGGATGGGATCGAGGTAACTACTCGCACCGGCTAGCAGACCATAGTAGCGGTCGAAACCCCGCTGACGCGGACGAAGATCGGGAGTGCCGGAGCCCAGATGCCATTTCCCTGCCATATAGGTATGATAACCCGCCGTTTTTAGTACTTCGGCCAGGGTAACGCAATTGCGGTTCAGTTCGCCCCGGTAGCCGTAAACACCATAATCGTAGTCGATCCGATTGCTGGGCTCTTTGGTCATGTGGCCGATACCTGCCTGGTGCTGGAACAAACCTGTCATCAGGGAGGCCCGGGTTGGACAGCAGCGGGCGGTATTATAAAACTGGGTGAATCGCACGCCCTGACTAGCCAGCTTGTCGAGGTTGGGGGTCGGGATTTCAGAACCGTAGCAGCCTAAATCGGAATACCCCATGTCGTCAGCCATGATGAGCACGATATTGGGTTTCTGACGGGTTTTCGGAGTGGCTGGTTTTCTGGGTGGCGTAGTGCCGAATACGACGAATCCAGCCAGGACTAAGTACAGTGTAAGTAGTTTTTTCATGGGGTAATGAGTGAATTGATCATCGTTAAGGAGTTTGTTTTTTTACGGTTACGTAAAAGGGTCCTAAGGTGCCTTTTTCGGTTTCCAGCCACGACTCCAGGTTATAGTCGCCTTGCTTCAAGTAAACATGGCTGATTGTTTCTTCGGTACTGTTATCCTTTTCGGTCTGAATGCTACGCTGGGTTTGGCCTACCCGAATCAGTAGCCGATTTCCTTTTTTAGTGGGTAAATGGCGAATGGTGAAATCGTAATATCCATCCGTTTGTACGCTGACGGCCCAATACCCTAAACCGGTTTCGGCAATCCAGTTGCTGACCAGACCTGTCCAGTCCTGCCGGGTCAGCACGGTTGGATTTTCGAATGCGGTTCCAAGGCTGATTCTTCGGGTGACCAGATTAGGGCTGGCGGCAATGTCCTGATAGACCTTGTCGAGTTCAGCTTTCAGATCCTGCGCAATTGCTGGGTTTGCTGTAATTAGATTCGTGCGCTCATAGGGGTCTGTTTTGAGGTTGTAGAGTTCAAAACTTTCGGGTTTTTGGACGTTGACGGCGACCAGTTTGTAGTCATCTTTATACAAAGCCGCATTCCGGTACGGTTCTGGCCAGCCCCGATTCCAGGCATTATAAAAAACACCCCGTCGGTCTGTTTCCCGACCCTGAATAAACGGAAGAACCGACCGACCATCGAGTTTCAACTGGGCAGGCAACTTGATATTCACCGCTTCCAGTAGCGTTGGTAATACATCAATGTGCGCTATTCGGGCGGGAATATCTTTGTTGACCGGAGCAATATCCTTTCCCCATATGAAGAAAGGCGTGCGCGTGCCTCCCTCGTAAACCGTGCCTTTTCGGCCTTTAAAGCCGGTATTGAACCGCAGTTGCTGGTTACCGTTATCGGTGGTGAAGATAATGATCGTGTTCTCTTCCAGCTTCAGTGCTTTCACCCGCGCCAGAATTCGTCCCACATTATCGTCGATATTGGTAATCATCGCATACGCACGCCGGGCGTCTTCTTTATCCTTGGCCGTCATAGACGCCCAGTCGCTCCCGGATTTCTGGTCAAAAGGGGTATTGAGGGCTAAATTTTTGTATTGGTCATAATATGATTGGGGTACCTGCAACGGGTCGTGCGGAGCGTTATAGGCGACGTATAGAAAGAATGGTTTCTGCTGTTTGTCGTTCAGGAAATCTAGTGCCGCATCGGTGAAGACATCCGTACAATAGCCCTTCGTTGCTACGGGGACATTGTTTTTGTAGAGGGTCGTATTGAAATAGCTACTGTCGGGACGAAAGAAGTTATCGGCATGGTCGCCCGGTTGGCCAATGCCACCACCGTGCCCAACGAGTGAAAAGTCGAACCCCTGATCAGATGCGCGATAGTGGTAATTGTCGCCCAGATGCCATTTACCGACTATACCTGTTTTGTACCCCTGTTGGCGTAGAATTTCGGCCAGAGTAACTTCTTCAGTGGCCATAATGGAACCTCCGTTGTAGGTATCATGCACCCCTGTCCGCTGGTGGTATCGGCCAGTCAGCAAACTAGCCCGGGTAGGACTGCAAACCGGCGAGGTATGGAAGTTGGTCAGGCGGGTACTGCGAGCCGCAAATGCATCAATGTTAGGCGTCTTCACGTAGGGATTGCCGTAAAACCCCAGGTCGCCATACCCCTGATCATCCGTCATAATCAGAATTATGTTTGGACGAGCTGGAGAACGAACCGGTTTTGTTTGTGCTTCGGCCGGGTGCGTGGCCAGTACAGTAAGCGCGTAAAGGAAATAGGTTAACCAGAAGTTATTCATGATGCAATAGATGTCGTGCCCTTAAAGGGCGGCTTGTTTTAACTCGGCATACCTCCGTCGAAGTTGGGCTAGTTTCTTCGCATATTTGGCTGTTTTCGCCAAATTGGTTGTTTCATGCGGATCATGGGCCGTGTCAAAGAGTTCTTCGTAGCCGTGTTCAGTGTAAAGCATATACTTGAAATCCTGGCTGACCACGCCTTCTACTTTAGGAAGTCTGGGGCTACCCATAAAGGTATGCTCGTAAAAAAAGTCGGTTCGGGCGGGAGATTTCTTGGTTAGCCTGCTCATCAAATCAAAGCCCTGCATCGTTGCCGGAATAGGCACGCCAGCCATCGTCAGCAGGGTAGGCGCAATATCAATCGTTAAGGCAATCTGGGTTAGTTTAGTGCCTTTCAGCTTCGTTGGCAACGTGGGATTGTAAATGAGCAAAGGCACCCGGATGGATTCTTCATAGCCGTACCATTTGCCTTCCAGGCCGTGCTCACCGAGGGAAAATCCATTATCGCCCATAAACACGATTATGGTGTTTTGATCCAGGTGGAGCTGCTGGAGTTGAGCCACCAGTTTGCCCACCGCTTCATCAACACCAGTGATCAGACGGTAATAATTCTTCACCGTTTCGGCATGAAGCGCGGGCGTCGACAATAACGGCTTCCAGCGCTCCCGTGCAATATTCTGGTCGGTTCTGAAAAAATCGGGGAAACTGTCCCAGTACTTCGGATCGGCCGTGAGCGGTTGTGGAATGCTGACATCCTTGTAGAGGTCTTTGTAACGCGACTGGACTATATAGGACGGCGGGTTGCCGTCCAATTCATGGGGTGCTTTAAAGCTGACCGATAAACAGAATGGCACCCGGCTAGATGGCTCCCGGCTGGCAAATCGCTCCAGAAACGTTTGAATGTCGTGACTTATGGTATCGGTATCGTGAATCAGGTGCCCGTTGGCATCAGGAACTTCATAGTCGGGCTGGCTTTTTTTTGTACCTGACCAGTAGTTAAACAAGTCGCTGGGCAGGTTTTTAGTGCCCACGCCATACTTGCCGATGAACCCGATTTTATACCCCGCTTTTTTTAGCAACAGGGGATACGTCCGGGCTAAAGCCGCCGGGCTAAACGGGGTATCAAAATCATTGATTTTATGCCGCGACATATACTGGCCACTCAGTAGGTTGGCTCGACTCACGCAACAGATTGCTGTAGTTACGTAGGCATTTTTGAATAAGATACCCTTGCTAGCTAACGCATCGAGGTTTGGCGTTTGAATGATGAAATTGCCCATTGCCCCCAGGGCATCCCAGCGATGATCATCGGTGAGTAAAAAGATAATGTTGGGTTTTGGTCTGGCAACTCCCTGTTGAGCCAACACGCTCAGGGGAAGTACGAGTTGACAGCCAAGCCAGAGGGAAAAGAAAAAGTTCTTCATCATACTACAGTTTATTCGGCGATCATCATCTTTTTTTGAACTGACTTATCACATTGTCAAAGGTGAGTACGCCCCATAAGATGTTTGAATAGTCGAATTCTTTGCCTGAGTTTCGTTCCTGAATCCCATAGATATAGCCCAGACTTGCCTTTATATTCTTTGTTACCCCCACGTTAAAACCCGCATAGAGCCTATTCTGATCAAAAACATTCGGATTGCCTCGTACAGCCCGTCCAAACTGAATAAAGATTTCATCATTGACTACAAAACTGAATGGGCGTTTTATCCATAAAGCCCGAATGGGCTTTTCCAGGCGTAGCATGTAGCGGACTCGCCAGTTTGGCAGAAAAACGTTGTTATTGGCAAGATCTCGCCAGCGATACTCCAGACCGTACCGATTTGTGAGATTAAACCAGGGTAATTTTTGCTCCTGATCGAGCCGGACAGCCCATCGTAGTTCTCTGATTCCTTATCCAAATCAGCAGGCTGGGCAATCAAAATCCAACTTTTAAAATACCCGAAGGGCGAAACTGAGATTCGGGTAGTTGGCGAAAGAGAATAATAGAGCCAGGCCCAATAACTGGTAAATTGGGGAGCTTTGAATGCATCTAATTCGTTGTCAGGGTCATTTTGCCGCCGGTGCTGAATAAATAACTCCCACCGAAGTCTGGTCGTGATGGTATCGGTTAAAGCGAGCCTTCCCCACACAACATTGTGATTAAAATTGTTTTGGGCCAAACCGGGGTTGGCTAGTAGGATAACTAAAATACAAGTCAGTATGGATCTTCTCATAGAAATGAACGTAGCTGCTTAATAGGTACGGTGAGTAGAATAGGATTAAAGCGAGTGTTTTTTGCAGGGTTGTACTATTTTCGGTCAACAAAAATCCTGTAACCCAGCCCAAAAAAGAGACATAATCTGTGCCGAAAATCTATCAAATTGACCAAGCCCTAAACCTCTCTACTGCCCACCGAAGGGAAAAAGTACTGAAAGCGTATGTGCCTCATCCATCAGGTGGGCTAACTCCTTGACTTTATCCGGGTATACTGCCGAGACATCCTTTTTTTCGGCCAGGTCGTTGGCCAGATCATACAGTTCCAGTTTGCCCGTGGCAGATTGATTGACGTTGAGCCGGACAGCTTTCCAGTTGCCCTGCCGCACGGCCTGCTTGCCGCCCCCCTCGTGAAACTCCCAATACAGATACTCATGCACCTTCTGCTTTCCATTACCTAGTAATGTGGGGGTTATGGAAAGGCCGTCAATCGGTATAGATGCCTTTGTGCCAGCCAGTTCGGCAAACGTGGGTAACAGATCCCAGAAGGCACCGATGTAGTTGCTTTGGGTATTGGGCGAGATGACACCTGGCCAGCGGGCAATGAAGGGCACCCGAATACCGCCTTCGTACAGGTCGCGCTTGAACCCGCGAAAGCCGCCCCCGCTGGCAAAAAACGTCGGATCAGCACCTCCTTCGAGGTGCGGGCCGTTATCGCTCGTAAAAATTACCAGTGTGTTTCTGTCCAGTCCTTTGGCTTTGAGTTTTTCCAGCACTTGCCCGACGTATACATCCAGCCGGGCTACCATGGCGGCAAAGGTGGCGTGCGGATATTGTTGTGAAGTGTAGCCCCCTGTTGTGGCATGAGATCCATAATCGGCTCCGGTAAAGGGTTTTTCGGAGAATTTGCCTTTGTAGTATTGAAACAGGCTATCATCCGGCACCAGTAATTCGGCATGGGGCAAAATATAGGGCAGAAACATGAAGAAGGGTTCCTGACCGTTTCGTGAATCTACAAAGTCAAGCGCCTGTTTTTGAATCAGATCGGGTGCGTAGGTCTGGTTGCGCGTCAGGTTGGCATTGCCGTCTAAAACAACTTTTTTGTCGTTATTCCACAAGTGGTCGGGATAATACCGATGGGCCAGACTCTGGCAGTTGTAGCCATAAAACTGATCGAATCCCTGCACATTGGGATCGCCTTCCGAGCCAACCGGTCCCAGTCCCCATTTGCCAAAAGCGGCTGTGGTATAACCTGCTTTTTTGAGAACTTCGGCCAGTGTGACGACCGAATCAGCAAGGGTCTCCTGGCCTTCGGGGTCAACGCCTTTGTTACCCCGGATGTACGTATGGCCGGTATGCTTTCCCGTCAACAGGGCCGAGCGGGAGGGCGCACAGACGGTGGTGCCTGCATAAAACTGAGTAAACCGAAGCCCTTGTGCCGCCAATCGGTCGATGTTTGGAGTTTTGATGAGCTTTTGTCCATTGAACCCTACATCGCCATAGCCGAGATCATCAGCCACAATCAGCACAATGTTTGGCTGGGTCGGAGTACGATGTTGGGCCATAGAACCGCTCGCCAGGGTGAGCAAACTAGTTATTAAAAAAAGTGTTTTCATAGAGGGAGTAGAAGGCGTAGAATGAAGCTGATAAACTGGATAAAACCCGGCACCGGCCGGTGCCGGGTTTTTCGATAACTTCCTTATTTAGCCGCCACTAACTTGGTGTCCAGCTCCGCTTTCAGGTCGGTAATTCCGGCGCGTTTCAGCGTGATTTCGCCCTTTTTGTAGACGATCAGGTAAGGGAAAGCGGTAACCGTTTTAAGGGAAGCAATGAGGGCGGGACTTTCTTCCAGCTCAATTTCAACGATTTTCAGGGCGTCGCCATGCTCTTTGCGCAGTTCTTCCAGAATGGGTTTAACTTTCTTGCAGGAGCCACAGTACTTCGAGCCAATGTCGACCAGCACCAGCTTGTTGCTGGCTACAATTTGGTTGTATTCAGCCAGGGTCAGCCCTTTTTTAGCCGTGGTAAAGAGCGGGTTACCAGCGCCGGTCCAGGCACCAATACCCCTATCGAGCACATACACGTCTTTAAAGCCCTTTTTCCGCAGATCAGTCGCTAGGGCAACACTCCGGCCATTGGCGATGGAGTATACAAATACGGGTTTCGACGGGCTCAGGCCCTTCACCAGTGTTTCGTAGCCTTCGGTTTGCAGGTTGAAGTTAACAGCGTCCGGGATGTGGTTCAACGCGAATTCTTCGGCGCTTCGGGCGTCGATGAGCTGGGGTGTGGGCTGTGCTTTTACCTTAGCAGCAAACTGGTCGACGGGTAACAGACCCTCCGGTTTTTCGGTTTGGGCAATGGATACCGAAACGAAGCCAAGCAGGACAAGGATGAATGTGAGTTGTTTTTTCATGAATTGATTTGGTTTGATCTGGTTTACTTGTTACTGTGTTATTTAATAAGATCCCAGTTGACGACCCCAACTTTTTGCGACCAGGCCTGGTGGTCATTGGCTAGTTCAGCTACTTTTTTCGGGTATTGATCGGCCAGGTTTTGCATTTCGGTTCGGTCTGTTTCGAGGTTGTAGAGCGCCCAAGGTTTTCCATGCTAGGCAACGAGTTTCCAGTTGCCTTTGCGCACGGCACGGCTGCCTTCATGTTCCCAAAAAAGGGCCTCATGCCCCTTGAAAGGCTGATTCGTGAAGAGATTTGTCAGGCCAATGCCTTCGGTGGGCGTTAAGGCTTTGCCGTTGAACTCGTGGGGATACGGAACACCCGTTACCGCCAGGCAAGTGGGCAGAATATCAATTAAATGACCAACATCACGGCTTATCATTCCCCCCTTGATACGCTTGGAGAACCAGGCAATAAACGGGGTGGCAATGCCTCCTTCATGGGTGTTTTTCTTGAATAACCGGAAGGGTGTATTGCTCACGTTTCCCCAGGGCGCTTCGTAGCTGTCAATGGCGTTAACCGAGCCGGGTGTTCCATTTTTCTGCGTTACATAACTCCAGTTGCGAACATCGTCGGCACTGCCACCATTGTCTGACAGGAAGAGAACCAACGTATTGTCGTCTTTCCTGATCGCCTTGAGTTTGGTCAGGATTTCGGCGATCCCTTTGTCCATCCGGTCAATCATGGCGGCATAGATTGCCATGCGGGTATCCCACCTGTCTTTTTCCGAATCGGTCAGGCTATTCCAGTCAGGTACGTTGTCAAAGCGTTCGGAAAGTTTCCAGTGTTTATCGACAATGCCCGTGGCAAGCTGTTTGGCAAATCGCTGCTTTCGGAGGGCATCCCAGCCCACCAGATACTTGCCTTTGTAACGGGCAATATCCTCCGGCAGGGCCTGAATGGGCCAGTGGGGCGCATTATAGGCAACATATAAAAAGAAGGGGTTCGCCTTATTTCGTTCGGCTTCCAGAGCCTCAACGGCGAAGTTAGTGATGGCTTGGGTCAGGTAGGTGGAGGTATCCGTTCGGGTAACTTCCTGACTGCTGTTCAAAAAGGTAACTGTTCGCCCGTCGTTATACAGAGGTTGCGAGTTGAAGTAGCTGCTGCCATTATTTTGGAGGGTAAACGACTTATCGAAACCCCGATTGACGGCCCAGGCAGATGGTACTAAACCAACATGCCATTTGCCGGAAACGGTGGTCGAGTAGCCCGCCTTTTTGAGCAGTTGCGCAATGGTGACGCAATTATCGTTCAGATACCCCTGATAGGGTGCAACGCCTTTATTCTGCACCATATCGCCGACACCAGCCTGATGCGAATAAAGACCCGTTAGCAGAGAAGCTCTGGATGGACAGCACCGCCCGGCATTGTAAAACTGAGTCATAACCAGCCCATTTTGGGCCAGTTTGTCGAGCGTAGGGGTTTTGATTTCCCCGCCAAACGCACCAATGTCGGAGTAGCCCAGATCATCGGCCAGAATAATGATAATATTCGGTTTGGCCGGTTGTGCCAAACCGGGTAACGCCTTAGCTAGTACCAACAGACTTGCCAGGATGTATTTGACAGGATTGACCATATTAGCGTTGGGTTTCGGCCTCAATGAAGCCCTTGAGTGAGCGGGTAATTTCTTCCAGCAATTCAGGGGAGGTTGCCTTGGCGTCATCGGTTGGTGCATGGAACAGGAAATGCGTACCGGCAATGGCCAGATAATTTGGGTAACCATGTTTGACCACTTCGATCAGTTCGCCAACGCCGACATTGGTCACTGCTTTTCGCCCGTCTATAGTCTGAAACGTTTTGTCGAAGCTGTCCTTTACGGTGCTGCTGTATACAATGGATCGGTTGGCATCGACCTGGTTGGCTGGAGCATACCCACTCTCGGATTTGACCCATTTCCGGGTAGCGATGCCCGCGCCCAGGTGTACCCAGAGTTGCGTATCGGCCGGTTTGGGGGCTACCGTTTCCAGAAACTGCCGGGCACCCAGGTTCGCCAGCTCATGCCCCGAATTGGCCGTGAACAGAAACGTATAGGGTAGTTTGGTAGCACTTGCCCATTTCGCCAGTGCCAGCCAGGCCGCAATGCCCGGCCCTCGTTCGCCCCCGCAGGTGAACCACCCACTGATGGGCGTCGAAACGACAATGGTTTTGGGACCGTTGCCAATTTTGCCGTAAATATTCCGGCCCTTTACGTCGCGAAACGTTCCCTGAATTACCAACTGAACGGTTTTCTGTGTAGCAATAGCGGCTAATACCTGAGCACTATCTTTCGGGGCCAGCAATGCGATGGGGATTGGCCAGGGCTCGTTGCTGTACGACGTGTTGATAGCCACGATTTCACCGGATGGGTTTTCGGTGATGGCTACAATGGCTTTGGCACCCCCTGCAATGATGGGTTTCAAAATCGCCTGATGCCCAACCTGCCCCGACAGGCGCGTCAATACAATTTTACCGCTATAATCTGCAGACTGATTTCCCGTTCGGCTATCGACAATCGGCGCATCGACGGTCAGCGAAATTTTGTCGTTGACATACCACAACGGAAAAATGTTGACGGCAGTTGAACCCGCCGACAGGGTGCCTTTCTCGAAAAAGAACTGCTTAACTGGAAACTCAAGATACTTTACCGCATAACCTGCGTTTTTGAGCTCGTTGCCCAGCCACTCGGAGGTTTTGCGGTCGGCTTCGGTGCCGGTTCGGTGTTCGCCCAGGCTCACGAATTTCTCGACCGTGCCGTACAGGCTTTTTCCGGTGAAATAGTCTGGAAAAGGAGCTTGCGCCAACGTGGTGCTTATCGCTAGAAAACCGACGAGACTGGCCGTTAATATGTATTTGAGAAAAGACATGATGTTGGTTCGTAAGTATGACCAATTATTTTTCGACTGGCAATCCGGCTTTGGCGAGGCTGTCCAAACCCCCGATGTTGTAGCTGAACTGGTAGCCCAGCGTCAGCAGGCTGTCGGTGGCTTTGCCACTGCGGTTGCCCGACCAGCAGTAGAGGTAAATAGGCTTTCGTTTATCAAGTTGGCTGATTTTAGGCCCAAACTCGGCCGACCGGATATTGATATTCTGGGCGTATTTAAGGTGTTTTTCGGCATACTCCTCCGCTGCTCGTACGTCGATCAGGTAAGCGTTGCCTGCTTCCACTTCGCTCAGAATTTTCTGGCTTTCCTTCGGGGTAACCAAAATCTTGTTGGGGCTTTTCTGGGTGTATTTCTGCGGACTCGGCTGCACGAATAGTGAGGGCGATGTGGCAAAAAAGAGAAAGAGAATCGCGTTGACTTTCATGACTTTATTGGTTTGGGTGATTTGCCTTGGTAAACTTCTCGATTGAGTTTCTCAGTGTATATCAAAAAATGTGTGGGGGCTCAATGCCTTAGTTTTCAGAAAGCCTTCGCCGTAAGCTACTCCAATCATGTGCCCGAAGTCGACCGCTCGGGCTTCAACACGCGCAAAGAAGCTCGCATCTGAAATGCACGTTACCGGTTCCTGGCTTTCCGGGTCATAAAACTGACTTCGATAGGCTTTGGCCGCCCTAACTTTTTGCACAAAATGTGCCGACACATCGACTATAAAATCGGGTTGAATTCGCCAGTCCTGTATGTAGTGGTAAATGGCTCTGGGCTTCCAGCTTTCCTGCTTCGTGCGGTTGTCGGCGCAAGTTTCCAGATTGGGGAGTCCGGCATAAAAACAGGCGTCGACTACCAGCTTTGCCGCACGGATGTGGTCGGGATGGCGGTCAGACGGGGCGTTTACCAGCACTACATCGGGCTGAAACTGGCGGATCACCCGGATCACCTCCCGTTGATGAGCTTCGTCGTTCTGGAAAAAGCCATCCGCAAAGTTCAGGTTGATCCGGGTAGTCAGTCCCAGAAGTTGAGCCGCATTGGCGGCTTCCTCCAGTCTAATTTCAGGTGTACCGCGTGTGCCTAACTCACCACAGGTTAGGTCGACAAACCCGATTTTTCGGCCCATCGAACGGTGCCGCAGCACGGTACCACCACAGGCCACTTCGGCATCGTCGGGGTGGGCCGAAAAAACGAGGATGTCCAGTTTCATGTCAGTTTAGTTGTTGGCTCGGGTAGCTGTCTGTCCCGGAATGATGTCGTTCTGGGGCTTGATTCTGTCGTAATCCACGACGCCGGTTTTTTCAGCCCAGCGAACATATTCAGCCGATAATTCGTTGACGATTTCTGGGTGTATCTCCGCCTGATTCGTGATTTCACCCCGGTCTTTGTCGAGGTCGTAGAGTTCCCATTTATAGCTTGGGTAGGTTGAAACGATCTTCCATTTTCCCTTACGTACGGCACGATTGCCAGCCCGTTCCCAGAAGATGGGCTCACCCCGGTCCACTTCATTGGCCTGCCCGAACAATACCGGTAGCAGGCTTTTGCCGACCAGCGGATTGGCCTTTACGCCGTTGTAGGTCGACGGATACGTTACGCCTGCCAGTTCGTAGAAGGTGGGCGCAAGGTCGATCAGGTGACCAGTTCCTTTGGCAATACTGCCGGGTTTGATGCTCTTAGGATACCAGGCGATAAACGATGTACCGAAACCACCTTCGTGGAAGTTGTTTTTGTAATGCCGAAGCGGGGTGTTCGAGAGGTACGCCCAGTTCTGTTCCTGATAATCGAAAGAGCCCGCCGTTCCGACCGGGCCCGTGTTGCGCACAATACCCCGGCGGAGTTGGCTATAACTGTTAAAGCCACCCTGCGCCCCGTTGTCAGACAGGAAGACAATCAGCGTGTTATCGTCTTTTTTGAGTTCTTTCAACTTGGCCAGTACCTTACCCACATTCTGATCCATCCGGTCGACCATGGCGGCATACACTTCCATTTTGGCTTTCCAGAATTGCTTCTCGTCGTAGGTAAGCTTGTTCCAATAGGGTACTTCCGGGTCGTGCTGGGCGATGCTTTGGTTTGGGGCTAGAATACCTAGTTCTTTCTGGCGTTTCAACCGCTCGACGCGCAATGAATCCCAGCCCAGATCGTACTTACCCCGGTATTTAGCAATGTCTTCGGGTAATGCCTGTAGCGGCCAGTGGGGAGCCGTGAAGGCTACGTACAAAAAGAACGGCTTGTTTTCGCTCTTCTGTTCGTCCAGAAACTGAACAGCATTATTGCCAATCTCATCGGTGAAATAGTATGAGTTGTCTTTCGGAAACTGCCGGACATTGTTCTTGATCAGCGCCACCGGATACGGACTGTTGCCAAAGGGCAGGGGTTTCACATCAAAGTAGTCCGATGCGCCACCCAATATGCCGTAGAACTTGTCGAACCCGCGCTGATTAGGCCAAGACAGACTATCTTTCCCGACATGCCACTTACCCGACATTAGCGTACTGTACCCCCCCGACCGGAACACCTCGCCCAGTGTCAGCGACTCCTGGTTCAGATAACCTTGATAAGCGGGTAAGCCCAGGTTGACATCGAAATAGCCAACACCCGCTTTGTGCTGATACTGTCCAGTTAGCAAGGATGCTCGCGTGGGGGCGCAAATGGAATTGTTGTAAAATTCACGGAGCCGGATGCCTTCTTTAGCCAGCCGGTCGAGGTTGGGCGTACTGATTTCGGAGCCGAATGCGCCGAGGTCTGAGTAGCCCATGTCATCCACCATGATCAGGACGATGTTCGGTTTATTGGCAACGGGTGTTTTGGCTTTCTTTTGGGCACTAGCCATGCCGAACGTGGTGACGGCCAAAGCGAGACTGAGAATAATTCGTTTCATCATGTTTGTATTGCAGGGATACAATTTGTGGTAAAAAGGGTAGGGGTTAGGAATACGATCAGTCAAGTTTGGCACTTTCTTTCCGCTGGGGTACCCGGAACCGAATAAAGACGTCATCCCAAGTGATAAACGGGTAGAGGTTGTTCTTTTTCGCCTGGTCTTCAAATACCGCTTTCAGCTCTTCCAGTTTCTGGGGATACTTTTTAGCGAGGTTAATCCGCTCGTTAAAATCCTCATTCAGGTTGTATAACTGCCAGTCGTTGTTGGTCGTATCGGCTACGCTAATGGCCGAGACGATGCCACGGTTGGTTTGGGGTTTGTAGGCAAATCCAGCTTTCCAGCCATCTTTATAAATCGAGCGTGAGCCAAAGATGTAATAGTACTGCACCGTGTGGCGCGAAGGCGCTTTGGCATTATCGAACGAATACACCAGCGACGTACCCTGTAGCGTATCCTGTTTGACGCCCCGAATATATTCGGGTGCCTTGAGGCCCAGAAACTCCAGCGTAGTGGGCAGCAGATCGTTCACATGACCATATTGGGTACGTATCTCCCCTTTATCCTTGATGCCTTTTGGGTAGAAAACAATCAGCGGATTGCGTGTACCACCTTCCGAATGGGCATCCTGTTTCCAGAATTTAAACGGGGTATTGGCGGCTTGTGCCCAACCTAAGGGATAATTGGCATTGGTGCCTTCCGGTGTACCGATTTTGTCGATACTGGCCAGATTCGCTTTGATTTGTTCGGCCTCTGAAAGCTGTGGCCCTAGCGCCGACGCAAGCTCTGACCGGTTAATAGCGCCCGTCAGCGCACCCTCTTTGCTGGCGCCGTTATCGCCGATGACCAGCAAAATCAGGGTGTTGTCTAACTGGTTAATTTGTTTCAGGTAATTCACTACCCGACCTACTTCATGATCGGTATAAGTCAGGTAGCCGGCATAGACTTCCATGAACCGGGCGTACAGCTTTTTCTCGTCGGTCGATAGCGCATCCCAGGCTTTAATGTTCGGATTGCGTTCGGGCAAAATGGCGTTGGCCGGAATAATGCCCTGCTGTTTTTGGCGGGTAAATACATCCTGCCGGAATACGTCCCAGCCTTTATCGAATTTGCCTTTGTAGAGATCGCTCCACTTCGTGGCTACCTGATGCGGGGCATGGGTAGCGCCTGGCGAATAGTACAGAAAAAACGGCTTATTGGGAGCCGCTTTTTTCTGGCGTTCGATGTAGCTTATGGCCTTGTCGGTAATCTGATCGCTCAGGTGACGGCCATCGGGCATTACATGGGCGTTATCTTCAATTAAATCGGGTTTGTACTGATCTGTTTGTGAACCCAGAAAACCAAAAAAATGGTCGAAGCCTTTACCCGACGGCCAGCGGTCGAACGGTCCCGCATCGGTTGCGTCCTGATCGGGGGTCAGGCCATATTTGCCGACACCGAATGTATTATAACCTGCTTCACGCAGAATTTCGGCAACCGTTCCTTTGTCCGACGGAATCCGACCGTCCCAGCCGGGGTAACCCGCCGAGCCCCAAACGTGCGAAAAACCGCCTTCATGCACCGCATGCTGGTTGCGACCGGTGAGCAGCGCGGCCCGGGTTGGGGCGCAGATTGCCGCTGTATGGAAATTGGTATAGCGCAGGCCGTTGTTGGCTAGACTTTCGAAAACGGGAGTATTGATAACCCCACCAAATGCGCTGCTGGCACCAAAGCCTACGTCGTCAAGCAGAATCCAGACCACGTTGGGCGCTCCGACTGCCGCTTTAACCGGCAGCGTCCAGGATTCTTTGGAGTCTGCGCTACTTTTGCCGATAACACCCTTGAACGGCTGTTGTTGCTGGGTAATATTCTGCCCCCAGGCAAGCTGGACGATAAGGCTGCTGCCAATGAGCGTTAAGGCTGTAAGCTTTGAATTAAGCATAATGTCGTATATTTTAGGTGGTTAGGGTATAGTCTTATTCGGCGAAACTTGACCGGAGTTTGACACCCCAGCGGCCATTTTCTTTGGTCACGACATAAAGCGACTCATACGTGCCGATTTTGCTGCCATCTTTTCGGTAGCGGGAGAAGCGTGTGTCAACATGGACTTTATTGTCTGAAGCCTGGATGATGTTGCGGTGATCCCAACGGCTGTAGTCCCAGCCCGCTTTTTGGAGGGGCGCAAATACATGCAGTGAATCGCGCAAGCCCGCTTTTTCCAATACGTTCATGCTGCCACTGGCCAAGCGGAAATGAGGAAATTGGTAGGTACTTTCCCATTTCGCCAGATTTTTGGCGTTAAACGTATTCATATAGTCGTCCAACACCCGAATGACCTCTTCTTTCTCACTGGCACTAATCTCGTGCGAGCCGTTGCTCTGCGCTTTCGACAGGGTACAGAAACTGATAAGCAGTAGGAAAAGGACAATTGATTTTTTCATGATTGTTTGTTTCCTAGAATGAATGATGTAAAATGAATAATGGGTAACTCGCTGTTTAAGAGAGGATTATGGTTTGGTTATCCATTTTACATTGTCCGTTATTCATTTACTTCAAATACGACTGTTGTGGGGCTTCAAAATCCAGTGTGATGCTGTAAATTTTGCCGGTGAAGACAAACGGCACTTTATAGGTATCCGAAACGGCCGTCAGGTCATCCAGACCGACGTTAACGCCTTCGTGCGAATAAATACTGGCGATGCTCCGGCCAAAGGGAGTCTCACCGACGTTGGCACCATTGATGAACAGTGTAATCAGCCCCGACTTTTTCTGGGCGTCGAAGTTAACGTCGGCCCGTAGTTTTGCCTCGCCTGTCGGAACCGCGATATTGGAACTGACCGTGTATTTAGTGCCATCGCCCAGGTTGTAGACAAAGTGCAGTTTGCGATGCTGGACAAAGAAGCTAAGCCCACCAGCCCGGCCACCCCGCGACACCAGCACGCCCTCGGTACCAACCGATGGAATAACCACATCGGCGGTCAGGCTGAAGGAGGGCTTGCCCGCCAGTGGACTCGCGATGTCAATCAGCGTTTGAATGCCCGGAAGCAACACCACCTGATTCAGATTCTTGTAGGCCGAGGGCCCCACGGTGGGAACAACGCCGTCTTTCAAAGGGTAGATATTGTACTTAACCGCTTCACTTTCAAACACCGCTCGTAGTTCCTTCAGCTTCTCGGGTTTGGTAGTTGCCAAGTCGTGCAGCTCATTGTAGTCTTCGTTCAGGTTGAAGAGCTCCCATTTATCCTGCTCAAAAGGTTGCCCTTTAACGTGAAGCGTACCGGCTTTCCAACCGTCTTTATAGATCGAGCGCGACCCCAGAATCTCGTAGTACTGCTGGGTATGGCGGTCTTTTGCCTTCGCATCGTTGAGGCTGTAAGCCAGACTGGTGCCTTCAATTTTATCCTGCGGATAGCCGTTGATACTGGCCGGAACTTGTGCTTTGATCAGTTCGACAGTGGTGGGCAGAATGTCGATAACGTGGCTGTACTGGGTACGTATACCACCTTTCTCTTTGATACCCTGTGGGTAAAAAACGATGAGTGGATTGCGGGTGCCGCCTTCTGCATTGGCATCGGTTTTCCACTGCCGGAACGGCGCATTGGTAGCCGCTGCCCAACCCAGCGGGTAATTGGCTTTAGCGAACTCCGTGCCGATAAGGTCAATTTCTTCCAGGTTTTTCTTTAGATGTGCTTCTTCCGAAATGGCTGGGTCGAAGTTGTTCACCGTGCCAACGAAGGTGCCTTCTTTGCTGGCTCCATTGTCGCCTACCGAAACGAAAATCAGGGTGTTGTCCAGTTGGGCCGTCTCTTTCAGATGCTTGACAATACGGCCAATTTCATGATCGGTGTAGCTCAGAAATCCGGCGTAGACTTCCATAAACCGGGCGTATAATTTCTTTTCCGGTGCCGACAGACTATTCCAGTCTTTAATACCGGGATTGCGGGGCGGCAGCACCGTGGTGGCGGGCACAACGCCCAGTTTGATCTGGTTAGCGAGTACCTGCTCGCGGTACTGATCCCAGCCGCCATCGAATCTACCTTTGTATTTGGCACTCCATTCCGGTGCCACCTGATGCGGAGCGTGACCCGCGCCCGTCGCTACGTAGAGAAAAAACGGTTTATTCGGATCAGCTGATTTCTGCTCCGAAATGTAGTCAATCGCCTTATCGACCAGCACTTCGTTAAAATGCTTACCGCTCTGTTGATCTTTAATCCGGCGCGTATCTTCCCAGAATTCGGTATGCCACTGGTCGGTGCTGCCCCGCGATGGGAAGCCGAAGAAATGATCGAAGCCCCGCCCCGTTGGCCAGCGGTTGAACGGTCCGGCGGGCGTCAGATCGGCCAGGGGGGTGATGTGCCATTTGCCCAGAGCAAAGGTGTTATAGCCATTCTCTTTCAGGATTTCGGCAACCGTGGCTTTTTCAAACGGAATCTGCGCATCATAACCGGGCGTCCCGACAGCATTTTCTGGGAACAGCCCCATGTGGGCTGAGTGGTGGTTTCGACCCGTTAGTAAGGCTGCCCGGGTGGGGGCACAAATCGACGTAGTATGAAAATTAGTATAGCGTAACCCATTATACGCCAGACTGTCCAGCGTTGGCGTTTGAATCAGTCCACCAAATGAACTGACGGCACCGAAGCCGATGTCGTCCAGCAAAATCCAGACCACATTAGGTGCGCCTGCGGGGGCTTTCCGGCGTTCGGGCCACCACTGCTTGGTTTCGGCAACGGTTTTGCCAATGGTTCCCTTACTCTGCTGTAAAGGGGTGTATTGAGCGTCGGCCTGAAGCGGGCTCAAGCCCATTGCCAGTGCCGAAAGGGCTAGTGAGTAAAGTGCTTTTTTCATACTTCCTGGATGCATAATCATCTGCTTATTGCCCTGGATGATGTTCGGTAAGTAGGGTGTGACGACTGCTGTTGGCGGTTATTGGGCCTTACCCCAATTGGGTTTGGTGAGGTCTAAAAAGTCGTGATAGGTTTTCATCTCGCTGAGTAGAAGCGTTTCCAATTGCTGTCGTTGTGGGCGAAACGCCGGTTCATTAGCGAGACTTTTTACTTCATACGGGTCTTTGTTGAGGTCGAATACCTGGGTGGTTTCAACCCCATTCACATTGTATTTGATGAGCTTCCAGTTGTCAGCCGTGCGAACGGCTCGTTGAAAGTCGCGGTAGGCATAGTACACCGACGGGCGGCCGGGCTTCGTCGGGTTGTTGATGTACGGCACAAGACTCTGACTTTCAACCGTAGGCGGTTTGGGTAGCTTCAGCACATCGGTAACGGTCGGAAAAATGTCGGCCAGATAGGTCAGTGCATCCACCCGACTGTTTTGGGGTAGTGTCGGGCCACTAATGACCAGTGGAACCCGCATACTGTGTTCGTATAGATTTTGTTTGCCTAACAATCCATGGCTA
The DNA here is from genome assembly GCA_964244155.1 of uncultured Spirosoma sp. Taxonomy (GTDB): domain Bacteria; phylum Bacteroidota; class Bacteroidia; order Cytophagales; family Spirosomataceae; genus Spirosoma. The sequence continues at coordinate 34,129 of CAXTJJ010000002.1, forward strand.
CCCACAGCCAGCCCATTGTCGCCAGCAAAAACGATGAGGGTATTTTGGGTCAGTCCCTGTTTGTCGAGCACGTTGTGGATGCGGCCGATCTGGGCATCCAGTTCCGAAATCATGCCGTAGTACAAAGCCAGCTCTTGTTTGGCCTGTGCTTCGGTAAGTGGTCTGGGCAGTAACTTTTCGTCCCGCACGGTCAGATCGCCATTGTCGAACGGATGTTGTGGTAGAAAGTTAGGCGGTAGTTTGATTTGGTCAGGTGGATATAGCTTCCGGAAAGCCTCGGTTGGGGTGCGCGGATCATGTGGCGAGGTAAAGGCGACGTACAGATAAAATGGTTTCGTCGTACTCGTTGCCTTGTTCAGGAAGCTGATCGCTTCATTGGCGTAAAGCTTCGATGAATAGGTCTCGCTCTGTTTATTGGCTTCTGTATACTGCCCCGACGGGTCAAAATTAACGTATTGCGGATGTTCCTGACCACCATCGGCTGGAAAATGCATACCTCCGAAATAGAGCGCGGCACCACCCGAATAACTCCGGGCAAAAGAGGCTTTGTCGTTATGCCACTTCCCAATCGCATAGGTCTGATACCCTTTGGTTTGGAGGTATTCCGGCAGCGTTATGTGTTCCGGCGGAATCACATCCCCCGTTTTTTGCAGGTCATGCAAATACCGACCCGTGTGGAGCATCGCCCGACTCGGAACGCACAGGGCTCCATGCATACCACCCATGGTTTGGGCGCGGGTAAATGCAACGCCCTGTTTGACTAGTCGGTCGAGGTTAGGGGTCGAAATAGCGTCATTGCCCAGGGCATGGATGGTATTATACCGCTGGTCGTCGGAATAAAGCACCACTACATTCAGCGGTTTCTGCTGGCCGAATAGCGAACCAGCGAAACCACTGAGCCAAAGTAATAGCAGTGCAAAGCGATATACCTGTTTGGTATACAAGGAAGGATTCTGTATCATAGAAAATGGCTTAATTATAGTGGTGTCGGGTTCTTAAACCCGACACCACTACGCCCCGCGATAGAGCTACCAGCCCGGATTTTGAACCAGTTTGGCGTTGTTATCCAGCTCCGATTGGGGAATCGGGTACAACCGGTGAAAATCTTTCGCGTTGGTTTTGCCTACTTTTTGCAGGTTGGCCACGAAGGTGCTGTTGCCCGCTGCATCTTTCTGGCGAATCAGGTCGAACCAGCGCTGGTATTCGAACACCAGTTCTAACCGGCGGTCGAGGTAGACGGCTTCGCGGAACTGGTCTTTCATTAAGCCTGGCGTCAGGTCGGGCAGACCCGCCCGGTTGCGTACTTTGTTTAGTGATTTATACGCTTTGGCCGTTGGGCCGTTTGCTTCATTTTCTGCTTCGGCATGAATCAACAGCAATTCGGCGTAGCGTATAATGGACACGTTAGCCGCCGACTCACTCGTTAGAGCCAAGGAGTTGGGGTCCCAGGTCTTGTTGAAAAACGGCGTTGAGTCGTTCGGAACGGCTGCATTGACGATAGGTAATCCAAACTTTTTACCGGTTGATGGGCTAGTGAAGCTGGTTACAAATGTGACCCGTTTCCGTTTGTCGATCGGCTGGTAGAGTTTAAACACACTGAAAAACTTATCAGTCCCATTGGTATAAAACCGCACCATGTCGGCATAGGATCCCGTTAGGCCTGGAATCCCGGTCAGAATCGACCGTGGGTTCTGGTTGTTACCCTGTCCCAGCGAGTTGGACTTGAACTGGGCCGAGAAAATATGCTCGATCCCGTTTTTTGTGGCTGGTAAAAACGCATCGGCATAGTTGGCAAACAGCCCGTACCCATAAGTGCCTGTACCCCCGTCAGACGCCGATAATACTTCCTCCGCCTTGTTGACAGCATCCTGATAATGCGAGGCAATGTTGAGTGGTAAGGATGCCTTCGTCAGGTACACTTTAGCGAGCAGGGCTTTGGCCGCTCCGGCGGTGGCCCGACCCACATCGGGCGAGCTGTAGCTGGCAGGCAAAACGGCGGCTGCTTCGATCAGGTCTTTCTCAATCAGGGCGTAGACATCCTTGGAAGGCGATTTGGCAATGGCGTAATCCGATGCATTCACAAACGTCTGGTACTCGGTAATCAATGGAACGTCACCGTATAAACGTACCAGGTTGAAGTAGTACAGCGCGCGCAGAAATTTGGTTTCGCCCAGCAACCGACTTCTTAGCGTATTGTCAAAATTGATCGTCGGCACTTTTTGAAGTACCACATTTGCCTTTTTGATAGCGGCATAGTGCTGCTGCCAGAGCTCATACACCCGCAGGTTGGTTGACGAATGGGCCAGTACGGCCAGTGAGCGTACATCGGGGTTGGTGGCCCCCGGTCCCGGATCTTCGTCATCCCCGGCGAAATTCATCCCCGTATTGAACAACGTGTTATAGGGTGTTTGGACGGAGCCTCCTCCCGAGTTAAGGAAGAAGTAAACGGCATTGACCGCCGTGACGGCATCGGCCTGGGTTTTATAATATTGGTCCTCCGAGATAAATGACTCCGGACTTTCTTTTAAGAATTCCTGGCAGGCGGTGGTGGCCAGCAACGTAGCCGCCAACACCAGGTATTTTACTGATTTCATGATCGAACGAATGATTTGAGATTGGATTAAAGCGATAGCGAGAGGCCAACCTGATAGGATTTGTTGTTGGGATACACCCCCGAATCGACTCCTTTATTAATCAGTGATTGGCCATTCAGGCTCACTTCCGGATCGTAACCCGTGTAGGAAGTCCAGGTAGCGGCATTCTGCGCCGATACATACACGCGCAGGTTTTTGATGTTGGCTTTGGCCAACAGCGTTTTGGGGATGTTGTAGCCGAACGAAATGTTTTTCAGCCGGTAATAAGTGGCATCTTCAATAAAGCGATCCGAGATAGTGATAGCCGGGTCCTGGAAGGCCGCCTTCACATCGGTGTTAGTGTTGGTCGGTGTCCAGCGGTTTAGGAGATCTCGGGAGGCATTCACGTAGCCGGTGCCTAACTCCAGGTTGGCGCGGTTGGCGTTGTATAATTTCCCCCCAATACTGCCCTGAACGAACACCGACAGTTCAAAGCCTTTGTAACTGAACGTATTGGTCAGGCCCGCCGTAAAACCGGGCTGATTGGCAATCACCACGCGGTCGCCAGCCTGGGTAATAATTCCATCGCCGTTGATATCTTTGTATTTCTGACCGCCGGGGCTTTTGTTGGCCTGGGGCGTTAAAGCTGCATCGCCCGTCTGAATCACCCCGTCAGTTTGGTAGACGATGAACGAGCCCAGGGGGTAACCGACTTTAGCAATGGAAGGAGCCGAAATGTCGGGGATGATCTGATTAACCCCATCGCCCAGACTCAAAATTTTGTTCGTGTTTTTCGAATAGATCAGAATGGTATTCCATTTGAAATCGCCCGTCGTGTTGTGCGACTTGACATATAATTCAATGCCCTGATTGGATACGGCTCCGATGTTCTGGTAGATCGTTGAGGACTGTCCGCCATAGAAATTCGATAGGCCCGATGAACCCGGAACGGTCCGGCTTAGCAATAGATCGGTTGTCTTTTTGTAGTAGTAATCAGCGACAATTTCAATTCGGTTATTGAGCAAACCCAGGTCAATACCGCCATCGACCTGGAATGTTTTCTCCCAACCAAGGTTCGGGTTCGGAACGGTATTGGGTGCATAACCCGACACGGTCGTGTTGGAGAAATTATACCGGAAATAGGCCAACTGCGAGAGCGACTGATAGGGGGGGATGTTCTGGTTACCCGTTAGCCCCGCACTGAGCCGTACTTTCAGCGAGCTTACGTTGGGGATGTTCGAGAAGAACTTTTCGTTGGTAACGTTCCAGCCGAAAGCCGCCGAAGGGAAATATCCCCATTTGTTGCCCTCCCCAAAGCGGGATGAGCCATCGGCCCGCACCGTTAGGGTTAGTAAATACCGCTCGTCGTAGCCGTAATTGACCCGCGCCAGATATGACGCCAGCGACCATTTGCTGGCAAACGAACTGGGAGTCCGGTTCGTGATACCCGTACCTAGGTTATTATAGGAAAGGGCATCCGTCGAAAAGCCCGCGGCTTCGGCAACAGCTCCTTTCGAGTCGGACTGCTGAGCGGTAAAACCAACTACGGCATTGATTTTGCTTTTTGGCGTGATCTGTTTGTCATAGCTCAGGGTGTTTTCATTGAGCCAGTTGGTGGTAAACGCTGAGCCTACCAGCGCGTCGCCTTGTAGAGCCAATCCTTCCGCCGTCGAGCTGGGCAGGTACCGGTTTTGCTTGTTGTCAACAATATCGACTCCGAACAACACTTTCGCCCGTAAGGCGTCGGTGATGCTGTACTCGGCCGAAACGTTCCCTAAAATCCGGTTGGTGATCGTTTGGTTCAGCTGATTGTAGAGGGAGTTGATGGGATTCTGTAAGCCGGATTCAAACGGGCTGTTGATCACAAAGGAACCGTCACTTTTGTAGATCGGCAGGGCCGGGGGCGTCAGCAATAAGTTACCGACAATGGCGGCCGGAGCCACGTTCGATTTGGTCGAGCTGGCCGTTAGGTTGGTGGTGAGCCGGAGTTTTTTGCTGTACTCGTGGTCGAGGTTAATCCGTCCGGAAAAACGAGTAAAGTCGGTATTTTGCAGAATGCCATCCTGTTTGAAATAGTTACCCGAAATGGCCAGCCGGGTGCGCTCGGAACCCGACAAAATCGACAGGTTATGGTTTTGTATGGCTGCCTGCCTGAAGGCCGCGGCCTGCCAGTCGGTGCCCACGCCCGCCGTATCGAGGGAGTAGCCATTGACGCTGGGCAGCGACGTGGTTTTGCCCGAGTTTCTGGCGGCATCCTTGCGCAACTGCCACCACTCGCCCGCGTTGAGGAGGGGAATGGTTCGAATCACATTTTGCACGCCGTAATAACCATCGTAGTTAATGGATGACTTGCCTTTGGTGCCGTTTTTGGTCGTGATGATCACCACCCCATTGGCCCCCCGCGAGCCGTAAATGGCGGTGGCGGAGGCATCTTTCAGCACGTCGATGGTTTCAATGTCGGAGGTGTTGATAGACGACAACGGGTTGATTTTTGACCCATCCGTCACTTTCGCATCGTTTAGCGAGTAGTCATTATTGATCGGAAACCCGTCGATGACATACAGTGGATCGCTCCCGGCGGTGATGGAATTGTTGCCTCGAATCTGAACACTGACGCCCCCACCGGGTTGGCCGGAAGTCTGGGTAACGATAGCGCCCGCCACTGAGCCCTGCAAGAGCCGCTCGACCGAGGCAACGGGTTGATTTTTAATTTCCAGGGGAACCGAGGCAATCGAGCCGGTAATGTCGCTCCGTTTTTGGGTACCATAACCCACTACAACCACTTCACTTAACTGCCCCAGATTTTCCTCCAGCTCAATGTCGATGGTATTCGAGATGGCCGCCACTTCGCGGGTTTTATAACCAACGTAGGTGACAATCAGAGTGAAGGGGAGCGTCTGAGCGGTTTTTAGGGTAAACTTCCCATAGGCATCCGTAGCCGCTCCGTTAGTGATACCTTTAATTTGGATCGTGGCCCCAATCAGGGGTTCTTTCGTTTTCTCATCCAGCACTCTCCCTGTGAGCGTTGAGTTAATAACAGGCGTTGATCCCTGCGCAAAAAGATCGGATGATTGGACTAGAATCCAAATCCATAATAAAATAATAAAACTTTTTTTCATTGCTTTGTACTGGTTAGATAAACAATAAGGTGTTGGTGTAGTCGTGCCAACGACTGCACCAATTCGGTTGCCTCCGAGCCTTGTTTTTGACCAGCCAATCCTGCTGCAACAGGGTTGGCTTTTTTTATTACATTGGGTACTAGTTGATTAGGTGATACGATTACAAATTATGAGGGGTTGTCTCGGCCGACCTTACACACCGGAAGCCCAGGTTATTACTGGCGCTGGTAGTTTCGCCTTTTCCCCGGCTGCCCGCCTTGTAACGGATACAGTATTGGTCGCTGCACAGAAACGAGCCTCCGCGCTGCACATGCTTTATAGTACCCGGTTCATCGGGATCAAAGCTGTTTTTTGGCCCTTTTGGGTTAACAGATGGGCTTTTCGGGTAATAATCGGGGCGGTATAAGTCACTACACCATTCCCAGACATTCCCGTCCATATCATACAACCCGTTGGGGTTTGCCGGGAATTTTTTTACGGGTGCTGCTGTAGCAAAGCCGTCTTCGAGCGCGTTTTGGGTAGGGAAAGAGCCCTGGTAAATATTGGCGACCCATTTGCCCTGTGGTTTGAGGGTATTACCCCAGTAATAGGTTGTGTTTTTACGACCGGCGCGTGCAGCAAACTCCCATTCGGCTTCTGTAGGCAGGCGTTTCCCCGCCCATCTGGCATAGGCAGCCGCATCTTCGTAACAGACTTGCACCACCGGCTCATCGCCCTTGCCCACAATCGTACTCTTGGGACCTTGTGGATGTCGCCAGTTGGCACCCGCTACGTATTCCCACCACTGCAATGGATTTTGCAACGAAACGGGCTGGGTCGGGGGCGTGAACACCGCCGAACCTGGCACCAGCTTATCGGCAGGTACACTGGGGTAATCCACTGGATTCAGCGGGCGTTCTGCAACAGTTCGATAGCCTGTGGCTTTGACAAAGGCGTCAAACTGAGCATTGGTTACCTCGTGCGTATCCATCCAGAAACTGTTGATTGTCACGGTGTGGATGGGTTTGGCATCCGGGAACTCGGCTGAGCCCATTTGGAAATTGTTGCCTTTGATCAATACCATATCAGCCTTAGACTGCTCGTGATTTGTCACCGAAACCACGCTTGTTCGCAGGGCCATTGCCCGCGACGGAACTTTGCATGCGGTTCCACCACATATGGCTACTGTCTTTTTTGCCGTATTGGCCGATGGGGTAATCGGGGGTATCGTTCGGCTGATAAATGCTGAAATCACGATTGTTAAAGCAACGGCGGGGAGCAGTAATCTGGTTACGTTCATGATGTTAAGCGTTTACCAGTTTAGGAGCCGATGGCGCGATAATATCATCACCCACCTCGGGGCCATTGGCGGCCAGTTCACTGCCTTCCTTTCTGGATTTGAACAAGGGCCATAGAAACTGAGCATACCACTCTTCCTCTTTATAGAATTTGATACCATAAGAAGTTGGGTATTGCCGGGTAATTAGCCCGGTACCAAAAATGACATCCCAGAGGAAAAACATGTTGCCAAAGTTGCCTTTATAATACCCCACACCATCATCAGCACTGTCGGCATGGTGTGCATGGTGGGTAGCTGGGGTCGAAATCAAACGTTCCAATACCCACGCAATGGGGTGCAGAATCCGATATTTATAGAAGGGCTTGTCCCAGGCAATACTGCTGTGAGCCGCCATCGTAATCAGGCTCTTGATAGCCGTTACGAACAGGGCCGGATAACCAAGACCCAGGTAAATGAGCGTAGCCGTGAGGTAGGTCTGCGAGAAGAAAATCGTATAGATGAAATTCTGCCGACTCGCCATGGCCATGCCCATGTAGGGAGCCGAATGGTGCGTCCGGTGGAAGCGCCACATAAACGGAATCTGGTGGTGTAGTCGGTGGTACCAGTACTGGGTCAGGTCGTCGGCCACTGCAATCAGAAAGAAGCCGCCCCAGAAGGGAACCCACGAGAATACGTTGGCAAATCCGGGCAGCAAACTTGGCAAGAGTGTCAAGCTAAAATACGCCACCACGGGTGGTATCAGGAATTTGGGGGCTAGAAAGCAGACAATGTCAATTTTTCGTTCGGTGGGTGTCCATTTATTGTCGTACAGCCCCAGCGCGGACTCCAGCACGCCTAACCCTAGTGCCAGCGCAATAAATCCCCAGGACTTGAGGTTCTTGAAAACGGGTTCCAGAAAAGAGAGAAAGGCCGGAGCCGAAACGTGCGCATAATCGTTTGCCGAATTTTTCCAGGGCGTTTCGCCCGTGTAACTGAACCAGATCACCAGGGTAAGTACAGGCAGCGAATAGAGAATAACACTTATCAGCGCATCGCGGGTGATTTTTTTTGTCGAGGATAAGTCGAGTGCCATTGTTGAATTAGTTATTTGATTAGTAGTGCTTTAATGAGCAAAAGGCCGCTACCCAGAATCGTTAGCGGGATGGCGTAAATGAGGATACTCACGCCAATTTTTTTGGCCAGAATTTTTATGTCCTGTGGTCCCATAATGGTTTTTGTTTGTGATAACTGCCGTATTATTCAGTAGGACGAAGTCAGTTCAGTATGGATGCTGTACGGTGTAAGCCAGGCGGTGTTTGATTCTGCGGGTGGGCAAATCTGTTTTTGTCCGGATAGTTGTCAACTGAAGAGCCTGCATTTCAAAAGCGACCGACTACCTTTTCCGAAACAGTATTTGCCACACGCCACAGAACCAATCACAATTGTCAACTTTTGACCGAATGTTTATTTAAGCTGTGAGCTTGAAGAAACAATAGTTTACTATCAATAAACCATATAGTATATAGATTTTATATAGTTATAGGTAGTAAAAAAATGGTTTGTTGATAAAGGGGTCTCACAATGGATGAAGTCGAATGATTTCGTTAGCGAAGCGCAAACGCGCCAGAAGAATTTAGAGACTCGATAGACCGCAGCCAAAAAGCGCGTTTGGGAGGAGTTCTCTTAGCGTACTACAACAACAAAGTGTAAAATGCATGCGCATAATGACGGTTATTTATAAGTTCGAAAACTAGCACTAATCCAATATTGAGCTAGCTCCAAGAGTTAGGAACCAATGCTCAAGGGTGAATCGATATAAATAACAACTACTTTGCAGGTAGTACTTGTCAGATGCCTCAAAGGTAAGAATGATTAATTTAGAAAAACAAGAAAAATACGTAGTATATTTTTAAACGCGTTCATATACAGTCTATTAAGTTTAAAGAAATGAGTTCTGTTAGATGGTTTTCAAGCTTAATAAATTTGAAAAAGAAACGAGTAATAATCACGCCTGCTCAGTTTCGATCTGATCATTAACCGTTTACTTTCATCAACCAGCGTCAATAGGTTTATAACTATTTTTGTTTTTCTTAGATTATGCAGTATTTAAAATAGAGTGTGTATTCGATAGGCTTTTAGGAATAGTCTTTATATTCGATAAATTTTATATACTAATTTGGATTTTAAAAATTGTTGCGTTTACCTTTACGCCATCACCATTACAAAGCCTGTACGTAGTTGTGTGTTATACTGAATGCTCAACTAATTCCACAGGCGTCTTTCCATTGCCACTCCAGCTGCTGTTTTCCGTAGAGAATCTAACCCAGGAATTGGTAAAACGCGGCTGCTCTGAAGCGGACATTCGTAAGCTCTCGGTAGTAACTTCATGCGCGTGTTCCGTCAGGCAAAGCAACCGTCCGGCACTTAAAGTCTCCCAGATTGGGTGAGTTTAAGTGCCCTGATAATCAATGCCGTGATCTATTACGTCAAACTGATACATACTATGCCATGAATAGGTTGGTAATGCGTACTCCCAGTCGGTTTCCTTCCAGAAATCGGCTGGCAGAGTCTACCTAAGCCTCCTCTTTTAATACCCTATTCTAAACAGAAGTCCTACTCCCTGCGGACTGCGCCCGACCTTCTTTGTGGAGGTCGGGCGCAGTCCGCACAACCAGTCGTAATTACCCATAATACTCGATAAACACTTCGTTACGGACATCTATTTTGACAATGCAGCTACAACTTCGGTTGACCCTGAGGTATTTAACGCCATGGTTTGCCGTACCTGATCAGGTATTTTGGTAAGCCCTCTTCAGCCCATCGAATGGATCAGGGGCCCGCCGGGCAATTGACAAAGCCCGGCAAACCGTGGCTGATTTGCTCAACGCTACCACAGGTGCGATTTAATGGTTTATCTGCACTGCCGGATGAGAGTATGGATACGGTACTAAGTCTTAGTTTGCCGCCCTTGCCATCGGGCGATTCGTTGGTGACTATATTGGATCATGCGGGGATAGCCGTCTCGGGCGGGAGTGCCTGCTCGAATTTGATTCGGGGTGGCTCTCATGTATTGAGTGCCATTGGTACGTTGCCTGGCTGGCAGCATGTTCGCCTATCACTTGGAAAGTTCAACGGCCAAACCGAAGTGGACACTCTGGTAGCTACGCTTGACCGGATATATGAACATTAATCTGTTGGCCAAAAAGCCTGACTGCGAATTAGCGGTTTGTTTGGCCAATTGGTTAGCCAGATTACTCCCCACAGTCGATAGACTTTTGTGTAACTAACTGATAATCATTTTTTTATAATTCTCTTGCAGAATTAGTATTTGCTTATCACCTTTGCTTTCTATCGTTCTTGGCGTACAGGAACAGATTCAGATAAATAGGAGCCAGCCATGAAATTGGCTTATTTGTTTTCCTGAAAAAACTACTTATTATATAGATTAAGAGTATTTAAAGTTAAACAGCACATACGATGACAATGGAAGTAGTTAATGAATTAGGAGATATCCGTGCTGCAGTGGTCAAAAAGCGGCAACCGATTGAGCGGATACGCCCTTTACGTATTCGCGTGTCCTTAAAAAACTCAACTTACTTCATGGATAATTTAACCGAAGAAACGGGCCAGCTTAACCCTTATGCTAAGACGTTCTTCAGCCTTTGGGGGCTGATTGTTTTAGGCATAGTTTGTTTCAAACAAATGGACCCTTCGACTACTAAATTGACTATTGCGCGTCAACTAACTGAGCAAACAGTTATGCGGGATAAGGCCCCTGTTCAACTAGGCCCTTTAGTTACCCAACAGAACTGGTTGCGATTGGGTGCGACTGAAAAATGATGCACAACGCATTAATCTCCCTGATCCGCAATCGACAATTCTCCGATTTTCAGGAGGTCGGCAAAGCGTCTTTCTACCGTTTTTCGAAACGATTCCAGCATTGATTCATTGGGCCGACTTTCATAATTGATAAAAGCTCATCTAATACCGCATACTTTTTATTACTCAATCACTCTAACGACTCAATCGAATGGCCATCCAACAAAGTCCGCTGGTTCAGGAAGTATTAGCCGCAAACGAACAGTATGTTGAAAACTTTGGCGATAAGGGTAGCTTACCCCTGCCTCCAGGTCGCCACTTCGCCATTCTAACCTGCATGGATGCCCGGCTTGATCCTGCCAAATATGCTGGTTTATCGGAAGGCGATGCGCATGTCATTCGAAACGCCGGTGGTCGGACGAGTGACGATGCCATCCGCTCTCTGGTTATCTCGTACAAACTGCTGGGAACCCGGGAGTGGTTCGTAATTCACCATACCGACTGTGGGATGGAATATTTCACCGATCAGATCATTCGGGGATTATTGGCCAAAAGCCTAAAAACTGCACGGGTAGATGAGTCGGGCTGGCACAACGTTACGGAAGAGGGTGGTTCGGACGAAGCAAAGTTTATTCCGTTTCTGACCATTTCTAATCTGGCTGACAGTGTTACAGAAGACGTACAGCGAATCAAGCGCCATCCTTTGGTACCCTCCGATATTCCGGTCTATGGCTATATCTACGATGTAAAGAGTGGTCGGTTGAATGAAGTGCCAGAAGCGACAATTGCCGGCGCTGTAGTTAGCTAGTACATACTTATTACTGTCAATAGCCTTAACGGCCAGGGCTATTGATTCTTTCTCCAGCCAAATTGATTTGTTCTAACTTAATCAGTGACCGATGAGTGGCTTAACTGAGAAAGTGGCATTTATTACAGGAGCCGCCCACGGAAAGGGGCGTACTGTGGCGTTGGCGTTAGCCGAAGCGGGTGCCAATATTGTTCCTTTGATTTTGCCAGACCGCTCGACTATCCTGGCTATGCGCTCGGCTCTGAAACTGAACTGAACGCCTAGCAGCGCGAAGTCAAAGCGCTCGGGACCTGGTGCCTGACGGTTACCGGTGATGTTCGGCAGAAGGCCGATGTGAGCCGAGCAGTACCACCCACTCGCAGCTTTCAGAAGCCGAACAATTAACAGCTGAAGTTTGCGCCTTCGTCGTTGCGACTGTCGGTGGGGATTGAACATATTGACAACATTAAAGAAGATATTGAACAGGCACTTAGCCAGTTGCCAACCAATGGACAGTCGTTGAAGGAAGAGTCTCATTTTCTTCCGGCCGGTGATGTACTTGCCTAATCAACTAACTATATGAGCAAACAAGTGGATAGACTATTCAGTGACGAGTGGGGAGCCGATCAACCCGACGACGTACATCCCGTTTGGGAAGCCCGTACAAGTCTTACTACGGCACAGTGGCAAGCTTTACAATCAACTAATACGACCGACTTTTCCAATGAGACTGATTCGACTAAACAGGTTGAGGAAGCTCGGAACGTTCGGTCTGACGATTAGTCTGAAAAAAAAAGGAATAGCCAAACTGGAATTTGTAATGGAGATAAAACAAATTATAAAATCCGCTAAATTTAATTGTTGTTTTATCTCCTTGGTTCACCCAATGTAATGAACACAATAACAACATGAACGAACCTAAATTAATTGGTCGACGGGAATTTATTGGTGCTTCTGCGCTGGCTGCGGCCTCAGTCGGGGCCTTCTTAAAAGGCTTTGCCCGCCCAAGTGCACCTGCCAAATCGAAGCGTGATTTGATGTTGCAGGTACTCGATAAATCGGGTAAACAGAACTACATTCCGGCTGGCTTTTTCCTGCACTTTCCGCCCGAACAGCGAACGGGCGATGCTGCCATCAAGGCCCATCTCGATTACTTCCGGGCTACGGGCATGGATTTCGTAAAAATCCAGTTTGAGCAAAGCTACCCGAAGATGCCGGAAGTGAAAACAGCCGCCGACTGGACTAAAATTCCAGTTCTTACCGAGGAGTGGTTTACGCCTAGTCTATTTGTTATTAAAGGCCTGATTAAGGCAGCTAAGCCCGAGGCATTGATCCTACCAACGATGTACTCACCCTATCAAATGGCCAAACAGGCCGTACCGAAAGAGACGTTACTGAAACACGTGCAACAGGATCCCGAAGCGGTTAGCCGGGGTATGGAAAATGTGACACTCTCAATTATGAATTATGTACGGGCGGCTGTACGCGCTGGCGTAGATGGTTTCTACACCTGTTCGCAGGGTGGGGAGGCCAGTGCCGTGGCCGATCGTGCGCTTTTTAATCGGGTGATCAAGAATTATGATATGTTGATCCAGAAAGAGGTAGCTCAGCTTACGCCCTTCAACATTTTGCACGTTTGCGATTATGAAGGAGCCTATGCTGAATTCGGCCCCCGTTTTCATGATTATCCCGGCCAGATTGTGAATGTGCCGCTTGCTGCAGAAGGCAAGCCCCTGTCACTCAGTCAGGCAGCAGATTTGTTCAAACGACCCGTGATGGGAGGCATCGATCGACATGGGGTTCTTTCTACCGGCACTCCAGCGGAAGTAAAAAAGGCAGTGGAACGGGTACTCAAGGATGCACCGGCTCACGTTATTCTGGGGGCCAATTGCACCGTCCGGACAGATATTCCAATCCAGAATTTGCAGATGGCCATCAAGACGGCTCATGAGTTTCGGGCCTAAATGGTATTCGCCCCTGCAAACGAGACAAGGAGGTAGTGGGCAATCTAGGTAGCACCAGGCGGGCAAACCATTCGGCTTCTTCGATGAGGGGATAGCCCGAAAAAATAAAGGCTCGGATACCCATGTCCATATAGCGGTTGATTTTTTCGACAATCTGATCCGCGCTGCCCACCAGGGCACCACCGGCCCCCGAACGGGCTTTGCCAATGTCGGTCCAGAGCAACGGCTCGACAAACCCGTCGGTGTCGGCATTTTCACGGAGTTCATTCTGACGCTTTACTCCCAGCGACCAAGAGCTTTGCGATGCGTTTTTTAGGGCCGCTCCGCGTACTGGGTCAAACTTTGACATAATATGTCGAGACCAGGCTTTCGCTTCGGCTTCCGTTTCGCGCACGATGACGTGGATCCGAAGGCCAAAGTCGATTCGCCTACCATCGCGGGCGGCTCGCTCCGAGACATCCTGCATGTTGGCATAGAGTAACTCCTCGGTTTCGGGCCACATTAGAAATACATCGCAGTAGCTGGCGCACACATCCCGTGCTCCATCGGATGTTCCACCAAAATAGAGTAGTGGCCCGCCATTCATCTGGTAAGGTTTGACCGGGTCAGTTGGCAGAGAAATCTTGCCATAAACGGGCCCGTCGTGTTCGATACGATCAGCCGTCCAGGCTTGTTTCAGAATCTGGATCGTTTCGGCGCAACGCTGGTACCGAAAATCAGCATCTTCCCAATAGCCCGGTAAATCGGAATTGATGATGTTGATTGTCAGTCTCCCTTCCAGCATCTGGTCAAGCGAAGCCAGAGTACGGGCGAGCATGGGCGGATGCATTTCTCCGCAACGAACAGCAGTTAATAAGTTGATTTTGTGCAGATCAGGCGCAACACCAGCGGCAAACGGAATCACTTCCTGACCAGTCATATAGGAGGTAGGTAGGAGTAGATTGCTGAAACCTAAGTGCTCAGCGGTTAGGGCAATAGCACGACAGTGGGCAAACGTACTACGGGTAGGGTCGCGGACACTTAAGAATTCGGTATCCTCTCCGCAGAGGTCGGAAAACCAGGCCACTTCACAAACACGTTCGGTGGTTCGGGCGGGTACTGATGCAATAGGTTGATGAAGCATTGACTAATTAAAAATTGAATCTACGCAAACTGTTGATAAGCTATTTTGTTGGTTAACATCAATCATCATGTATTTGACTTAATGGCGCGCTTGAAATCGGCGCATGCCAACAAAAATAAGCAGTCCTATGGCAGCTGCAATAGTGGCATCGCGTGCTTCACGTCCCGAACTATTGCTCAGTAGCCAGATGCAAAGCACTACGGCCAGTCCGGCTATCAATGGGCCACCTACTACTCTAAATTGCGCCTTTGGCACATTCGTTCGTCGGCGTAATAAAGGCAAGGCTGCACAAGTCAGGGCGTAGTAAGAAAGTCGAATGAGCGTACTGAGCGTGAGGGCATAGAGAAAAGTACCTGTTATAGCCAGTAGAAGTTGCAGGGTTGCGGTAAGCAAAATGGCGATATAGGGCGTGTGAAACCGGGGATGTATAGCGGCAAGCCAGCTGGGTAACTGCTTCTGTTCTGCCATCGCGAAGAGAAGCCTGGGGCCCGTCAACATGAGCGCGTGAAGTGTGCCGATTGTCGTTAGGAGGGCTATAATCGTAATGAATAAAGCACCCTGTGACCCCAGGAATTGGGCCGCTGCATCAGCCAGCGGTCGTTCAGAGCGGGCTAAATTGGGTAAGGTGCCAATACAGACGATCTGTACGGCCATGAAGAGAGCCGCTACCACACCAATTGATATAAGGAGTGATAGCGGGACGGTTCGCTGCGGCTGATGTACCTCTCCCGATGGAATTGCCGCCACATCGAAGCCGGAAAATGTGAATATTAGTAGAAATACAACCTGCGAAAACGGCGCATAATCGGGTAGTTCAGAAAAGCTAAACGCAGTTGGATCTACAAAAAACAAGCCTGTACCAGCAAATAAGCCTATAGCGCCTAATTTGCTGATGGTAAAGATGGTATTTGTCCGCGCTGACTGTTTTACACCAATATAGTTGATGCTGGCTAGTCCCGCTACCAGTAAAGTCATCAGGCCAGCTCGCTCCCACCCCCCGGCCAGTTGTGGTCGAAAAATTGACGCATAGTTAACAAACAAATTGCATATGGAGGCAAAAGCTGCCATTCGGGATAGCCAGAATAACCAGCCTACCTCAAAACCGATCAATGAGCCAAAAGCCACTCGTGTATATAAATAGGGCCCACCGGTGCCACTAAACCGGCTGCTTACTTCCGCAAAACAGAGAATGATCAGTGTCACTACAGCCCCACTGACACCATAAGCCAGCAAACTCCAGGTACCAATCAACGCGTATACTTTTGCAGGAAGGCCCAGAATACCTGCGCCAATGGTAATGTTGATGATGAGTGCTATAAAATCGAACCGCCCAATACCACGCACTAGGGGAGATGATGAACTAGATTGACGAATCATAAATTGAACTAAACGTTTAACTTACCAACTTATAGCTATACGACAATAGTGAAAATTATTCGTTTAAATGATCTCAAGAAAAGCAAAATATGCCATTAAAGCCTTAAAGCTATTGACTGAAGAATTTGGAAAAGGCCCTGTGTTGATTGCCACAATTTCAGCTAAGGAAAACATTCCCAAAAAATTTTTGGAAGCTATTTTGCTCGAACTGCGCAATCACGGTCTACTACAAAGTCAGAAAGGAAAAGGAGGTGGCTATTCGCTGCGAATTGAGCCTGGACGGGTTAATTTGGCGCAAATCGTACGCATTATTGACGGCCCTATTGCGCCAACTCCCTGCGTTTCACTGAACTTTTATGTGCGTTGTGACGACTGCGCAGATGAAGAGGCATGTACGATTCGCCCCATTATGGTGCAGGTACGAGATGCTAACTTGTCGGTTTACGAGTCAACTACACTACGAATGCTGGTTAAGCTGGCTACTGAGTAATGGGGTTGACAGGCAACGCCTTCATGGACTTTAGTTAATCAATCAGCCCTTTTTGCGGTTTTAAATAAAAAAAAGACGCTTTTATTGGTTACTACAGATTTTTAGTGGACGTTTGCAGGATAAAGCCAGAGTTCGCGCTCTGGCTCTGTTTTTAGCTGATTTGTCTATATAGTATATAGACTTTAAGTAGTTAACAGTTAAATTCCTCTCTTTGGATAATATCCTTTAAACTAATGTCTGACACACAAGCACAAATCCCCAATCGTACACTTTCGTCTACGACCTGGCTCATCACAGTAACGGTTGCCCTGGGGCTAGCGATTGGGAGTTATATTATCTGGCACCTGTTTGGGCAGGTTGTGCAACCCATTGTACACGAATTACTTACGCCGATGTTTTGGCTTTTTGTGGGGGCCGGATTTTTAGCCCAAACCATAGATGGCGCCTTAGGGATGGCCTATGGCATTAGTTCTACGTCTCTACTGCTGAGTCTGGGCATTAGTCCGGCGGCTGCAAGTGCCAGTGTACACATTGCCGAGGTATTCACGACGGGTGCTTCGGGTTTTTCCCACTGGAAATTAGGCAATGTCAACAAAAAGCTCTTCAAAGTTTTGGTGCTACCCGGGATCATTGGCGCGATTACAGGGGCTTATATCCTCAGTTCTTTTGATGGAAATGTACTCAAGCCGTATATCTCGGTCTATTTGATCGGCATGGGTCTGGTCATTATTCGAAAAGCACTGGTTAAACGGAAGCCTAAACAAAAAACGCGTTTCGTGGGGCCTTTGGCGTTACTGGGTGGTTTTATCGATGCCGTTGGGGGAGGTGGCTGGGGCCCGGTTGTTACAACCTCACTGCTTGGTCAGGGACGTACCCCACGTTTTACCATTGGATCAGTTAATTTGGCCGAATTCTTCATTGCAGCCGCTGGGGCGGGCACATTCATTTTGATGATTGGCACTGGAAATTGGCAAATTACGCTGGGGCTGCTCATCGGTGGGGTATTGGCTGCGCCGTTTGCGGCCTTTGTTTGCGGAAAAGTGAATCCCAAAATTCTTATGGTTATTGTCGGACTGGTCATTATTGGCTTAAGCCTACGAAATATCTGGGGCTTGTTTTAACCTTAGTGAGAGAAAGTAATGCCCATCCTGCCAGGTATTACCTGTTTAGTCATTAATCACCAATAAGCTATAGTCTTATGAAGCGAATATCCATTTTGGCAGTAACAAGTTTATTGCTAACCGGTTCTATCAGTCAGGCTCAGGTAAAGCCTGAAAACGGTTTTTGGCGGGGCACCTTCGTGCTGGCTGGTAAACAGGAAACTCCCTTTAATTTCGAGATCAACGGGTCAACGGCGTGGCTACTAAATGGCACCGAACGGTTTGAGTTGAAAGGAGTGCATCAACGCGGAGACTCACTCGTTTTGCCCATAGATATCTATGATGCCGTTCTGACGGCTAAAGTCGAAAATGGTAAAACATTGTCGGGCGTGTTCAAACGCCTGAACACCACCCCGGTCGATGCTGGTATTCCATTTCGGGCCGAGTTTGGGAAACGATATCGTTTTGTGGAAAAACCAGTAGCCGCCACCGTAAGCCTGCATGGAAAATGGGATGTGACGATGAGTAACGGCAACAAAACGGTCGGTGTTTTTTCGCAATCGGGCAGCAAAGTAACGGGTACTTTTCTGTCCACAACGGGAGACTATCGCTTTTTTGAAGGCGTCGTGCAGGGAAATGAATTTGAATTGTCGGCCTTTAGTGGCTCTAGTCCATCGCTGATAAAAGGAAAAATTATCGGGAACGAACTATCGGCTAACTTCATCAACTTTCGAGGATCGCAACCCATTAAGGGTAGTAGAAATGCGCAGGCAGCGCTTCCTGATGTGTATACATTGACCAAACTAAAAGAGGGTACTTCATTCGATTTCACCTTCCCGGATGCATTTACCGGCAGGCAGGTTTCCCTCAACGACCCGAAATACAAAGGCAAAGTGGTAATTGTCACCATCTTGGGCAGTTGGTGCCCCAATTGCCTGGATGAGACAAGTTTTTTGGCTCCTTGG
>CAXTJJ010000003.1:0-33765 GCA_964244155.1 uncultured Spirosoma sp.
CCGGCTGTCAGGATTCATGGTGGTGCTCCAGAGCTGTTCGGCGTTCATTTCGCCCAGCCCTTTATAGCGTTGAACACCCACATTTTCTTCTTTGCCACCACCGGCCAGTTCTTTCACTGCGGCTTCACGCTGTGCTTCGGTCCAGCAATACCGTTCTTCTTTGCCTTTCTTGACAAGGTACAATGGTGGCTGTGCAATATAGATATAGCCATTGTCGATCAGTGCCTTCATATTGCGGTAGAAAAGCGTCAGGATCAACGTACGGATGTGGCTACCATCTACGTCAGCATCAGTCATGATGATGATTTTATGATACCGGAGTTTGTCCAGGTTCATTACCGTTTCATCGTCTTTCTTTTCGAGCCGTACGCCGAGAGCCGTCCAGATATTTTTGATCTCTTCGTTCTCGTAGATGCGGTGTTCCATCGCTTTCTCAACGTTCAGGATCTTACCACGCAGGGGAAGGATAGCCTGAAACGCCCGGTTACGACCCTGTTTGGCCGTTCCACCAGCAGAGTCACCCTCTACTAAATAGAGTTCACACTTTTCCGGGTCGGTGTCAGAACAGTCGGCAAGTTTACCGGGAAGCCCCATGCCACCCATAAAGTCCTTGCGTTCAGTCATGATGCGCTTGTAGGCCAGATCAGCCGCGATACGCGCCTGAGCCGACACCAGCACCTTCTTAACGATACCCTTGGCTGTATTTGGGTTTTCTTCCAGCCAGGTTTCGAGCAGGTCGGCCATGGCCTGGCTTACTGCACTAACGACATCCTGGTTACCCAGTTTGGTTTTAGTCTGGCCTTCAAACTGAGGTTCGCCTACCTTCACGGAAATGACGGCGGTAAGGCCCTTCCGGAAATCTTCACCACTGAACGACACCTTACCTGAGTTCTTTGGCAGAACACCAGGGTTTTTGTCGGCATAATTTTTTAGCACACGCGTCAGAGCAGAGCGGAAGCCCTGCACGTGCGTACCACCCTCATGGGTGTTGATGTTATTGACATACGACAGTACGTTCTCGCCCGCTTCGTAGTTATACACCAGCGCAACCTGAACAGGGGTTGGCCCTTTGGTGCTTTCCATGTAGATGGGCTTCATGCCATCAAGCGACGGACGTGTCTGGTCGAGGTATTCGACAAATTCAACCAGACCACCTTCCGAAAAGAAATCGTCCTGACGCAAAGGCTGGCCATTTTCATCCAGTTCGCGCAAGTCGTTCAGGAAGACGTGGATACCCTTGTTCAGATAAGCCAGTTCACGCAGGCGGCCTGCAATGGTGTCATATTTATAAACCGTATCGGTGAAGATAGTACCGTCTGGTTTGAAATGGGTTCTTGTGCCGGTATCATCAGCATCACCAATGATGCGCACATCATAGAGCGGAACGCCTATTTTATATTCCTGTTCAAATATTTTACCATCGCGGTGGACTTCTACCCGCAAATCGGTTGACAGAGCATTTACGCAGGAAACGCCGACTCCGTGCAAACCACCAGAGACTTTATAGGTATCTTTATCAAACTTACCACCAGCGTGCAGCATGGTCATTGCCATCTGGAGTGCCGAAACACCCATCTTGGTATTAATGCCGGTCGGGATACCCCGGCCATTATCCTGCACGGTAATTGAATTATCGGGATTGATCGTTACGGTAATCTTGTCGCAGAAACCTGCCAGTGCTTCATCAATAGAGTTGTCGACAACTTCCCAGATAAGGTGGTGAAGCCCTCGTGTCCCTACGTCACCGATGTACATAGATGGACGTTTGCGAACGGCTTCCAATCCCTCCAACACCTGAATGTTATCGGCACCGTAATCGCCTAATGCAGTTTCAATGGGAGCATCTGCTTCAATAAGTTCGTTGGTCATATCAGAATGGGAGCGTGTTAGAAATTTGTTGTTTCAGACCCTAAAAACGGCCTGATTGTATGGGTCTAACAGATTGTAAAAATACAAAATTTTTTGGTCTTTTCCTACCCGCCTTTAGCGAGATTAGCTTATTATACGAAAAAATATTCTAATCATTAGTTAACGGAATAGCTAAAGGCTTTCTGTTCGTTTTATGAGCCTCTACGCCACTTTTTCAGTTATTTCCCGGTCGCAGCGCACACGGAAAACCAATGACTTTCAGCCCGTATCTAGCCGGATGTTAATTTCTCAGAAAAGTATCATTGGAAGACAGGAAAGAGAGGGGGTAATTCGATTGATTTTACGACCAATGTCAAAACGGACAGGAATATAAACCGCTGCGCTTTTGTAACCCCATTTTATAAGAACGACAAAAAAAAAGCCGGATCAAAAGAATCCGGCCTGGCGTAAACCAATTAAAGAGATCACTAATCTTCTGGGAATGGGATGTAAACAAAGCCAGCAAAATCGCCGTGAACAACGAACAGGCAGCAGTATTCATCGGCTGGCTTATAGTTCTCTTTCCAGAGTTCCAGCGACTCCGGGCTGATCAATTCACGCTGAATAAACTCATCGACGAAGGAAGCTTTGTAATTCCATTTGTTAGCCAACTCATCAGCTGCTATTAAGGTTTGTCCCAGCGGAATATCCCGGCGCGATGCGACAAAAACAGGGAATTCCGAGAATCCGCGTTTTCTGATCTGATAGGAGGCTTCTTTGAGTTGGTCGGCCACCTTCACAAAATCTGACGAGATCATACCCATCAATTCTTTGTTGACATCGTAAGAGTTGGCGTCGTCAAGCAGGGTGTTTTCGTTGCTGTGGTTAATCATTTTTTAGTCGGTAAGTCAGTAAGTTGGTAAGCGGCTACGCCTAAGTCAGTAAGTGGCGGACCGCACCGGCGAAAGCAATGGTCTTGCGTCCGCTACTTACTGACTTAGGCGTAGCCGCTTACCAACTTGCCGACTGGTTTTAAAATCTAGCGGCCAGCAAGAGGTCTAAATCTTTAAAGCGCATATTGAACTTACGCGCTATGTAGGCATTGGTAAGCGTTCCTTTATGGGTATAAACACCTTTCATAAACCAACGGTTCGCATACATCATCTGTTCAATACCACCAGTTGTACCCGTTTCAAGCAAAAAGGGCAGAAAGATGTTACTGAGGGCCATACTAGCTGTATAGGCGACGCGGGCAGCGATGTTTGGTACGCAATAGTGAATAACGCCCATGTGCTTGAATGTAGGCTGTTTATGAGTCGTCATACGGGATGTTTCGAAATTACCCCCCTGATCAATCGACACATCAATAATAACCGAGTCGGGTTTCATTCGGCCAATCATTTCTTCAGTTACTACAACCGGGCTCATGGCATCATCGGCCCGCATGGCCCCAATGACCACGTCGGCCCGCTGAACGGCTTCGGCCAGCGTGTCGGAGTCGATAATGGAGGTATAAACATGCTGCCCAACGGCATATTTAAGCCGCTGAAGTTTATAGAGGTGTTTATCGAATACTTTCACATCGGCCCCCATACCAAGAGCCGTACGAACGGCATATTCGGTAACGGTTCCGGCACCAAGCATGACGACCTTGGTGGGCGGAACGCCCGTAATGCCGCCCAGAATGATCCCCCGTCCATTGTCGGCATTGCTTAGGTACTCCCCGGCAATAAGCATGACAGTACTGCCCGCTATTTCACTCATAGAGCGAATGATAGGCAGATTACCGCCCTGATCTTCAATGAATTCGTAGCCGAAAGAAGTAAGGTTTTTACTATTGATTCTCTCGAAATACGCCCGGTCATGAACAGGTAAGTTTAAGGCTGAAATGACAGTGCTGCCTGATTGAACATGCTCAAACTCCGCATCGACCAGTGGCTCGACTTTTAAAATGAGGTTGGCTTCATAGACTTCTTTAGGTGAGCGCGCAATCTGCGCTCCGGCTTCGCTGTACTCAGTATCTGAGAATTTAGCTTTCTCGCCCGCGCCCTGTTCAACGATCACGTTATGGCCGTTTCGCACCAGTATAGCCACTGCTTCGGGTGTGAGTGCGATCCGGTTTTCCTGAAGCGACACTTCTTTCGGTAAACCGATGAGCAGGCTATTCCCGTTGGTCTTTACCGCCAGCGGAGATTCTTTCGGGTATAGGGCCGTTTGTTTGGCCAATTCCTCAAATCCAGTCAATGCTATAGTGTTTACGGTAGTCGGTGGTCGGTCTACGGTGTTCGGTTAGCTGGCGCAAAAGCAACACGTGCGTCATCTAACCGACTACCATAAACCGACTACTAACTGCCTAATCAACCAATTTCGTTTCCACTGTTCGGCGGCCATCTGTATCCGCCGAAATAGTTACCTGATAAAATGCAGCGGGCCATAGCGATGTAATGCGCTCCGGCCACTCAATAAAGCAGAAATTGCCTGAGTCCAGGTATTCTTCAATGCCAATATCCAACGCTTCGGCTTCATTACGGAGCCTGTAGCAATCGAAATGATATACCGAATGTCCTTCGTGTGTGGTGTATTCGTTTACAATTGAAAACGTAGGACTCTGCACGATACTAATTACGCCCAATGTTCGGCAAATGGCTTTGATGAGCGTGGTTTTACCGGCACCCATGTCGCCTTCAAACAACCATACCGACTGTTGTCTGCCATCGGCCAGCAATTGCCGGGCTATCGTGTCAAGTTCGTCGAGATGGTCAAGATGCAGAATCATAGGCGGCTTTCAGTAACAGCCCGCAAAGATACGTATTTTTAGGCGGTCCATTTGGTTCGCATAGGGCGACTTAATAGCTTATTCGCTTCGGCGTCGCCCAGAAAATGTTCGGCCTTTGGATTCCAGCGCAGCGTCCGGCCGAGTTGATAGGCAATGTTGCCCAGCGTACAAACCGAAGCCGTTCGGTGGCCGATTTCTACATCGGAGATCGGATTCTTTCGGCTTTTAATAGCGTCCAGAAAGTCTTTATAGTGGTTATCGCTAAAATAAACCCGCTTTTCGGTTTCGCCAATGACTTTGTCTTTCAGGCTTTCGGGGGTAGTGGTCAGGTTGCCCCGGCTTACTTTCACCTCGCCTTCAGTGCCAGTAAACTGGCAGAATTGCGAACCTTCGACGGGGCTATGGTGCATTTCTACTCCATTTTCATAGCGATAAATCAGGCCTTTACCCTCTTTTCCCGGCCGCATTTCTACCGGGCCGGAGTTATCCATATCCAGGCCCCATTGAGCAATGTCAAACATATGGGCACCCCAGTCGGTCATGCCACCACCCCCGAAATCGCGAATGTCGCGCCATTGTCCCCAAAAGGTTGCTGTAAGCGATGGGTCCAGTACATTATTGTATGGTCGCTCAACGGTGTTTGGACCAAGCCAGGCATCCCAGTTGAGACCGGCAGGAATCGGCTCGGAAGCCAGGTTGAAGTCGTGTGGCGGGCCACCTACGTTAATAGTAACAGTCTTTACCTGCCCAATGTATCCATTGCGGACTAACTCAACAGCTTGTCGAAACTCTTTCCATGAGCGTTGCATATTGCCCGTCTGGAACACGCGCTTGTATTTACGAGTGGCATTCACCATATCGCGGCCTTCCTGAATGGTAAGCGACAGCGGTTTTTCGCAGTAAATATCTTTGCCGGCTTTGGCGGCTGCTATGGCAATTGGACTGTGCCAATGATCGGGTGTGGCAATGACGACGGCGTCAATTCCTTTGTTGTTCAGCAACTCCCGATAGTCGTTGTAGAGCACGCAACCATTGTACGACTCCTTTTCCGCCTTTTCGGCATAATGTTTATTAATCACCTCCGCAAAGGTGGCTACTTTAGGCTGGTCGACATCGCAAACGGCCATGATACGGGCATCATTTTTCAAAAACTGTCCGCGCAAACCGGCACTTTGCTTGCCAAGCCCAATAAGACCCAGAGCAATCTGGTCGCTGGGGGCCAGAAAGCCACGACCCAGCACATAACGGGGCACAATGGAAAAGACCGCCAATCCAGCGGCTTGCTTCAGGAATGTTCGGCGGTTATTGAGAGCAGATGAGTCAGGCATGAGCATACAGAGTTGAACAACAAAAAGTGGGTAACAAGCAAGCTATACTTGCCTGGTGCCCACTAAGATGTTAAATGGTATTCGGTATACGGTTTGCGGTTGGCTGACGCATAAAAACACCGGAGAGCTATCATGCGTCAGCCAACCGTATACCGAACACCGTATACCGTTAATTGTACCCTGGATTCTGGATCAGCGTTTCTTTACCGTCTTTTTTACTGTTGAATATTTCCTGGATTGGAATGGGGAAATACTCGTGCTGACCTTTAATGAACTTCACCCCACTCAGGTAGTTCCGCTTGGAGGCTTCCGTCGTGTAATAGGTGTTCAGGGTTTGATCGGCGATACCCCAGCGAACGAGATCGAACCGGCGGTGACCTTCCATACCAAACTCCAGTCGCTCTTCAAACTGAACGGCTTTACGGGCCGTAGCCTGATCGGTCCAGGCCGTGATGTATTCTTTGATCACATAGTTAGCTGCTGCGGTTCCGTCGGCATTTTTTACAAAACCATCGGGATTTGCAGCCCGCCGACGAATCTGGTTGACGTACCCACGTGCTTTGTTCAAATCACCAACTTCTGTTTCAACCTCCGCCAGCCATAGCAGTACATGGTCATAGCGAATCATGCGGTAGTTATTGGCATTTAAACGAGGGTTACCGGCGAATGTGTTGGTGCCCACGTCCGACTTGTACATCACGTGCTTTTTAGGCGAGAAAGGGCCACCATACGACTGGTCACGTACAAACGCCTTGCCCGGATGAACGCCCCAGTCCAGATACGGAATACCCCGCCGGCCAACGGTCCAGTCCAGCCGGGGATCAACCGGTCCGGCATAAGGCGTAAAGGGAGCCGTTGATTCAACCCCCACATCGCTGGTCACATCCGACGCATTGAACGTGTCGATGAGTGGTAATCCGTTTGCGTCGGTCTTGAAGGCGTTGACCAGGTTCTGTGAAGGCTGGAAAAAACCGCAACAGGTTGTTACGCCACCACCCCCATAAGGGTAATTCAGGGTCGAGCCAATGTTGCCATTTTCTCCATTGGGCGCCCCATCGTTAACTGAATACTGAACCTCGAAAATAGACTCGGCATTGTTGTTGGTTACTGCTTTGAAATTGTCATGATACTTATCCATCAGTTTGTACTGACCGCTGGCCACAATCGCTTCGAGCAGCGGTTTGGCATCGGCATATTTTTTCTGGAATAGATAGGCTTTACCAAGCGTAGCTGCCGCTGCCCATTTCGTTGGGCGGCCAACCTGCGTTTGCTTGGCTGGAAGCACATCATAAGCTGCTTTCAGATCGGCGACAATGTTCGGCCAGATGTCAGCATTATTCGGCACTTTCGTACTTTCG
Organism: uncultured Spirosoma sp.; assembly: GCA_964244155.1. GTDB lineage: Bacteria > Bacteroidota > Bacteroidia > Cytophagales > Spirosomataceae > Spirosoma. Next base: position 7,311 of record CAXTJJ010000003.1, read on the forward strand.
AGATCGTTCGGATTGTAAATTTTCTCGTCGATATAGGGCACCATGTTGAACATCTTTTTCAGTTCAAGATGGAAGTGGCCCCGCAGGAATCTGGCTTCGGCAATGACCTGTTGCTTCTCGGCATCGGTCATGTCTTTCGCAGCCGCTACAGCCTGCAGCACATCGTTTGAACGGGCAATGCCGTCGTACATACCCCGCCATTTACCCCGGAAGTAAATGTTGTCGGACTGAATATTGCCCTGCTCGATGAGCGAAATAGGGGGCTGGTCACCGGCAATCGTCCCTTTATAGGCGTCATCGCTGGCTACACTGCCATACACCCAGTTATCGGCCCCAACGTTGTAGGAACGATAGGCCCCTTCGGCAGTGGCCCACCCGTCCAGCAGGGAGTAAGCGCCAATCAGTAAGGTATTGACGCCCGTTTTGTTTTGTAAGACACTCACGGCCAGTGCGGCTTTGGGCTGCACGTCCAGAAACTTGTCGGAGCAGGACGTAGCCACTGCCAGACAAAGCACGGTTATGATTATGGTTATTTTTTTCATGGAGAAGTTTTTATGTAGGATGTACGATGTAGGATATATGATGTATGGTATCTGATATATCATATATTCTACATCATACATTAAAAGCTTAGATTCAGACCTACCAATACCGTTTTAGCGACCGGATATGAACCGCCATCGACACCAATCTGACGGTCGTTGCCCGACGAATAAGCACGCAGGTTAACCTCTGGGTCCATGCCCGAATACTTTGTGGCCGTGAACAGGTTTTGCCCTTGTATGTAAACTGACGTCGCCGATAGCCCCAGTTTCGACAGCAACACTTTCGGGAGTTGGTACGTCAACTGGATGTTTTTCATCCGGAAGTATGAACCACTTTCGAGATAGTAGGTCGACGGCTGAATACTAACCTGGTCGCTCGACCGGAGTTGCGGCAGAATAGCATCTGTTTTGCCGGGGCGCCACGACTGATACAGCATCCGGCTGCTGCGGTTGCCGCCAAACGTTGGGAAGTCGGTCCAGTACTTGGTGTAATTGAAAATCTGATTGCCCTGAACACCCTGTCCAAACAGCGTAAGTCCGAAATTTTTGTAATTCAGGTTTATGTTCAGACCGTAGGTGAATTTCGGGTGTGGGCTGCCAATAATGCTGAGGTCCTTGGTATTGATAACTCCATCGCCGTTGATGTCCCGGAATTTAAACCGTCCGGCTACGTTCTCCGAGGCCGCATTCCCAAACTGTACAGGAGCGGCTTTGGCTTCTTCGTTGGTCTGAAATATGCCGTCGATTGTGTAACCGAAGAAGGAGGCCAGAGGATAGCCTTGCTGTGTTACGACGAAGTTTTGAATCCGCTCGTCATTGATCCCAAAATACTGCGTGCTGGGGTCGCCGTTGGTTTTGGTGACCAGATTGCGGTAGGTGCTGAAATTGGCACCTATGGTATAGCTCAAGCCGCCATTGCCGATTTTGTCGCCATAGTTAATCATCAGGTCAACACCCCGGTTACGCATTGAGCCAATGTTCTGGAAAGGAACCGTTGCCACCCCCTGGGTGAGTGGAGCCTGTACCGGGAAGAGCATATCCGAGGTGGTACGGGTATACCAGTCGAAGCCTACACTTAGCTTGTTTTTGAGCAACATGGCGTCAAAACCAATGTTCAGGCTGGTGGTAGTTTCCCATTTGGCTTTTGCATTTCCAAACTGTGTCAGCTCGTAGCCCGGAATAGCTGAGGTGCGGGTGCCGTTGATGTCGTAAAACGAGGTGGCCGGATTGGTGCTAAACTGCGTGTAGGAGTTATAGTTACCAATTTCCTGGTTACCCGTCTGGCCCAGACCTGCCCGGAATTTCAGGTCGTTAACGAGGGTGAGTGGTTTAAAGAAGTTCTCTTTCGAGACCCGCCAGCCTATACTGGCAGCCGGGAATACGGCTGAACGGAACTCAGGCGCGAAGCGCGACGAGCGGTCACGACGTACGGTCAGGTCGATCAGGTATTTATCGTCCAGCGCGTAGTTCAGTTTAGCGAACTCCGAAGCCAACCGCCAGTTCGAGGCACCCCCATTGTTGGTCTGCACACCCGTACCTGCGCTCAGGTATCGGTTTTCGATGTCATCCACGGCGAAGTTGGTGCGGCTGGCGTCAAAAGACTCAAAGTAGCTTTTGATCGACTCGGTACCGGCTATTACGTTGAAACGGTGCCGGTCGCCCAGGTTTATGTTATAGGTCAGGGTATTATACCAGGTCCAGGTCCATTCGTAACTGTTGTTGGTGGTTAACGAATTGGAACCACGCGCTTCAGCCGATTCGATGTCACGAATGGTGTAATTGCGGTAGTTGAACAGGTTATAATCAATACCAAAACTGGTGCGGGCCGTTAGATTTGGGAGAATGTCGACTTCGGCAAAGGCGTTCCCAAACAGACGCATTTCCTTCTGCACATTGTCTTTGTTGCGATACAGCAGCGCAAGCGGGTTGTTTGCATTGTCGAGATCACCCCCGCGCGTACCGGCGAAGTTACCGGCTACGTCATAGACCGGAATGATCGGCTGAATCCGGTACGCAAACGAAACGGGATTGCTCTCTGCGTTATTTCCGTTTGGCTGGCCAATCCGTTCGCCATATGCCACCTGGAAGTTTTGCCCAACCCGCACGCGCTTGTTAATGTTGAACTCCGTATTGGCCCGTAACGAATACCGTTTATAACTGGTATACTTCATGATGCCATCCTGGTTGAAGTAGTTTAAGGACATGGCATACCGGCCGTTCTCGCTACCGCCCGACACCCCCAGTTGATGATTCTGAATAGGAGCCGTATGGAAAATCTCTTCCAGCCAGTTCGTCCCCGCTTTGTTGGCCGGGGTAATCAGCAGAAATTTCGGCGAACTGATGTCATTATTGTAATTGACATAGGTGCCATCCGGGTTTTTTGCCAAACGAGGGTCGTTGGCCGATGCACCACTTGGCAAGACAAAGTCGGGAATAACGGGTGTCGGGCCATTGCCGAACTGCGAGTGAACAGGGTTCCCGTTGGCACCAACGACACCCGAATTAATCCGGGATTCCCAGATTAGCTGCGCATATTCCTGCGTATTGAGCATGTCCAGCAGTTTGCCATGCTGCTGAGAGCCGTAGTAGGTATCATAGGTGAATTTTGGCTTACCGGCTTTCCCTTTCTTGGTGGTGATGATGACCACGCCATTACCCGCCCGCGACCCATAGATCGACGCGGCTGAAGCATCTTTCAGAATCTGCATGCTTTCAACGTCGTTAAGATTCAGCGTGTTGAGGTTGCCCTTGGTAGGCACGCCGTCAATGACATAGAGAGGAGAGTTGTCGTTGATGGTACCAAACCCCCGGATACGGACCATGACACCGCCACCTGGTGCGTTCTCATTACCAACCTGCACCCCGGCCACGCGGCCCTGAAGTGCCTGCCCAACGTTTGTTGCCGGTACCGACAGCAGTTGCTTGGTGTCTACTGTGGCTACTGCCCCGGTGATGTCGCGTTTCGCCTGGGCACCATAACCCGTTACCACCACCTCACTCAGGGTTTTGATATCGGGTGCTAAAGCAATGTCTATTGTTGTTCGGGAACCAATGGTAACCTCTTGAGAGGCATAACCAATTGCTGAAATCGTGAGCACGTCGCGGCCCGCTGCTACATTTAGCGAAAACTGACCATTGGCATCCGTCACGACACCCGTCTGTGTTCCCTTTACCACAACATTGGCACCGGGTAGCCCGGTATTGTCGTTACCGTCGGTAATTCGACCTGAAATTTTGCGTTCCTGGGCAAAGACCCCTGCGCACAAAAGCCAACTGAGCAGGAACAGCGGCAATGTACAGCAGGCTTGTCGTAAAGTGTGTTTCATCATGAGATTAATTAGAATTAGGTGAACTGAATTGTGGCAAATACCTGAGTATTATTCCTCAAAGACACCGGAGATGAAATTCTAATTAAAATTTAATTAATTAAATAAAATTAATAATGTACAAAAAAAGCCCACCTGCGTGAACAGATGGGCATGTTATTATTTAAATAATGCAATTTATCTAATAAGTCACATTTAAGTAATTGATCTACTTTAACTTAGTTGTAAATCATCGATTACTTTCTGCACTTTGGCTTTCAATTGGGCATAGGTTTCATCGAAGGCTTCTTTGCTGGCGAGGGGTTCTACCACGCTGACATAGAATTTGATCTTAGGCTCCGTTCCTGATGGACGAGCCGATATTTTCGTGCCATCTTCGGTAAAGAACTGGAGCACGTTCGATGCCTCAATTCCCATTTTACCCGCTTCAATCGCTGTAGTTTGACCACTTTTGGGGTCTAAACGTGTAAGCGCTTTGTAGTCGTCAACCCGAACCACAGCCGATCCGGCTATCGACTTCGGCGGATTGGCCCGGAAATCAGCCATCATCTGCTGAATCTCTTCGGCGCCTGATTTCCCTTTTTTGGTGAGCGATACCAGTGCTTCGTAATAGAAACCATTTTCCTGGTACATGGCCATCAGCATATCGAACAGGCTCTTGCCCTGATCCTTAGCATAGGCGGTCAGCTCGGCAATAATGGCACAGGAAGCAATGGCGTCTTTATCGCGTACGAAATCGCCGATGAGATAGCCGTAACTTTCTTCGCCACCACCAATGAACTGCTCTTTGCCTTCCAGTTCACGAATAACTTCGGCAATGTATTTGAAGCCCGTCAGGGTGTTGTAGCAATTAACACCATACCGTTCGCACATCTTGTCGATGAGGTCGGTGGTTACGATGGTTTTGGCAACAAATTCCTTACCAGTCAGTTTGCCCGCATCTTTCCAGGCATTGAGCAGATAGTAAATAATCAGGCTGGCCATCTGGTTGCCATTCAGCAACTCAAATTCGCCGTGGTGATTACGAGCCCCCGCACCAACCCGGTCGGCGTCGGGGTCGGTGGCCATAATCAGGTCGGCGTTGAGTTTATTGGCCAGATCGAGGGCCAGTTGCATAGCTGCCCGCTCTTCGGGATTAGGCGATTTTACCGTTGGGAAGTTGCCATCGGGTGTGGCCTGTTCTTCCACGATGTGAACGTTGGTGAAGCCCAGCGCATCGAGCACGCGGGGTACCAGTGTAATGCCCGTGCCGTGAATGGGGGTGTAAACGATGTTCAGATTGGCCTGCCGCTTAATGACATCGGGGTTAACGGCATTCGACTTAACGCGTTCCACATAAGGCGCGTCAATCTCTTCATCAATCAGGTGAATCCGTTCGGGGATACCGTCAAATTTAATGTCGTCGACAGACGTAATCTTGTTCACCTCAGCAATAATGGCTTTGTCGTGCGGAGCCACCACCTGACCACCATCGTTCCAGTATACTTTGTAGCCGTTGTATTCGGGCGGGTTGTGCGAAGCCGTCACAACGATACCGCTCTGGCAACCCAATTGGCGAATGGCAAACGAAAGTTCAGGCGTGGGACGCAGGCTACTGAACAGGTAGACTTTAATGCCATTCGCTGAAAAAATATCGGCGACTAAACGGGCAAATTCAGGGCTCATCCGGCGACTGTCGTGGGCAATGGCGACGCTGATGTCTTCGCCCGGAAAAGCTGCGTTGATATAATTGGAAAGGCCCTGTGTAGCCGCGCCGACGGTATAGCGGTTCATGCGGTTTGAGCCAACGCCCAGAATACCCCGCAAACCACCCGTGCCAAATTCAAGATCGCGGTAGAAGGAGTCGGTTAGTTCGGTAATGTTACCCGAGTCGATCAGGTGTTGAATAGATTCTTTGGTAGCGGCATCGTAGTTGCCACTAAGCCACTTATCAACGCGTTGCTGAGTAGGGGAGTCAAGGGAAGTTGTCATGCGTGTTGTATACAAAACTGTTGTTAAATGAAAAGTTGTTGTCCTCCTTCTGTTTCTAAAAAATAGAATTATTTTCGGGAATAAGCCAGAAAACCCTCTGCGGTTAGGCCTTCATCGAGTTCATCCCGGTGGATACCGTAACCACCACTACCTAATTCAAAATAATTTCGTTGTTCAGGTGTTGCCTTGTGAAGTCTTGAAAACCATACTAATGGACTTCCTGCTATACGGCCATCGTTTAACTCAATATATATTCGAGTATCGTCAAACCAAACTCTTTTAGCAATGAAGTTATCCATATTGAATCTGAAAATTATTCGTTTGTCAGGCTAAAACCCCTAAAGCAGACTTGGTTCATGTTTAGACAAAGTCCCCTTCGGAGGATTTGGGGGTTTTAGCCTGACAGCTCCTAACAACTGCAGGGGTTTAATTGAAACCTTGCTTCGCCATCACTGTTTCGAACATGGACATGAATAGATAGATGATCGTTGGTATAAAACAAAAATCGAATTCCAAAGACTCTAAAAATTTCGGGCATAAGGAATGACTAACTATTATTCGGCCAAAATTACAACTATACTAATACCTCACAAATTCACAGCCTGGATTCAGTATATCTTATAACGTCTGCGTCAATCCTGCCAGCCAGTCGGTTTAAACGGTGTTCGGCTGTCGCTGGGTACACAAATGGCCGTTACCGGTCGGGGAGGGCCGCCAAAGAGCCGGATGTTCGGATAAGGGTAAATCGGTTCGGGAATCGGTTGCCGCAGATTAAGGGAATAAAACAGTTCGGAACCCGGCAGTTTCGATTCGCCGGTGGGGTCTGTCTGGCCGAAGGGTAAGCCAATCACATCTTTTCGATCCAGAAAATACCGCACTGCCGAAACAGCCGAAGCCGTGAAATACCCCACGACCGCTTCCTGCCGGTTGGCGGTATTTTGAATATTGCCAACGGCTGCCGATGGGGGCGAGTCGGTCAGGCCATTGGTAGTCTGGGTCTGGTCCTGAAAGCGCTTGAAGAACGCATAGGCCGTTTGCGGTAACGACAACTGCCGCACCTCGATCAGGGCTGCGGTGCTGTCATAGTACGGTATATGAGCTATAGGGCGGGCTGTAATCTGCCCCCCATTGCTCAACTGATCATCGAATACATTGAGCGACGAGCTGTATAAAATCTCCCAGCACTCCGTTCGACAAGGGTAATCATACACGTACAATCCATTGGGGAACGGGGGCTGGCCCGCTTCAAAATAGTTGATCGGCACGAAGCAATTTTCATATAGATCATTGCCTGAAACATAAAATATCCTGTCTTTATAGACATGGGGCTGAACGGCATTGACTGCATAAATACCTTGCTGGCAACTGCGGCACCAGTCCTGTTTCTCCCAAAGTTTCCATTCCCAACGGTAGTAATTGTGTTGATTGGCGGGGTCCTGCCAGTCGATGAATATGTCATGGCCAGCCCGATAGCCACCCGTTAATTGCAGTCCGACCGGTAAGCTGTTGGGGTTGAATTTGGCCGATACCCTGCTAATAGACGGTACCGGCTGCATAATCTGCTGCGTAGACTGGTAATGCGCACCATCGCTAAGCGTAAAGCGCAATTGGTAAGCGTGGCCCACCTGACCCTTAAAATCGCTGGGCAATTGATAACTGCCAGCCTCGGTTTCGTGACAGGCTATTCGTTGGGTAGAGTCAACAATAACTTCGACTGTGGCTTTTGTAATGGGTACAGCCCCGAAACGTCCGGTAAGCGGGTCCGATTTTGAGCGATTGAGCCGAATGAGCTGCGGTTCTGGCTGGTCAGTGATTGTACCGTCCACCACGAGTATATCGACCATTCCATTCGTCGTCAGATCAAGTTGGTCAACACAGGAGGTGAGTAAAAAAGCCGTTAGCAAGCTGCCTAAGGCGTAAAAAAGAAAGCGCATACCAGAACAAAAAAGTAATTTAACTGGAAATAATTGATAAATAGCAAGCTTCTGTAATTTGAGAGACTAAGTAATTGATTAACTAGACTATAGGTAGATATGTGCACCTGATGATTTTAGTACGTAAAGCAAACCGCAAGTTAACAAGGTCTAAATTCCTCTAAAGACAGACCGCACCATACCATTACTTTTCTTTTCATGAAACGACTTTTATTGACTGTTCTGTTGCTGGCATTGATCTGTAAAATGGCCAGTGCCCAGATTCTATATACACTATCAGGCACCGTTCGCGATTCGGCCAGTCAGCAACCCATTGCCCGGGCGGCTGTGGTGCTCGATTATGAGAAATCAACGACGGGTACTTATACCGATGCCGAAGGTAACTTTTCGATCAGGACCCGTATCGGTCAGCATGTACTCGTAGTCAGACAACTGGGTTTTGTGCCGTTTCGTACAACTCTTTACGTGCGGGGTAATACCACGTTCGATGTACGTCTGCCTTCCGTTGCCAGCCAGTTGGAAGAAGTCGTGGTCACCAGCAAAGGCTACGACCGTAATGTCCGCCAGCCGTTGTTGGGGGTGAGCCAGATTAATATTGCTACCCTCAAGAAGATGCCTGCTGCTCTGGGGGAGACAGATATTCTCCGAAGTCTGCAAATGCTCCCCGGCGTAACCAGCGTAGGCGAAGCGGCCAACGGGGTCAACATCCGGGGTGGCACTACAGACCAAAATCTGATTTTGCTGGACGATACGCCTGTTTTCAACCCGACGCACATGTTCGGGTTGTTTTCGGTGTTTCCTCCCGATGCGGTCAGCGGGCTGGATCTGTACAAGGGAAACGTACCGGCTCGCTATGGCGGGCGGGCGGCTTCGGTGCTGGATATTAGCCTTCGCAATCCTGATCTCAATAAGTTTCAGCTAAATGGGGGCGTTAGTCTGGTGGCAAACCGACTCACGGTCGAAACGCCCATTGTGAAAGGAAAACTGGCCTTGCTGGTGTCGGGTAGGGGAGCGTTCAATGACTTTTTGCTGCGGGCCGTTTCGCCCCGCTTTGATAACATTCGGGCCAAGTTTGGGGATGGGACAGCCAAGCTTTTCTGGCGGGTCAACGACAAGAATACCGTGACGGCGATGGGCTATTACAGCCAGGATCTGTTCCAGACGAATCTGTTGGGAAGCCTCGCCAATGTCAACGCCGTAAATACCCAATATGCCCAGCAAACGGCCAACGGCATGGTGCGCTGGTTCCATGCCATCAACGACCGGGTGAACATCCAGACAACGGCGTTGGTGGCGCAGTACATTCCCCGAATCCTCTCGACCGAAGACAGCACCAATAATAAAGTTACGCTCAGGCAATCGCTGTTGCAGCGGCAGATCAAGTCGAACCTGAACTATCAGTTGGCCAGTCAGAAGATCGAAGTGGGTATCAGCGGGACGCATTACCGATTGAATCCCGGCGAGCTAATACCCGGCAACAGCCTGGCAGTCAACTACCAGAAAACGCCGGTTGAAAATGCCATGGAACTCGCTATCCATGCCGAAGATGAGCTGAGTCTGTCCGATAAACTGGCCGTTTCGGCGGGGTTACGCTATTCGCACTTTTTAAATCTGGGCCCATCGGTCGTGCGTCAATATTCGAATGGCGAGGTGGCCGACGCTACGACCGTTGTGGATTCTACGGTTTTTGGCGCTGGTCAGGTGAGCAAGCAATACGGCGGGCTGGAACCCCGGTTAGGGTTGCGCTATGCCCTGACGCCTAACTCGTCGATCAAGCTGGGTTATAACCTGATGCGGCAATATTTGCAAGTCATTACCAATACGACCACACCTCTGCCTACCTCACGCTGGAAAACATCAGATGCCCATATTCAGCCACAGGTAAGCCAGTTATGGTCGGCGGGGTATTTTCAGAATTTAAAGAACAGTATTTTTGAATTGTCGGCGGAGGTCTACTGGCGCAGCACGCAGCACATTCTGGATTATAAACCGGGGGCCGATTTTTTACTACAACCCTACCCCGAAACCCAGCTGCTGCCGGGCAAGAGCAAAGCCTATGGGCTGGAAGTGATGATGTCCAAGAAAAAGGGTGAGCTGACAGGTTGGGTCAATTACACATACGCCCGAACGCTGAATCAGGTGAACCAGGGAGTTGATTTCCAGCAGCAGATCAACGGCGGCAATTGGTACCGGGCCAATTACGACCGGCCACATAGTCTGAACATGAGCCTGACCATTAACCAGGGACGGCACCATAGTTTTTCGTTCAATTTTGCCTACAGCTCGGGTCGGCCCTACACGGCCCCGGAAGGCTTCATTCGCTATCAGGGCCGGACCTATCCTTACTACAACGAACGCAACCAGTACCGGTTGCCGGATTATCATCGGCTTGATTTTGCCTGGAATATCTACAACCCGAGCCTGAAAAATCGGCGCTGGCAGGGGCACTGGACCTTTACGGTATATAATCTGTACGGTCGGAAAAATGTGTACTCCATCTTTTACCGCACGGAAGGTCAGGCCACGAACCCATATCGGTTAAGCATTTTTGGTGCCCCAATACCAAGTTTGACCTACAATTTTGAGTTCAAGTAAGTTAAGGATATGACCTCGTGCGATGACAGACGTTAGGTGTTTTATTAAATGACGCGTAGGCTTATTATTGAAGTATGCTCAGATACGCTTGTTCTGAATGAAGCCCCAGGCGATGACTTGTAATATGGCTTTGAACGGTAAGCAGAGGATATTCAATGAGTGATTAACATGAGTGTTACTAGTGTAAAAACACTAATCGGTTTGCAACCTTATTTAGATATTTTGAATCAATGTGCTAATTCGCTGTCTATAGGAAAGTAGCGACCTAATGTTTGTAGAAACAAAAGTACATACGTAATCAGCGTGCCGTAGGTACGCAACCACAAAGGAGTGTTTTGTTGCGGCTGTTATTTTTAGCAAGGTGCCAATCGTGTTTGATCCGACCAGGATTTACCCAAATTGTGTCGGTGCTTTTGATGTTCCTGCTAACAGATAAATTCTGAATGACAGGTAACGTTTTGACAGATTGAAATGCCCCTTCGTTAAGCGACTAAATGTGTATAATGAAACGTATTTACCTGATTATTTTAGTTGCAGGCACACTGGCAATAACTGGTTGTCCACGCCCAAAACTACCCGACTTTTGTGATAAACCAGCCTATATTTTTGTAGATCCCGCTTGTTATGATTCTGATAAAGGATTAACGATAAAAGCCTCACCGATTGAGAGTTCAGATTCAACTAGTAGTCTCAGTTGGATGGTCTACATTTTAGCCGATTCTTCTCAGCAGGCCCCTTATAGCCATCCTCAGGTGAAGGACATTCCCGCTGGGTATACCCTCACATTGCCCGATTCTCTTCTAAATGATAACCAAAAGGTGTATGTCGAAGTCCGATCCCGTTGTGCTGGTGTACCTGACGAAAAAACTATAGCTATAAATGGTGATGTTTTTGTAAGACGGTTTAATAAGGCAAACGATTGCTATCAATGGACGGAAAGAAACGACTAGAAGTAAAATCATTTGTCATGTTCCTTTTTACGCTGCTCAACGTAGGCTATCCATGCGCTCAACCTTCACCCAGTTCATTGCCGGTCTGGCTTTTCTTTTCCTGCCCCTGGCGTGCGTCGATCCCGAAGATCTGGTCCTTCGCGGCACAGTGGATATCGTCGTGGTCGATGGTACCGTGACCAATTTGGCCGAACCTCAGTTTATCCTCCTTAATTACTCCCGGGCCGACCGGCTGACGGGCCGCTTTGGTTCCCTGCCCATTACCAAAGCCCAGGTTGAGGTGGTGATGGATTCCTCAATGGTGATACCAGCTCATGAAACCACCAATGGCATCTATCAACTGCCTGCTGACTTCAAAGGCCAGATTGGCCATGCTTATCAACTTCGACTCACCCTTCAGGATGGAACTCACTATGAATCGACCCAGCAGGTGATGCCCCCCGTAGCCCGCATTGATAAGATCCACGCTCAGTTTAACCTCAACAGCTTGTCCCCACCGTTGGGAGGCTACTATACTTCGGGGCATGATGTATTTATCGAGTTGCAGGACCCCGCCGAGCAGCGTAACTACTACCGTTGGGATTGGATCGACTACGAACCTCAATACTGGTGCCGTAGCTGCCAGCAGGGCTTTTACTCGATCTACAACCCAGTCGAAGTGAGTCATGACAAGTACATCTCCGGGCCGGACTCGTATGAGGCCTGTTATTTCCCGCCTAATGTTTATATCGGCGATTTCGTTTATGGCCGCACATTTGATTATGTCTGCCGCACCCAATGCTGGGAAATGCTGCATAGTTACAATGTGGCTCTGTTTGATGACAAATATACCAACGGGGGGCTTATCCCTAACGTCAAAATAGCTGCCATCCCTTTCTATCAACATAGCCCCTGTTTGGTACATGTACGTCAGTCCTCGCTGACTCCCGATGCCTACCGCTATTTCAAGCTGTTTCAAGACCAGACCCAGAACACAGGCGGCTTGGCCGACACACCTCCCACGGCCCCCATTGGTAATGTGCATAACGCGGCTAACCCAACAGAAGCAGTAGTAGGGTATTTCACAGCTTCGGGAGTGTATAGTAAGCCCCTCTATATTGACCGCAAGGATTATCAGGGCGTATCCCTGGGTTATGATCCCATCAACGGTTATTCAAGTAAGCCAGGGGGTGAACTCTTCTATGCGTTGAACCGACGCGAGCCTTTCCCCGAGCCCATGCCTGATTCTAAACCCCGGCCAGATTCTCCTCTGATAGTAAACCTTTTCATCGACAATACACCCCGCCCGCCAACTGCCTTGTGTGCCCCCATCGACCAACGCACACCTTTCAAGCCCGACGGTTGGCCAGATTAATACACCAATTGACTACGTCATGAAAATTGCCTCTTCTGCATTACATCTGTTTTTCTGGCTGCTAGTGGTCACCGTGCCCCTGGCGTGTGTCGATCCCGAAGATACCCTCCTGCGAGGCACCAATGATATACTGGTAGTCGATGGCACTATTACCAATCTGGCTGAAGCGCAGGTTATTAAGCTCAATCGTTCTACGGCTGATCGACTGACGGGCCGTTTTGGTAATCTGCCTGTTACGAAAGCGACTGTCGAAGTTGTAGTCGATTCGCTGCAGGTGATTCCCTGTCACGAAACCGTAGATGGAAGCTATCAACTGCCCTCTGACTTTAAAGGCCAGGTGGGCCATGCCTATCAACTTCGCTTTACCTTGTCGGATGGAACAAGTTACCAGTCATCCACTCAGGTCATGCCTGCTGTGCCTGCCGTTGGTAAGACCTATGCGCAGTTTAGTGTAACGAGTTTGCCTCAGGAAACAGCCTTTAACGGGTATTACAGGGCTGGCCACAATGTCTATCTCGACGTTCAGGACCCCGCCAGTCAGCATAACTATTACCGATGGGACTGGGCCTTGTATGAAAAGCAACGCTATTGCAGGAGTTGCGCACAGGGTGTTTATGCTGTCAATAACATCCTGCCCCATCAGTATTATGGCGGAGCCTATGTGTCTGGTAATCAGATTTATGAGGACTGTTTTGTGCCTACTCAAACCAGCGATGACCAACAACCAGCAATCCATAAAGAATATTGGGTTTATGATTATTTCTGCCGGACAGACTGCTGGGAAATTATCCGTAATACGAACCTCAATCTGTTCGACGATTTATACAGTAACGGGGGCCTGATTGAAAAGCGGTTGATCGCTCAAATTCCCTTCTACGATTATGAACCCTGCTTAGTTGATATTCGTCAAAGTGCTCTGACGGCCGACGCTTACCGGTATTTCAAACTACTGGCTGATCAGTCTCAGCGTACGGGCGGTTTAGCGGATACACCCCCAACGGCTCCCATCGGTAATGTTCATAATACGGCCAATAAGCGGCAGGCCATAGTGGGCTATTTTACGGCATCAGCCGTTGCGTTGGTGCACCACTGGCTGGATCGTAAGGATACCGACGGCATCGCCTATGGCGCTACTGATCCGGAAGGACCTCACACGAATGTAGGCGATGATTTGTTTTACGCCCTCAACAGTCGAAGACCAACGGTAGAACCTACCCCGCCTTACACGGGCGATCGACAAGAGCCTAAGATTCTTATTTGGGGCGGTCCCCCGCGGGTGCCGACGGCCATCTGTGTCTCCAGCGATGGCCGGACTCCGTTTAAACCCGACGGCTGGCGGGATTTATAGTTGCTGCACTGGTAACGTCCCTTCATTCCACCGCAACGGTGAAACCGAACGAACATTTCATAAAAAAAAGCCCATCCATAAAATGGACAGGCTTCCGTTTTGAACGTCTTTGCGTATACCGTAATGCACCTTTATTGATCACAAACCGATTTAAAAGCCAAAAGCGGCCGGTGGGGTGTTAGGCTTGGTCTGGTCAATGATCGAATAGACAAAACCAGCTATATCGGGGGCTTTTTTAAGCGCACTGACTACTTCCTGGTAGGTTTCTGTTACTCCAAAGGGTTGCGCAATGCCGACCACATAAATGCAGCAGCCAGCAGCCATATCCATAACAGTTGCAATGTGCCCGGCATCAAATAAAGTCTTTTTTGCACTAACTGTCAATTCAATAAATCTAGCCATAGTTAAGGGAGTTTGCCAATCTACAAGGTAGCATTTTTTGCCAACAAAATGCATCGCGTATAGAGCAGATCGAACATGGATGCGTGTAAACGCTCTGCTGCCTCCTTCATTTTACCCGCTCTTCCCTAGGCATGGGTAGCCACAATGTTCGGAAATTCCGAAACGTTTTCGGACGCCTGAGTGATTTTTGACACCGATACCACAAGGGTAGCCAATGCGTTTTTAGAACTCTCGTCAACCATGACAACCCAGTCTGTTTTAATAATGCGGTGCGTTTTATGACCAATAGGATCATGCACCGTAGCATTCGCTGTTTCTTTTCGCGATAGCGTCATATTGATTTCGTCGCCTTCCTTAAACGTAGGCACAAAACTAAAATACGCATCGGCCACTATGCTGCCGGCCTTGCTGTCGGTTTCAGGATCAAAAAAAATAACTTTCAGGTTTTCGGATTGACTACTCATGTGTTCATGGATTGGGTTAAGAATACCAATGCATAAGTAACCCCCCTGACGGGCTAAATGTTATAGCAATTCTGCCCAATAGACGTTATGGGCTGTTGTTCATTCGTCAACCTTTATAAACCGGCCTTATTCCGGTTGACTACATCATCGGTTAGCTGGTTTCGTGCACAATTGCAACCAGGAAAGCTGATATTGCCAGCCTAGTTTTTTGCATAATAGTAGCAATGGACGTACTTTTGCGCCTTCTTAGTCAATAGGTAGAGGATTATGTCCAACTACATTGACGACGATGGGTGAGTTGTTAGGCTTCGGTAAACAGCTTATTGGTTTGGTCCCGTAGCTCAGCTGGATAGAGCATCTTCCTTCTAAGAAGGCGGTCATTGGTTCGAATCCAATCGGGATCACGCTTATAATCAGCTAGTTAGCTTCATTGCTGGCTAGCTGATTTGCGTTTAGGTACAACAAAAGTCTCTCTCCTCATTTATGGGCATGAAGAAGGGCCAGTCATAGTCAACTGTTACGGACTTAAATCTAATCAGCCTGGTTTAGCCATTCCCGAATGGCATAATAACTTCTATTTTAGAATGAAGACCGCCGGGCTGGCCCGCTTTTACTAGATTCGGTCGGACTGGGTTGCATGTGGGTTGCTTTTTTCCTTACTTGATAGCCCTTTACATAAACAAAAAAGAATGCTTCTTTCCGCCCGCACACCGGCAAAATCGCTTGATCGTGTTTATGCTTTACAACCCGCTACTCGTGACCAAATTGAGCGATTTAAAACCAGTTACCTAAAGCTTTTACCCCTCATTAATGAGAAAGAAAGTGAAGAGAATGTAAAAGATCATTTGATGGACTTTTTGAAAGAAGTCTATTATCGGGATGCTCACGTTGTCGCGCCAAAAGGAAAAACGGATTTTGTGATTCACTTAGGTAAAGACGCGACTACGCAGGCCGGGGTATTGTTTGAGGTCAAGCGTCCGGCCAACAAGGGCGAAATGATAACCCGGCAAAACCTCAACACCAAAGCCTTTCACGAACTGCTTCTTTACTATTTTCAGGAACGGCAACGCTCTCAAAACAGCGACATTCGGCATTGCGTCATTACCAACGTATTTGAATGGTTCATCTTTGATGCTGCCCTGATTGATCGGTTATTCTACCGCAACGCGCAGTTAACCAAAGAGTATAAAGCCTGGGCATCGGGCCAAAAGGTGAGTAAAAACAATGACCTGTTCTATAATGAGATTGTAAAGCCCTTTTTGGCCGAACTTACGGACGAAATACCGTTTACGTATTTTGATCTACGGGACTATCAGAAACTAGTAGCCGATGCCGATCAGGTAAATGACCGGAACGCCGGACCAAAGCCTTTACTGTCACTCTATAAAATACTGTCACCTACGCATTTGCTGAAGTTGCCAACGGCTACCGACAGCAACCGCCTAAACCCTAAATTCTATTCTGAACTCCTGCACATCATCGGCCTGGAAGAGGTCAAAGAAGGGGGTAAGAAGGTCATACGGCGCAAAGAAGCGGGGAACGGTTCGGCGTCCCGACGGGATGAGGGGTCATTACTCGAAAATACGTTGATCGAACTGGATGCATCCGGCAAATTCTATCAGCTTCGCGACCGGAGCCAGTACGGGGCAACAACCGATGAGCAACTGTTTAGTGTTGCACTGGAATTATGTATTACGTGGGTTAACCGGATTCTATTTCTAAAGCTGTTGGAATCGCAATTGGTCAAGTACCACGGTGGCAATAAAGACTATACCTTTCTGAACCGGGAAACGATACCCGATTTTGACGAACTCAATAAACTGTTCTTTCGGGTGTTGGCCCGTAAACCATCTGAACGGCAAGGGTCTGTTCAAACCAAGTTTGGGCGGGTTCCGTATCTAAATAGCTCGCTGTTTGAGTTGACAGAACTGGAAAACGATACAATTCCTATTAGTCAGTTAGAAAACGGTCTGACATTGCCATTACTTCGCACTAGCGTTCTGAGTGATAACCCGGCTTATAAAAACACCGGAACGCCGGACCGTAAAGAAATCAGTACGCTGGCCTATCTGTTTGCATTCTTAGACGCTTATGATTTTGCCTCAGAAAGTCGGGAGGAAATACAGGAGAAGAACCGGACGTTGATTAATGCCAGTGTGTTGGGCTTGATCTTTGAGAAGATTAACGGCTATAAAGACGGTTCATTCTATACGCCGGGTTTCATTACGGAGTATATGTGCCGGGAAACCATCCGTAAGGCGGTCGTACAAAAGTTTAACGATGCCAAAGGCTGGGATTGCAACGACTTTTCTGACCTCGAAAACAAAGACATTGACCGGGCTGAAGCCAATACCCTGATCAATGAAGTTCGCATTTGTGATCCCGCCGTTGGGTCCGGTCACTTTCTGGTATCGGCCCTGAACGAACTGATCGCGGTAAAGTCTGACTTGGGTGTATTACAGGACGCGACCGGCAAGCGGATCAAGGATTATACGGTTAGCATTCTGAACGATGAACTGATAGTACAGGATGAGGACGAAACCCCGTTCCAGTATGTGCTGCAGGCGACGGGTAAACCGACTGCCGAACGCCAACGGGTACAAAAAACCTTGTTTCACGAAAAACAGACCATCATTGAAAACTGCCTGTTTGGGGTCGATATAAACTCCAATTCTGTGAAGATTTGCCGGTTACGGCTCTGGATTGAGTTGCTGAAAAACGCGTACTATACCGATGAATCCGGTTTTACGGAACTGGAAACCTTACCCAACATTGATATTAACATCAAACAGGGGAACAGCCTGTTAAGCAAGTTCAGCCTGACCGAAGACCTCAGTGAGGTTTTCAGGAAGCAGAAGTTCAGTCTGCGAACCTACAAAGACGCGGTAGCGGCCTATAAAGAAGCAAAGACCAAAGATGCCAAAGCCGAACTGCAACGCTTTATCAACGAGATAAAAAGCCAGTTTCGCGAAACGGTATCCAATCGGGATCCCAAACGAAAAAAATTAGCCGACCTGCGCGGCCAACGGGTTTTGCTGAATAATAACATTGATATTTTCGGCAACCCGATGAAAGACCCTAAAGTGGTTGCTGCCGAACTAATCCGAACGGAAAAATACATTGAACAGATTGAAAACGAGATTGCCGACATTGAAAACAACGCCCTCTATCGTGGCTCGTTTGAATGGCGGTTTGAGTTTCCCGAAGTCCTGAACGAGAAAGGGGATTTTGTTGGCTTTGATGCCATCATTGGCAATCCGCCGTATATCCGGCAGGAGGAATTAGGGGAATCAAAAACCTTACTGAAAAAAGACTTTCCAAAAACTTACGCGGGTACGGCAGATTTGTACGTCATGTTTGTGGAGCATGGTTTACGGATTTCACGGCCAAAAGGTCAGTTTGTGTTTATCATTCCGAACAAATGGATGAGGGCCGGTTATGGCGTAAACCTTCGTAAATGGTTAAAGACGCTCGCTATTGAGCAAATTGCCGACTTTGGTGATTTGCCCGTTTTTGATGAAGCAACAACGTATCCAAGCATTCTGAGTATCTGTAATGCGCCTGCTTCGGGTCGATTTCAGGCTGCTTTGATTGACACGCTAAAGTTTACCGATGGTCTGTCAGCTCATATTCAGGCTAGTAAATTTGACATATCAAACGAGAGTTTACAGGATGAAGGGTGGCAATTAACCAACGTAGCCATAAAGCAATTAATGGCCAAACTACGGGCATCAAGCAAGCCACTTGGAGACTATGTAGACGGTAAAATCTACTACGGCATTAAAACAGGTTTAAATGAAGCATTTGTGCTGGATGCCGCGACAAAGGACAGATTGATTCTTGAAGATGCCCGAAGTGCAGAAGTAATAAAGCCGTTTTTGGCTGGTCGGGATGTAAAACGGTATCAGACGCCAAGAGTAGATAAATACCTGATTCTATTTCGAAACGGAAGTACAAAAGACCGTTTTGGGAAAATTGACGAAGAAACCGCTTGGAAACAACTTCAAGCAAATTATCCTTCTATATGCAATCATCTCGAACTATTTAAAGCAAAGGCAAAGCTACGATCCGACAAAGGGGAGTATTGGTGGGAATTAAGAGCTTGTGCTTATTACAGCGAGTTTGAAGTAAATAAAATAGCCTTCCCAGATATTGGCATTAGGGTTCAAGCTATGTATGACAATGTAGGTAGCTATTGTGTAAACACTGCTTATTTTATCCCTAAGGATGATAAATATTTGCTAGCGTTATTAAACTCTAAAGCTGTTTTGTATTTCTATGAGAACCTATCAACGGCAATTCGTGGAGGCTATTTAAGGTTCTTTAAGCAATACGTTGAACAAATCCCTATCCCATACGCTATAGATTTTCGGAAAAAACAAATCGAAAAGCTAGTCACTGAAATCCTAACTACTAAAGCTGATGACCCAACCGCTGATACCTCTACGTTAGAAGCGGAGATTGATCAATTGGTTTATGGATTGTACGGCTTGACAGAAGAGGAAATAGCGATAGTTGAGGGTCGATAGAAATTTAAAGAGATTCAATACTAAGTAAGGTCAGTAAAGACGCAGCCTCACTCAACAAGTTTTGCGAATCCGTAAAGGTGTCACCCGCGAGCCTGCCTCAAATGCAACTCGTGCCTGCATATGATTTTACTATTGATTCCAGTTTGAAAAGGGATGCTTGAACAGATTGGCGTTATAATACCTTGCTTCACCCGTTACGTCCCGATCCACCCAGCCAGGAAGCACGATTGTCTGTTGTTGATGGGTTAGTTCAACCCCAGCGACCACTAATCCCGCATTGTCTCCGTCTGGCAAGAACCTATCCGTCGTAGTACACAGCCAACCAAAAAAGGAGTGTCTTTGCCAGATCGCTTCGATTTGGCAAAGACACTCCAACCGGCAAAAATTAGCGTTTAGAAAATGGCTTCCTGAATAAATCTAGCGGTGTTGGCCACTAACCTCAGGTCTGGGTACAATGAATAAAGTCAACCAGCTACGGCGGGCCATTCGGAAGAAATAAGGGGTCAGCAGAATCAGCGTGGGGATTAAACCAAACAGGTAATAATCCAGGTCGATCTGAAACCACTGCACTAAAACCAGAAACGTGAGGAGAGTATAAACGGTATAGAACGCATAACTCACAAACATTGAGGCCCAGTAGAAGCCCGGCTCGGGCATAAAGTTTTCCCCACAATGTGGGCAGTGTTGATGCATTTCATCGAAATTCTTGCTGAATGCGCTGTTGCTGACGAAGAAATCGCCCTGATGGCAGCGAGGACATTTATTGACTAGTACACTATAGAATCGACTATCCGTTGACATATGTAGAGAGCCGGAATAAAGGCAGTTTTGCCTGTTTAAGGGCTGTGGCTCAGGCAGTTTTTACCGAACAAAGGTACGTATTGGATAGATAAGTGAATCCGACAAAATAAGCTCTGTATGGTACAAATCAACGATATGCTGCCAACGACTGACGGAAATCCACGGGTGTCTGTCCAGCGTGTTTTTTAAAGAATCGACCAAAATAAGATGGGTCGTCGAAGCCAAGTTGAAAGGCAATTTCCTGGATTGAATGAGTCGTGTGCGTCAGTAAGCGCTGGCCTTCAATAATGATGCGCTCGTGTAGTAGTTGACTGGCCGTTTTACCCAGCACTTTTTTGCAGATATGATTCAGGTGATTCGGTGTCAGGTTCATCAGATCCGCATAGGTCTTTATCTGCCGAACCGTTAGAAACTGTGTCTCAATCAGATCCTCATATTCTCGTATTCGGTCATACAGATGCGTATCGCTTCCTGCCCATTGCTGATTATACAGCCGATTGGCGGTTTCGAGCAGGATATGAACAAAGGACAGAAATACGTCCGTTCGGTTGGGCTGCTGCTGCTCATATTCCTCATAGGCATAGGTAAACAAATCGCTGAACAAGGCTTGCTGACTCGTTACCTCCAGTAAAGGCTGATGCTGATGGGAGTGAAAAAAAGGGTACTCCAGTAACCGGTTACCAAAACGTGCGCGAAAAAAATTAGCCTCAATGAACAGATTATACCCACGCGTATGGGGCGACAAACTCCAGCTATGGACCTGGCCCGGCGTGAGAAAATAAAGCTGATTGGGTGCTATCGAAAATGTTTTGAAATCAATGGTATGGGTGCCACTGCCCTGGCTGAGCCACATGACTAAATAAAAGGTATGCGAATGCGGTTTATCGATTCCTTTAAACTCCTGCACCAGTTTTTCCAGCCTGGTCATATAAAAGTGTGCCCCAGGCTCATGGCGGGCAAACGATTGAATCTTGTAGACCGGTAAGGATCGAGCCATAAGGATAAGGCTTGTAAAGTTGGTTGAACTCTCCAGGCTGCTAGCGCTACCCTTTTTAAAGTACTGCCAACCCGTATAGAAAGTTTAATCAGATTCTGAGGTGCAAATTTTTTGTATGGTCAAACAAAATAAAAACTACTGTCTTACAGTGAGTTAGATAGTCCAAAAAACAGAAAAGACTGACATTGCATAGTTTAACGTTTACCCTTTTCTCACCTTATGTTCTGGTCAAGAACGTATGCCACACAGCTTATCGCAGGAATAGGCCCGACCCTTCTACCCATGCTCTATGTTAGCCTGACCAAGGCAAGTTGGTCTTGCTCAATCTGTTCGATCATCTGATCCAGCACGAACCAGCCTATCCAGTTGTATAGGCCGCTTCCAACTGGCCGACTCTACGGCTGGATTAGCAGCCGGAAGCTGACCTGTCGAAGTGCCCCTGATTTATTCCCGACACCTCTTACGGTTACCGTTTCCTTATTTCCCAGAATGATTATTGGGCGAAGCTGGCTCCGCACAAGTTTAATACAGTAGTACGTCAACGTTAATCAGGCTATGAAGAGCCGCATATGCTCTGTTGAGCCGTATGGAGGCTGGCGCTGTTCATGCATTTAGTTACCTATGGATTACCAAGTCAACAAACGATCAATCGGTGTAAGTTTTCCCCTGACTCAGCATGCCGATGTAGAAGTATGGGCTCCAAAGGCCAAACACCTGGCAATAAAAATTTATGGACAACCAACAGCCATTCCGTTAAAACGAGCCGAATTTGGGTACTGGCGTCTCACCACAGACCAGATACGGCCGGGCGATCTATACACGTTTTTGATAGATGGCGGGCAGGATTTTCCAGACCCTGCCTCGCTTTGCCAGCCGCAGGGTGTGCACGGTCCCTCGCAGGCGATGGATACATCGTCGTTTGTCTGGGACGATCACAGCTGGGTAAATCGTCCTCTGGAGAGTTATGTGATTTACGAACTTCACACCGGTACCTTTACGGCTGAAGGCACCTTCCAGTCCCTGGAAAGCAAACTGGATTACTTAAAAGCGGTTGGGGTTACGGCCATCGAGATTATGCCCATAGCCCAGTTTGCAGACGCGCGCAACTGGGGCTACGATGGCGTTTATATCTACGCAGTCCAGAACTCCTATGGGGGTGCCAGCGGTCTGCAACACCTGATTAACGCCTGTCATCATCGAGGCATCGCCGTTGTGCTGGATGTTGTCTATAACCACTTTGGGCCTGAAGGCAATTATCTTGGCGAGTTCGGCCCATACCTGACCGACAAATATTGCACCCCCTGGGGGAAGGCCGTTAATTTTGATGACGCCTGGTGCGACGGAGTCCGGCGGTTTGTTATTGAAAATGCGCTGATGTGGTTCCGGGATTTTCATGTGGACGCACTGCGGCTCGATGCGGTTCACGCCATTAAAGATGGCAGCCCGGTTCATATCCTGCAGGAGCTTCGCATGGAGGTCGATCAACTGACGGCCATCATGGGACGACCCTATTACCTGCTGGTTGAAAGTGATCTGAATGATCCCCGGTTCATCAACCCTGTTTCTCAGCAGGGCTTCGGTATGGATGCGCAGTGGACAGATGAATTTCACCACGCGCTGCGCATTTCGGTGGGCGAAGAGAAAAAGGGCTATTACGCTGATTTTGACGGAGTCGCTCATCTGGCAAAAGCGTATCAGGATGGGTATGTGTATGATGGACAGTTCTCGACTGTTCGCCAGAAACATTTTGGCCGCCAGGCCGAAACAAATCCGGGGCAGCAGTTCATTGTCTTCTCGCAAAACCACGATCAGACTGGCAACCGCAAACTGGGCGAACGGTCAAGTTCACTTTACAGTTACGATGCGCTTAAATTAATGGCCGGAGCGGTGCTGGTAAGTCCGTACATTCCGCTGCTGTTTATGGGCGAAGAATGGGGGGAAACCAATCCGTTTTTTTATTTCGTGAGTCATTCTGAGCCAGCCCTGGTAGAAGCCGTCCGGCAAGGACGAACAGAAGAGTTTGCCGCCTTTCATTCGGATGAGGAGGTGCCCGACCCGCAGAGCCCTGAAACCTTTGAGCGGGCAAAAGTGCAGTGGGATCTTCTTGAACAGGAGCCTCATCAGCATTTACTCCGGTATTATCAGACCCTGATTGCGCTGCGTCAGCAGCTACCCGCACTGGCTCGTCTGGATCGTCGACATGTTACGGCCACGGCCGATTCGGAGAAGAACACACTGGTTCTGCACCGCTGGCATGAGGACCAGCATGTAGTATGCCTGATGAATTTTTCTAAACAATCGCAAACGATAAATGTACCTTCTAGTGGGGTGGAGGGTATGAACTGGCAAAAACTGCTCGACTCGACCGACTCGTGCTGGCAACCACACATTCAGGAACAGCCCAGTACGGCCCCCGGTTTACTATCAAATTCCGAATCCATTCGGCTACAACCCGAATCATTTATTATTTACGCCCAACAGCATGAACAATCCCGTTTCCACTTACCGGATCCAATTCCATCGCGGCTTTACCTTTCGTGATTTTGAGCGTATTATTCCATACCTGGATAAATTAGGCGTTCGAACTATCTATGCGTCTCCCATTTTTGAGGCTGTGCCTGGCAGCGTGCATGGGTATGATTCTGTTAATCCACAGCGCATCAACCCCGAAATCGGTACGGAAGCGCAATTGAGAACCATCAGTGGCCAGCTCAGTCGGCGGGGGATACACTGGATTCAGGATATTGTTCCCAACCACATGGCCTTCCATCCCCATAACACCTGGCTGATGGATGTGTTGGAGAAAGGAGAACGCTCCCTATACGCGCCGTTTTTTGACATCAACTGGCGCAGCCCTGTTTATGAAGGCCGCCTGATGGTCCCGTTTCTGGGTGCCTCGCTGGACGAGGTTATTGAGCAGGGCGATCTGACGATTACCTATCAGAACGGCAAATTTGTCAGTACCTATTTCGAAACAGCTTATCCGCTGCATCTGCGCTCATATGCTACCATACTGGCCGCGGGCGATGACAGGCCCTTGGAAGCCATTCAGGCACTCCTTGTGCAGATCAGGCAGGCGCATAAACTTCGCAAGCCCGCTACCTACGCCCAGCGAAGCGCTGAGTGTCTGCAAACGCTGGCCGACCTGATGAACGATTCGGCAACTAAGGCTTATGTCAGGCGTTGCCTGAAGATGATCAATGCTGACCCTTCCTGTCTTCGACAGATTAGCGATGAGCAGGCCTACCGGTTGTGTTTTCATGGAGAAACCAACGAGCGGATCAATTTCCGTCGGTTTTTTACCGTCAATGCGCTGATCTGTCTAAACATCCAGGACCCGGCTGTTTTTGACGCTGTTCATCAACTACCTAAAGCCTTGCTGGAAGCAGGTATTTTTCAAGGATTACGGGTTGACCATATCGACGGCCTTTATGACCCGGTTCAGTACCTGGATCGGCTGCGGAACCTGGCGGGAGAGACGGCCTATATCATCGTGGAGAAAATCCTGCAGAACGATGAAGAGCTGCCTGC
Organism: uncultured Spirosoma sp.; assembly: GCA_964244155.1. Lineage (GTDB taxonomy): Bacteria > Bacteroidota > Bacteroidia > Cytophagales > Spirosomataceae > Spirosoma. Next base: position 32,058 of record CAXTJJ010000003.1, read on the forward strand.
GAGCTGGCCCATTCAGGGTGCCACCGGGTATGCTTACCTCTCGATGGTCAACAACCTGTTTACCCGAACGGGCAGCGAAGTCAGTTTTACCCGCTTTTATTATGCCTTGCTGGGGGAGAAAATGGCGGTCCGTCAGGAGTTGCACGAGAAGAAAAGCTACATCCTCTACCAGCACATGAACGGGGAGCTGGACAATCTGGTCGCACTTTTTCAGTCGTTGAACCTGGTCGATCAGGATCGGCTGGCAGACATAGCGACGGATAATCTGAAAGCCGCCATCGGTGAGTTTTTGATTCAGTGCCCCGTGTATCGGTATTACGGGAACCAACTACCCCTGGAAGCGGAGGAAACAACAGCCGTCCGGGCGATTTTCGACCGAATCAAAACGAGTAAAAAAGAGCTAACCGCTGCCGTTGATCTGCTGGCCGATACGTTGCTGGAACAGCCCCAACTGAGGAAACCCGATTTCAATGAACGGGCATTGCGTTTCTTTCAGCGTTGTATGCAGTTCACAGGTCCGCTAATGGCCAAGGGGGTTGAAGATACGCTCATGTATACCTATAATCGGTTTATCGGACACGACGAAGTAGGTGACTCGCCCGACTATTTTGGGTTAACCGTTGAGGAGTTTCACCAGAAGATGATCGACCGGCAGCAGCATTGGCCCCTGGCCCTCAACGCTACATCCACGCATGATACCAAACGGGGCGAAGATGTGCGCAGCCGACTCAATGTGCTGACGGACATGACCGATGAATGGATTGCTACGGTGCAGAAGTGGCAGCACCTCAATCAGGAACTCAAAAAAATCGATCCGAAGAACGAAGATTTGCCAGAAGGAGCGCCTGACCTGAACGATGAATACTTCATTTATCAGACTCTGGTTGGTACCTATCCCATGCCGGGCAATGATTCATCGGGTGCCCCAACATACAGCGAAGAGGCCGATTTCCCGGATCGCTTGACGGAGTACCTGCAAAAAGCCCTGCGGGAGGCCAAGCGCAATACGACCTACGATGAGCCGAACGAGGTTTATGAAGAAGCGACCAAAACGTTTGCCATACAGCTACTCGACAAGAACAGGCCTTTCTGGGCTAGCTTTCAGTCGTTTTACCGGCGAGTGGCTGATTTCGGCATCATCAATTCGCTGGCTCAGGTGCTTCTCAAATGCACCTGCCCTGGAGTGCCCGACATCTACCAGGGCTGCGAAGGCTGGGACTTTAGTCTGGTTGATCCAGACAACCGCCGTCCCGTTGATTTTGCCGTGCGTCAGCAAAACATGGATTCGCTGACAGCTCCGGAAGCGGAGATGAGTTGGCTCGATGTATGGAAAAACCGGTACGATGCCCGCATCAAACTCTGGCTTATACGAACCCTGTTGACAGAACGCAATCAGAACCCTGAGCTTTTCTCGCAGGGACACTATGTTCCGTTAGTGGTGGAGGGCCGTTATGCTAAGCATGTACTGGCCTTCGCCCGACGCCATCAGCAAACCTGGTATGTCATCGCTGTACCGCTGGGTGTAGCTCACTTATGTAGCCAGCAAGCAGACGATGTATTCAGCATCGCCTGGAAAGATACCCGGATCATTCTGCCTGCTGAAGCGCCCAAGCAGTGGCAGAATCGACTGCTGAACACGGAGGGCACATTTGAAGAAAGTATTGCCGTAGCCGATTTGTTTAATCAGCTCCCCCTGGCCGTACTCAAA
>CAXTJJ010000004.1:0-33593 GCA_964244155.1 uncultured Spirosoma sp.
GGAAACCCGAGCGATTACGAAGCGATAATGGGCCTGAGTTTATTAGTCAGGCGTTGCAGGACTGGTGTGTGGATAAGAAAATTATCTTGCATTGGATTGAGCCGGGTAAGCCAACGCAGAATGCCTACATTGAGCGATTCAATGCGGGGCCGCCCGTGCGGTACGTTTCGCCGAGAAGTGCTGAATGCCAATGTATTTAGGAGTTTGAGGCAGGTACGCCGAACGGTGGAAGTCTGGTTGGGCGAATATAATACAGAGCGACCCCATCAAGCATTGGCGTTTTGGACACCGGCCGAATACCGGCAAGTGGCTTAGGCTCCAGGTAAAACTGGCTCTCCAAAGGGGGTAAGGACACCATGACTGTTTTGGTAAAGTTGACCTCCGAAGTGCATAAGCTGAAAGGTAGGCTTTTCCCTACCGGAGAATGCCAGTATGTAGAAGGGTATGCCTACAAACCAGGTATTGGCACCGATTCCGTTCTTTTACAATCCTATAAACTCTTCACCAGGAATGATTCTACGTTCACTGAACAAATGATCGGAGGAAACGCATCCGTATTTGGTTACGCTGGAAGGGGCATGCTTCATCTGGGCATCTATCCCTATATTTTCTTTACCCCCCTGATGGCGCTTTGTGCTCCGGCTAAATTGGGAGATAGTCTGATCAGCGCCCTTTTAGTCTATGGAGCCAAATACCCGTTTATCATAAAACGGATAAATAAAAACACTGTGGCCGTTGGCAGCTCTGTGATGGGGATGTTCACGATCTATCTGAATGAAAAGGGAAAACCAAGCGCTATCGATGCCATTGGTTCAACCTCGAACGTCAAAGGAACTATACTTCCTTATTTAAATATGGATTCTACGATCCGTGCTGAAGCGATAAGAGCGCAACGATATGGCGAAATGGCTCCGTTAAATAAACTGGATTCGGTTCAGGCAACGATTGGTTCAACGGGTATTAACATCACATACAGCAGGCCCTCGATGAGAGGACGGGTTATTTTTGGCGAAGTCGTGCCCTGGAACCGTTTTTGGCGCACCGGTGCGAATGCGGCCACGAAGCTACGTTTAAGTGCGCCTATCTTCTTCAAGGATAAGGAATTACCGGCTGGTGAGTACTCTATTTTTACGATGCCGACAAAACATGGTTGGACCCTGATGTTTAACAAGGAAGCTGCCATCTGGGGGATTCAGTATAATCCAGCAAATGACGTTTTACGGGTACCGATGCAGGTAGAGCCATTAAAAGAGCCAGTGGAATTAATGACCATAGATATTGTATCTGTAAAGGGTGGAGGAGCTATCAATGTTATTTGGGAAAAGACCAAAGCATCAGTGACATTTATAACAAAAAAGTAAGGGTACTAGCTTACCTACAAAACGATAAACTTCTCGGATAGGTACACGATAGTCAACATAAGGTCTAGCATTATGGCGGCTGGACATGGTTAGCTTCAGTAGCAGCTCTCTATTCTGCCTGTCGTTCACAAGCCAAATGCCACAGAGTATTCCTGCTAAACACTCCTCTTGTTGTTCACTTTCAGCAGTGATTTTGGTAAACGTAATTCGATCGAGCTTTTGTTCTTGTCTTCATTCTCAGAAGCTTTAATGGCCTTCAGTTCGGGGACAGGTAGTCTAAATTCCAACACAAAAGCCAGTTCAAAACCTTTTTTATCAAGCTGTGGATCATTCAAAACAAGCATCTGAACTATTCGACAAATTAGCTGACTTATATCAGGCGAAATTTATGGATGTTTCCCAGTACACACATGATCTTGATCGTTTCCTCACCTTATTACATCAAGATTCACCAACGATTCTTGATATAGCCTGTGGACCGGGTAATATTACAAAATATGTCTTAAGTAAAATGCCAACTCTTACTGTTTTGGGCATTGACCTTGCTCCCAATATGATCGAATTAGCCAAAGCCAATTGCCCCGACGCTACGTTTAAAGTAATGGATTGCAGACACATCAGGGCTATCAACGAAATGTTTGATGGAATCGTGATTGGCTTTTGCCTCCCCTATCTCAATAAACGTGAGGTTAAAAAGCTGATAAAGGACGTTTCAAGTCTGTTGCCTGAAGGCGGTCTACTCTATTTGAGCGCGATCGAGGATGAGTTTTCAAAATCTGGCTATAAAAAAGGAAGTACAGGGGATAAACTCTATATGTACTATTATAAACTCGAGTTTATCGAAGCGATGCTATCAGCAAATGACTTGAAGATAATTTCTGTTAAGAGAAGTTCTGTTCCGAATAAAGTTAATCCTGATGTTGACTTACTAATTATCGCTGTAAAGCAATAGAGCAATACAATCTCAGTAATCGCTCTATTTGAGAGATGGTTGTTTAATTGCTTGGAAAATACGACAATCACAATGACGTTTTTCCAAGCAGTTTTCGATACCGCTTCACACTTGACATGCTGATTCCGGTTAGACTCACCGTTTCGGCCACCGATAAGCCTCGTTCCAACGCTTTCTTGACTTTCGCGAACTTCTCGGCATCCAGCCCCGCCGGGCGGCCAATGTGTTTGCCCTTGGCTTTGGCTAACAACTGCCCTGCCCTGGTTTTCTCCAGAATACTCTCCCGATCATACTCGGCCAGCGCTGCAAAGATTTGCAAGACCAACTTGCCAGCCGACGTGCTGCTGTCAACCCCCAAGTCCAGCGCCTTGAAATGAATATCCTTCCGGGCAAATTCACCCAGCAGACTAATCAAATGATCGCGGCTACGACCCAACCGGAAGAAACGGGCCACCATGACGGTATCGCCCGGGCGTAATTGGGACAACAGTGTATCTAAAGACGGTCGGCTGGCACTAACCCCGGTGATCTTGTCTTGGAAGATTTCGTCACAGCCTGCTTTTTGTAGCGCATCAAGCTGGGTATCTAAGTTCTGATCCAGCGTCGAGACGCGGGCATAGCCAAAAAGTTTGTTCATCGGTTCAAAAAGTCAGTATCACAAAGTTAAATACCTATTTATTTTAGGACCTACTTTTTGAACCCGGTTTTTGATAGTGCTTGGCGGTGGAGGAACTAACGGAAGGCTGGTTCAGAAAGGTACGACTTGTTGACCCTACATAAAATTCCTACCTGATGCCCCGTCGCGATTTTCTGTCTGCTGATGAACGGCTGCGCTTTGATACGCCCCCGCGGCTCAACGCTGCCGAACGACTGATCCTGGTGGATATTCCCCAATGGGCTGAAGACTATCTCCAGGCCGTCCACACACCAACCAACAAAGTTGGCTTTCTGCTGCAACTGGGTTACTTCAGGGTAGTAACTCGTTTTTTCGTACCTGACCGCTACCATGCTGCTGATTTGAAGTGGATTTGTCGACGACGCAATATTCTGCTCAGGGATGTACAGTTGGAGGACTATCTGCACAACCGAACCGTATATCGCCATCGAACGACAATCTTGGACCGATTGGGTTATCAGGCCTTCGTGTCGGAGCACCGGGCAGCATTAATCGAGGAAGCCCGGCGACTGACGCATCTGCAAACTCGCCCCTCCCTCATGCTGGATGCATTGGTAAGCTGGTTGCGAGAACGGCGTATTGAACTACCGCCCTACAACACCCTGCGTGAGATTATTGCCGGGGCCTTGGAGGTCTTTGATCAGCATCTACAAACCGTATTGAGCATCACCTGACGGCTCCGGAAAAGGCACTACTCGATGGCTTGCTGGACAACTCATCCATAAACACATCGCACGGGCGGCCAGCCCGCTACCCGCTAACTAGACTCAAGCAGATCACCCAATCCATGCAACCCAAGGCCATCGCCGAGCGGGTGTTGCTGTTCAACCACCTTAAGGGGCTTTTTATTCTACTGGCTCCGGTGATTGCCCGTCTGGACTTAAGCGATGATACCCTGCGCTATTATGCTCAGTATGTACTGGATAATCCATCGGCATATCTGGTTGAGCGGCTGTATGAACGGTATCTGCGGCTACTGGCATTCATCACTCATCAGTACCTTAGTGTGGGCGATGCGCTGATTCTGACGCTCAACAAAGCCGTGAGCGGACTGCTGACGGATTGTGAGGAAACCCTCAAGCTGGAGTACTATCAAAGCCGACAGGCTACGGCCAGTCTGGTTGGCCAGGTTAGCCGACGCTCCGCCCAGCACATTAACGTACTCACTTACATCGAGCAGATTATAGACCAGTCTTCGCTGGATGACCACCAGAAAGTGGAGCAGATTCGGGCCACTTTATCCCGCAAGAAGATGACGTCTGCCGAGCTACTGGCCGACCAGCAACGGGTGGGCGAGTTGCAACGGATCAATCAGCCGGTTCAGGAACGCAGCGATTACTATCTGGCTCTGGAAAAAGTCTCTTTCCGCTTACAGCTCCGCGTGTCGGCCATTGTGCAAACGCTGACCTTTGATGAGCAAACGTCTCACCCGCATCTGTTGGAAGCAGTCCACTATTATCAGCAGCGACAGGGTGAACTGTTAGCTACCTCGCCTGTCCCAGTGGAGTTTCTGGATCTGTTGGAGCGACAGCACGTCTACACCGAGACGGGTAAACTGCGGGTATCGCTCTATAAGGTCTTCCTGTTTCGGTCGGTGCGCGACGCGCTACGGGACGGTACGCTGACCGTTCTATCTTCCTATGAGTACCGTTCCGTCGACGACTACCAGATTCCGCCCCAGCAGTGGCAGCAGTATCGGCAAGACTACCTATCACGAGCTAACCTATTGGCTGTCAGTCAGCCCGCGCCAACATTACTGGCTCTGAATAAACGACTTAATGAGCAGTTCAGGCAGACCAATGAGGGGCTGTTGACTAATCCTCAGACCTATTTCGATGCTCATGGCGGCTGGCATCTGCACCGCTACCGGGCGGAGGAAGACCAACAGCAGCAACAGGCTGCCGTAGGGTTATTATATCCCGCCAGTCAAGTCATTTCGCTCAGGGACGTACTCTTACAGGTTGAGCACCTAACAGGCTTTCTGGGTAAATTTCGGCACCAGGGCTTTGCCCATAAACCAACCCGACCCGATACGCGCCTACTATTGGCCTCTCTGATCGGTTACGGAGAAAACATTGGTATCCGTAAAATGGCCCTGATTTCCAAGAGCATCTCCGTCAACGCCTTAGAGCGGGTAGCCACCCACTATTTTTCACCGGAGATGACCCTGGAGGCCATTGACTGCATTCTTTCCCATAGCGATGCGCTGCCCTTAACGGACTTGTTTCGTCGTAAAGAAGGCTTTGTCCATACGGCCAGCGATGGCCAGAAGTATGATGTATCCACGCCTTCACTCCGCGCTTCAGCCTCCTATAAGTATTTTGGCAACGGCGAAGGTGTCGTCATTTACTCTGGCCTGGATGAAGCTGGTCAGTTGATCTACACGGTTGTCTTTAACGCGGCCGAACGGGAATCGCCTTACGTTCTGGACGTGATTTTGCATAACAACGTGATTCAGACGCAGGCTCACGCGACCGATATGCATGGATTTTCGGAAGTCAACTTTGCCATTACCGGCTTGATCGACGTTGAACTGCGCCCTCGCTTTGTGACGATTCACCGGCAACGGCTCTATAGCCTCGATTCAGTCGCCACTTACAAGGAGCTGGGGTATCGGATCACCCCGGATATGCGCGTCGACCATGAACGAATCATCGAGCAATGGGATAATATCCTCCGGTTTGTAGCCAGCATAAAGCTTGGTTACGTGCAGGCTTCAACATTGCTAAAGCGGCTTAACTCCTACAGCCGTCAGCACCCCTTGTATCGGGCATTGAAAGACCTGGGGCGTCTGTATAAGACTGATTACATCCTGCGCTACGTACATGATCCTGACCTGCGGGCCACCGTGGAAGGGATACTCACCCAGATGGAACACAGTAACAAGTTTGGCCGTGCGGTCACGTTGGGGAATAATCAGGCACTGGGCTGGCAAACTGACCGGGAGCGACAAATTGCTACGGGTTGCAAAGTCGTCATTATGAATGCCATCAATTATTATAATCTGCTGTATCTGTCGGAGCGGCTGCGACAATGCTCGACGCAAAACGAACGGGATGAGTTATTAAATACCATTCTGCAATCGTCGACGCACACTTGGCACCACATCAATCTGGGCGGTGAGTATGATTTTACGGATGCTGAAAGCTTAGAGCCTGCTTTTGATTTGGAAGCTTTGCTAAACTTTTCCTTACCAAGACCTTCTCGCCCGGCCCGATCCGCTAAATGACGAATTATGTACTTTTCCGCAGAACTACCCAATATTTTATTACCAACTAAATTGATCTATGAAGTCAAGTTCACTAGAGTCACAGGTAGACCTAATTTCTGACCCTATGTTTTGAGTTAATCCGAGCATTTGAACTGTTAATTTCCTTTGGCTCAAAAAAATGTGATTTTTTGAAACTTGACAATTACGAGCCGCTGAGTCGATTAAATCATTCGAGTGACGGATTTAGTACGAAATAGCAAACACATCCTAGGTTAAAGCGAACTTAAACTTATTATCGGTCAGCCGCTTTTCGACTATTTACCCCTGATGTCCAGTAATCTGGGGAATTTACCCCAACTGTTTCATCTACCCCTAGCCAGCGGGCGTCGACGACTCATTATACAATTCAGTTGGTCAGCACTGATTGGCCATTAATTATGCTCCATTAGGCTTAATTAAATAGATACGATGGATTTCTTACAATTGACTGTACATCAACACGGTTGAAATTGTTTCGCTATAAGAACGTCGTGACGGTTTATGTACATTTTTAAAAGCACCCCTATTTCTTTTCAGATGCTGGCAATTCGCCTCTACTTATGAGGTAATCAATCACAATGCGTTCAAGAATGTCCTGTACAGAGTCACCGGTATTAATCTTGTGAATCCGAAGCGCTTTACCAACAGTTTTAGTTAAGAAAACGTTGAAATGATCCTTCGGTTCATATTTTACCTTTATCGGTTGGATAGGATTCTTTGATACCTCCTCCCCTACCGGTACAACCTGCGTGATAACCGGTTTTGCTGGCTGGTCGAACTTCTCGAGAAATTTAGCTTTGTTGTCAGGTTTCATAGGTGATAGTGAATTTCCATGGCTAATAATGAAATTTCCTGTTGTGCCTTTTCATCGTCAGAGCCAAATACGCCATTTGTCATAGCAGACCTGGTATATGAAACCCGCTGCCCTACCCGAGTCATTAAGATGGGAACCTCGAACTTGGTTAGCATATCCAATACATCCCTCGTCACGGCTGTGCGGTGCTGAACTTGATTTAAAACAATGCCCGACTTCGGTACACTAGACGCCTTTAAGATGGCGCAGGTTGCTTTCATCGCGAGTGCATCAAGATAGCCTGGCCGGACAGGTAATAAGGCAAAATCTGTTATTGCCAGTAGCTTGGGCAGCTCAATATCGTTTCGCGGAGATGTGTCAACAAGCAGTACTTGAGCGTCGACCTGGCCAGTAAGTACTTGCTCAGTACTTACTAACTCAACACCTTCCAGCATATCAGCGATATCTGTTAAGCTACCCTGTGAGTCTGCATCACAAATGGCAACTTTAGCCCCCTCTTTGGCATAAAACAAGGCGAGGTTTAAGGTGAGGGTTGTTTTACCTACACCTCCTTTTTGTTGGAGAACTGTTATTGTCTTCATTGGTACAAGTATAACCAAATAACTCTTTAACCAAACAACTAAATAACCAATTAGTTGTTTTGCCATTTGGTTATTTAGTTGTTTGGTTAAACAACCATTTTACTAAATAACCTTTTAACCATATAATTGTCTAACCAAATAACTATTTAACTATTTGGTTATTTAACCATTTGGTCTTTATTCATTCAATATATATATGTTTAATTCTTTAACATTTTAGGAAACGATAAAGGAGCATTTACTACTTCGTAGAAATCAGTCGCTTGACTAATCTGGCATATTTTCGCATCTGGCTGAATACGACTAAGAGATTTTTTTGAGAAAAAATGATGGCGGCTTAATAAAAGTGATTTCAGATAAATACACTGACAACAAATCTGTATCGGCCACTAAAGTCAAAGTCATAACCAAATTAAAGAAATAAAAGAGGTAGCCCCTTATAATATGCAACGGCAGATGAAGAAGGGTAGGAGGTTGTTTTACCACCCAGTGAACTATCTAAAGATTTTGTCTATTAGCAGAAAACAATTCATGAACTCAAAGGTGTAGAGGTGGAATATTGCCTGCATAATTACAATGATTTCTATCGGCAGACACAAGAATGCACAAGGATTCAGCCTAGGTAAACCCGAAAACCTGCCGACCGAAGCGCAGAAGAAAGGCGTAGCGGATAACGATAACATTCAACGGGTGACTGACAATGAAAAACAACCACCGGGCCTCCCCCATAATCGCCATGAAGCGGCAAGGCGGACTCAATTAGCAACAGATGGCGGCCGAACTGAACCGGGCGGGTTTCATAGGGCCAGATGAGGCCGGTTTCAGTCTACTCAGGTCTGGGGGTTGCCACGCAAATTGGCGAGGGGAAACCGACCGGTAAACCGAGTTACATGACTAATACACATAAAATAGATAAATCGAATAAAGCAAATAACATATATTATACAGGACTTCGCCAGTAAGAATGCTTAAAACCGCGTAGTACAATATGAGTAAGCTTACAACTAAACCTTGTCCTCTCTATCAACTACCCTTTCTGCTCCGATGCAGGAACCAACGCTATTGGTCAGATAAATGCTGCGTTGGTGCCAATAACGCGGTAGCTAGGGAACGCTATGCAACGGCCAAACAAGGCACGTCTCAACTCGAGGCCCTCCGCCAGCAAGTCCAGCACCTGAAACAACAGCGGGCCGCCCTGACCCATCCGCTTGTCGACCAGCCCGTGGTGATCCGGGTGGTTAAGGAAAGCAAAGACATCCTGTTGTACGGGGGGCGTCGGTATAAACGGGGGACCCTGGTGGGCCGAGCCGACCTGGGCGTGGGCCGGTTGATGCCCGGCAACACGATCCTATACCCGGACGACTCCGCCCGGAATACTCACTTTACCTATTTACTCCAGCTGTAACGGCCGGCAACGCCCGGGTTCCTGTTTGGGGGACATACCTTCAAACAGGCCGGTCATCGAGCGGTGCAATCCCGTCGGGAAGAGGGGGTAGGAGGGAGGGGCCGCCGGTCGCGTTTTGTCGGCTGGAGGGCCCCCCGCCGGAGCCGCACCGGTCAGACCCACCCGGCAGGGCAGATCAGTAGGCTCCCCCGGTTCGATCCGGTTTCGCCCGGCGGGGCCCCAACCGGCCCGACTCCCGGACTTACCCGGTAAAAAACCGGCCAGCGGGCTCATTAGCCACAAAACTGACGTGGCCGACGGCTACCCGGGTGTAGGCCACGTCAACGGCTCAGCCAACCCGGGATTAGCGGCCAGCTGGTCCATCGACCTGCTGCGGGAAACGTATTACGCCTGGACGTGTTACGCCTGGACGTGTTACGCCTGGACGTGTTACGTCTGGACGTGTTACGCCCGGACGTGTTACGTGTGTTACACGTGTTCTAGGACGTAATACAAAGACGTATGACGTCTCCGCCACCCAACCAGAGCCCACGTAGTACGTCCCGGATGATGAGCCCAGCCTGAACAGCGCGTTCCTTCACGAAGCCCGGCAGGAGGGGGCCAGTCGGCTTGACCAACGCCGAGGGTACCGCTTTAAATCGGTCAAGTCCACCTGGTGTTCCGGGGAGTAAGCTTGTTAGGCCGCTCATGACGCCTCGGCTACTTCTCAGGGACATCCTACGGGATTCATGGGTCGTACCGGAATATACGCCAGCCGTGTCGTATCCGGTAGGGAATAGGTGAACCAGGTGTACCGATGGCGTACGACTGGAGGCCAGCGGTAGGTCTCAGCGAACCTGTCCAGGGCCTGGCGAATGAGTCAGGGGACGGTAGTGACCAGGCCGGTCGGTGCCGTACCAAACGGCAAATGCACCCGGCCACACTGCCCGCGAACCGAAACCGCAAACCCACCATCGGTAGCCCAATACCAAACCGGTTGGCAACCCGCAGAGGTCACTAGTGATGACCTCGACCAGGGGTGTAGCTCATCGGGGATGGGCTAAAAAAAAAGTATAAAAACGCCGAAAAAAAGGCAAAAAAGGCAAAAAAAACACAAAAAAATGGGCAAAAAAAGACGAAAAAAGGCAAAAAAACGTGTTTTTGATTGATTTTGTCAACCATTTTACCCCAAATAACCTGTTTGTCAACCAGGATGTCAACCAGGTTTTTCGACCTAACCTATTGATTGTAAATGACTTATTTTTTTACGGTTGACAAGTTGACAAAAAAAAGCGCGATGCTTGTATTTCATTTTTAATATGGTTTTTCTACCTAAAAGGCCCAAAAACAGCCTGGTGGTGCAAACTAGGCTGGCGAAAACGGTTCCCTGAAAAGGGGGCCAACGGGTCTCTTTGCCGGTCCGTTGGGCGCTTACCACACAACTCACGGCAAGCTGATCATCCCGGCTCGACCAACAACCGCATCCGGTGTTATCCCTTTTTGACGGGGAGGATTTTAACGAACGGACCCGCTTCCCGAACCTGTTCGGTTCACCTCTGATGGTCTGCGATTACGGTGGTCAATGAATTAAACGAAATCCTTCCCGTGCGGCTACTGATTCGCTCAACATCGACGACGAAATGCGTGGAGGGGCGGGTCATCGCTGTTGACCCGATGCTGGATGACCGGGACGTGTACGGGTACCTGGCCAGGCGATCCGGGAAGAGCCAGTAGGCCCAAGCCCGCCAGATGCTAAACGCTCTTCCGGCGACCTTTCCCGCCTTCGCTACCGGGCGAGCGGTGGATCGACCCGGCAAAAATGGCGCTGGCCTCGTCCTACATGCTCAGGGGCGGTCTGTCTTGTCGGCCGATGAAATAATGTAGGCTGGGGATACCGACCATGACCAGCCTTGGAAACGAGTTGGACTCTACAAAGGGTAAACCAAAACAGACCGGGTCATTTTCCTAACACCAGGGGGGCCCAGGGGAACTGTCGACTACGAAACGGGGTGCCCCGGAAGCGAACGGGAAAACGCATAGCACTGGGCCATTTACGGGATGAGGGGGCAATCAGAACGGGCGTGTAGACCGCCTACGGGGAGGTTGGCGCCTCGGCCACGACGGGCATCGCCTTCGGTTCTCAACCCATAAAATCATCCATGCAGGCTTTCCACCCAGACGAGCTCGTTGATGGTGACGACGATCCGGAGGCCCCTCCCCCGCTCAGGCAGCTAATCAGGCCCCATTAGTCAGTAAGTCCGAAAAACGGCGGTTCAACTCGAAAATGGCAACCGGGAAGGTCCCCTGGTGCTGACTGGAAAAGTCATTTTTTATTTCGTGTGTTTTGATGTCAACTTGTCAACCTGTCAACCGGCTTGCTGGTAAGGGTTTCAGTCATTAAGATAATTAGTTAAAAATCAATTAATTAAAAAAAAAGGGGGTTCCAACCCAGCCCATGAACGCAGTTGACATTGGTTGACATTGGTTGACAACGGTTGACAAAATAGTGAGATAACGGTCTTTTTGGCCAAAAACACGAAAAAAAACACCAAAAAAACGGGTAAAAACAGCTAAAAACAGGCAAAAAATGAAACGGCTAACCCGGTAAAAAAATAGCCAACATCCCATTCAGGATGAACAGCCGCCATCCCTCATCGACCGCCTATACATGGCCCACACAAGTCTGGTGCACAGGTGGTGACAAAAGTGGGGGTGTTTTTAAGTTATTGGATGAAGCAACGCCAGCGGATACTCCCTTTTGGCAAGGCAATGAAGAAACGAAGCGTGGTGATATCCTGGTCATGTATTACCTGTCCCCCCGCACTTATATCCACTCTATCTGGCGAGCCACTGCTGACGGAATCAATGCCCCGTTTTTCCATTACTATACCAGTATCTATATTGGCCAGGGGCAGAAAGTCGCGCCGGTCAGTATTCACGAACTAAAGGCAAACCCTCATTTTAGCCAAAATCCGCTGGTCAAAAAAAACCTAGGGTGTTAATGGGTATCCCCTTACATCCGAGGATTATCAACAGCTCCAGACGCTGATTCAGGCTAAAAATGGCGACACAACAAATTTGCCTCAGCTCTAGAGTCATGTGTATGAACGGAACAATGCACTGACTAATGAACGCGAAATAGAAACCGCTCTCATTGAACCACTCCCTGAAAAAATTGGCTACTCACCCATTGATCGGGTTCGTCAATTACCTGTACGGATGGGAAGAGGGGAGCGAAACTATCCCGACTACACCTTTCTGAGCGACAAAACTAAAGGGTATGCGAAAGCCTATAGGCTGATAGAGAGTAAGTTTTTAATACGAAATAACCGCGAATTGGAGGATACATTTAGACAGGTGTGGTCCTATGGCCAGCGGCTGGGAGCATCCAAACTTGTCATTGCTGACAAAGATGCGTTGTGGGTTTACGAAAAAAAACAGGATGTCTTTGATCGAAGCCGCTACATGAAACTGTTTTGGAAGGAGCTTTCTCAACCAGACAATTTTAACCGTCTGAAAAAGCTCCTGGGAAAGCAGTGACCAAGAACTCTTAAGATTATATACTTACTTATCCGTACTTCGTTCGGGCTCACCGCTGGTTTGATCTAGGCTTCTTTACGAACTAAATGCATCGGCCAGGACTCTTCTGTACTCATCAATTTGCGGCACAGTTAAATTACTTTCCCGGCTTCCGGCTATATTCAGTACCTTGATCTGATGATCGATCAGCCACGCCCGTAGCTAATCGGCTGTTGGGTTAACAAGATGCGGTTTACCTTCTTTCCCGCAGGTCTCCAGCGTTAGTTTGGTACCGCCGGAGAGTCTGCCAAAAATCACCGAACCATCCGATTGTTGCCCATTCGCGCGAGTACGGGGCGGGTAGCTGGCCGATGTATGTTCAGTTAAGCCGTATAATTCACGCGACAGACTGTTAGGCCCATTCTCTGTCAGGTAGCCTTTAGGGGCGGTACCACCCGTTGGGATGCCCAGCGAGTATGCCACGTCTAAACCGAGTTGATCAATACCGGTCTGGCCACCAGAGATAATACGTTCAAGTTGAAAATCATCCATGAGTTGAGATAAGAAGCGGCAGACAGGTCAACCAGAGATAAATAGGAGTTAGATGCTATGCATAGGATTTATCCGATTAATCAAACAAATCGTTTCCAAGAGGTTTATAGCAGCAGTTACGAAACCAAGTTAACCCGGCAACCAATCATGAGCAAGAACCGCAAAGACCGCTCTGATATTCAGGTCGGCAATCTGGAAAAGAAATGCAAGCTGGAGCCCGGTATCATCCGCAATACCGATCAGACCGATGCTCGCTCTGATAAAGAACTCGGTAATTTACAACGCGAATATGGCGAAGAGGCTATGAAAGGGATGTTGGGCGACGAGAAGGCGTCGACAGAAGTAATTAGGGAACAACCGAATAGTTAATCCCAAGAAAAAAGTGCTAAATAAAGCCTGATCTGTTTCAAGCTGCACACTAAAAAAGTCGTGCCAGCGCTCATCAATTAAGATGGGTATAAAGCCCCGGCAATTAGTTTGTCGGGACTTTTTTTGTTAAGTAAGCTCAATAGCAGATCTTGCAGGGCTTATCGCCTCTATTTTTAGCCTGAGCTACTGACACCTGGCTCACTCCATACGTACACCGAGCCAAGCCCCGGCACATTCCGTTATGATAGGCATACGCGCTACGGCTCTCGCAAATGGACACGTAGGCTACACGCGGAGCCAGACGTTTGGCTTTGTGCGGGTATCGACCCGTAACCGTCTGCGCATCGACGGGCAACCAGCCAGTCAGCAACACCACAAAGAGTAGAACAGGTCGACGGATATCCATACGCGCTTACTGGCCTAAATCTGCCAACAATTCATCCGCCAACCGGTAACCTGCCAACGCTACCTGACGCTGCGCAATGGGTTTCACCGTGGCCACGTAATCGGCCGGCAATACAACTCCATCCTGATCGGTACCGGATTGAAGTGTATTACTTCGGTAGGCGTTATCCTGCGCCAGTTGGAAACTCTGTTTCGACCAGTCGCTTATTGTCATTCTGCCTAGCTGCAGTAATTGATCTCGAGGGTCAGCCTGCCGAATCTGAATAGCCAGGTTACGAACCGACTGAAAATCATCCGACCCCAGCAGCATACCATCCCAGAACGAATGTAGATTAATTGTCTGGCTGCTCATCATCACGTTAATTTTGAAGAGGTTGCCGCCCCGGTCTCCCTGTGGAAATTGTTTGTCTACCAGTGCACTCGCGTGTAGGGGTTGGTGCACGTCACCGGTCAGGTGAAACAGCCAGCATAGGGCAATGGCTTTGGCACTGTCAGGCGCGTTGCTTAACAGAATCTGCCGGTTCTGTTCGTAAGCCCGGAGGATGTTTTCACCCGTTGCCAACGTCGTATCGGTTCGGGCTATGCCCAGCTAAGGCGCATAGACGTAGTTAATATAGTGCCAGGTGGGGTGATCATAGGCATTGCCGCGCACATCATCGGGCCAGCGAGCAGCCAGCATAAACAGATACTGGTCGCGCTCATCGTCTGACAACGCAGGGTCGTTTAGTTTGCCAGCCCATCGTGGCTGAAACTCCGGATGCTGCCGCAGGATGGCTACGACACGGACTGCTAGCTGGGGTGAAGTTGTTTGCAGGTCCCGGTAGGCAATGGCGCCGGTCACCATATACGTAGGCCGGTTCCAGGCAAACGAGCGGTTGAGCAGGCTCGTCGAAAGAACTAGTAAGAATATGATCAACAAGTTGGCAGAGCGGCTCATAACAAATCAAGTTTGGCGCAGGAAAGGTAATGGTCGCTTAGTCGCTGTGCAACGATTGCTCTGGTGGAAGGCTCAATTTTTTGACACCCGTTCTAAGAAACGGCTGAGGCCGGAAATCGACCGATTGCTCAGTATAATTACCGGCTGTTTGCATCTCAATTGATCTTTACGACTAAAGCGACCTCCACTATCTACTACAGCAAGTATAATCATGAAAAAACTCCGTCTCCTGTTACCGGTGTTGATTCTGGTCAGTCTGGCCGCAACCGCCCAGCGTACCGAAGTTAAAAACCTGACGATCCGTGCCTATCAGCGCGAATTCGATCGGTTGGTTGCTCAGGGTTATCGACCCATTAATGTGTGGGCTAAAACACTCGGCGTATTCGATTATCAGCCCGGCGAACGGCCTCAGTTGGGCTACTGGGGTGTTTTTGAGAAACGGCCAAACACCACACCCTGGGTGGCGCGTCATGGGTTGAGTCAGGAAGCCTACCAGCGCGAGTTTACCACCTGGACTCGCCAGGGCTACATGCCCACCGACATCAATGTGGCGTCCATGGATAACCGGACAAGTTATTGCGTCATTTATGACAAAATCCCCAATCCACCTACCTGGGCGGCACGCCACGGGCTGAACTATGCGGACTTTTCGGCCACCAATAATGATCTGATCCAAAAGGGCTACCGGCGAACGATCACCACCCAATGCCAAACCCCGGCAGGACGGGTACTGGCGGGCCTGTGGGTGAAGCAGTAAGGACGGGCGTTCCTTAGACGATGTTAGTTGACTGGAAGGTACAGGTTAGTTCAGCTGTCTTGTCCTGATTTTAAATGGACGCTTAACTGAACGATTTTTTCGCAGGTTGATCTTAAAATAAATCCTTAATTAATAGCCGTTTATAGAGTTCAATAAATAACATTAGTTACCCTTTTAATGACCGAAAATAGCTGGTTAGAGTGGGAGGGAAGCCTGTACGGAAATAATCAGGGGAGAGACGTAAAGAAACCGTGATCTATGACCTAATCTATGTCAGACTACCGGCGAGGGATTATCGAGCTGTTTTTGGCCTAAAGGAACTGGAACAGTACGGTTCATGTGAAATCACAAATTACTGCTCATTCTTCGGACGTAGCATCAAAAGTCTATTGAATGGCTTATAGCGTCGTGTCGCCGGAGTAAGGGGCGGAGTTGAATCAGGCTGTAAAAGCGACCCCTCAGCGAATAACCCTGTGTGTAGTGAACAACGATTCGTTTGTTCTTGCGGATACTCCCCCGTGAGTCGTATCGATAAAGTTGCTTATTCGAACCGAAGAAATAATAGGAAAAACCTTCGATGTCCCAGACACGACCGATTAATAAAGTGACTGCAATCTTTCGGGACACAAGGATATGCCCAAGGGGCTAATTAGCTATCATTGTGTGAGTATAGGTGAGTACAACTAACGACTAAACTAAACCTTAAACACTTGTGAATCAACAAATCAAGGTTTAGTGAGTTGTCGCCCAATAATACGTTGGCTGCAAGTCCATAAAGTGCGTGAGTGCCAGCGTCTCGGCGACAGGTTACTCGTCCCGGAGGAAAGTTGACAGCCCAACGGACAGGGGCGTAAAGGTCGTAACGTACCTGAGTTTTGGCTTATCTTGTGTTCACCATCAGCCCCCTGGGGCGTTGGGTGCAGCAGTCCAAGCTGTTCGGATAGCCCTGCCACCTGTGACCGAGTTAACCCCCGACAAGTTGGTTTTTTGCAATATATTAAAACAGCCTGATATCACGTATCAGGCTGTATGATATTAATTATTTCTATTTGAAGTTCCGTTTGGATTAGGTAGGGGCAAGGGTTTGGGGATTAGAGTAATATTTTTGGGTGGCTTTTTATAAGCTATTGGCAAGGGCTTAGATGTTTGCTCAATATCTCTCTGCGGCATCCGAGCGACCACGTATTGGCGCCCCGATTTTGTTTCGCGATTGCTACCATACGCTAGCCAACCAAAACCTTCATTTCCCCATCCCGTACCCCAACTGTTCTTTATCAGCCAAGCCTTTCTACTATCGTTCCAGCCAACTAACAAAATAATATGAGCGGCAGCTACTGAATAGTCTGTTTTGTCTTCATTGAAAACGGCGTCCCCTTTTAAAGCCCAGAATTGAGAGCTATCAGGAATTTCAATGCCAATCACAACCGGACCATACTTTAATAAAGCTCGTTTGGTTTCAATCACGGTAGACACGCCATTAATCGGTTCAACCCAGCCCATGGCATCAATGCCAAACGGTTTTATTATGGTCTGATTACATTCTTGGCATACGTTGCAATTACCATCGCCTTTAAAACGATTGGCTCTTTCTACGTTTAATCCTGTATTGATTAAATTATTGTAAAATACGTATTGGTCTGAATTAGCCAACAAATCGGGACCCGTGGCTGGTTGACAAACCGAGCTATTTCGACATCCGCAGTTAATAAGGTCCTGCTCGGCCAAATCCAGAGTTTGGTTACGCCGAATGATGTAATTGGACTCAATAGCGGCTGTGACTGCAAACGCCCAGCAAGCGCCGGAGCTGCCTTGGTCTTTGACTGGTGTAACGGCATTATAGGTTCTCCAATTAAAATTTTTCATTTTAGCAAGCTCTACATCACTAATGTTGCCTATCAGCAATTTAGGTTTTAAGTAATTGGTAAGATCAATATCCTTTTGAATTACCGAGACTTTTTCTTGGAACCTTTTTTGAAATCGCTCCGAGATATTTCTGGCGTTGGATGGATAAAATTTCCTTAGTTCTGACAATTTCAAAAGTCTGGGATCAGTCTGAGCAGAGCCAGCAGTCGATAATACGCAACCCATAAAAGCGATTACGATGAATTGCAGGGTAAATGCTTGTTTGTTCATGATAAATAAGCGTTAAATGAGTGGATGAAAAATGAGTACTACGGTGCAGCTACCAAAGCGGGCCACCATGGCGCGGCCAGATATCAAATAGCCCGCTTTGAGTCAACCGAAAAGGTGCAAATAGCATTAAATCGGAACGCCGAATAGATGACCATGTTCAACAATTAAAATCATATGTTTTTATTTGATTACAGGATAAAGTAAAGGAACATATATACTTGTTAGTCAATGCATTATAAACCTATTTGATATCTGTCTGCGCCCCGGTGGCCTCGGTTGGTAGGTGCAACCCATATAGTCTTGCGCGAAAAACGAAGGGCACGACAGTTAGCAGAAGGACCATTGAAAACCCTACATTACCACAAGGAGATGATGTCCGCGAAAATTACCCTGCTAATTCTTTGCAGTTCGGCTTCAAGCACTTCCAAGGAGTCGTACTCAGGCCCGGAAAAATCCTCTATGGAATCCTTTTGAGTAGGCCAGTTTTCGGTGTTGAATTCCCACTCCCGAACAACGATGCGGTATTGGAGTGAGGAGGAATTCTTATTAGGTAAAACTATAGAATCAAACCAAGAATAGAGAGCAGCCTCCTTTTTCCCCTGTAAAACCTTTGGCTTGAACGCCTTAACTGGAATAAAACCCAGATCGCTACTAACGCCTTCGATAGCCTGTTCAAGGTGAATCAACATCAAGTTGGTCAAGTTGGTCTGGAATGAGGTCGACATCGTATGACATGGACCAGTTATTTTGATGTTGATTCCAGCCGCAGATGACCCCACAGGTGTCCTTTGTATGACAATCTTGCGATCGGGAGCCAATTGAGCCAGATCTGCTAGCACAACCGTCGACAAATGAGCATCTTTGACGGAGTTAGGCTGGTAGCGAGCCAGGGCTAAGCGCACGAATGGAAAGTAAGCCGGTAAAGGCGTTTCACTGGTGCCTGCCGGTGCTCCAATAGTCAGTCTAATGTCACTATACCACTGGTCACGGTCTTCATTGAAATAAACCGCATGGCCAGCGATATCAACGAATTCCTTATCCTTTATTTCCGATTCCTTATCCTTGAGTTCCGGGAGTGGTTTTTTCGCAATAGTCGCTCCGGTAAAAATGGTCGCATCGGGAAAATAGTTTTTACCTGGACCGATCATGACCGGATTGGTCTGATAAATGGGATCTTCGGCCCACTGGGAAAAATATTCTTTGTCCGCATCCGTGATCGCCGTCTGCGGATTTGTAGTAAGTATCACGGCTAACTGTTCACCATCGCCGGAGGAAAACCACGGGCGCTCGAGGTAGACCCGCAGCCCGTTCCCGTGCCGGACGTGGGTAATTGTGGTTAGGGTCTGGGAGTTTTCCCATTGAAAAATGGGAATCACCTGCGCAACGCGGGGAGCATGCGGCCGCGCTGAGTTCATAATGGTGGCCCCAACGGTCTCTCCGATTCGGGCAAAGTCCGCTCCTTTCAGGGAATCGTGCAGGAAATATTCCCGAAAACGCGAGGTCACCTTGCCGAAGTAGCTGACGTGGCGGAATTTGGTGTCATTAAATTCATGCTGAACATCAAGATCTACTTCGGTTTGCTGGTACGTAAGCGACGCTTCAAACAATTGGGTCTGGCTCTCAACCCGGTCGTCGATCATGTGCAATCGCTTACCCGGTCCAGGTGGTATTTGGTTTGGATCAGGGCGCAAATACAACGGTTTCCCTTCGGCCGGAACATCGCGGGGTTCGCGCCAACTGGCCATCAGGTTGACCTTACCGGAACTGCGGCCATGAACCTGCATGCTGCCGTTTACGTGGGCGACAGTGACACCCAGGATGTCTTCAGAATTCCCATTTCTTCCTTCTTTTTGGGCAACTAGCGATTCCTTAATAACCGGCGCTTCGAGGGGCTGCTGCACGGCATGAACCAGCATCAGTTCGCGGTAGGGCGTTAGCATCCAGTGCTGACCGTGAACCCCGTAGTCCGAAGCACTGGCCAATTCAGCGTTTTGAATATTATCCTGAATCCACTTCCAGGTGCCCATCAACTCCCGCCCTTCTTTGTCCAGATAACAACTCATCCGAACTTTCCGAATTTCGGCTTTCTCCAAAGAAACCGTTAGCAACCGCTTGGTCGAATCGATTACCGGGGGGGCTGATCCTTCGACGAGCCGGAGCCGAAACGGTTGCAAATCGGGCCACTTTCCGGCAAACGGAAATAAGGTGGGCAGCGGCAACTGGAGATTAATTAGGTTAGCCGATGAGCCCCCCCCCGCCGTACGCTTGGCCAGCAGACCACCGGGACCGCGACTTAGTGCGGAAAACGTATCCTGGGTAGAGGAGATTTCTCGGGGCTTCAGCAGAGCGACGTTGCCGATCTTGGCGTGCGGCAAACCGGAAAAGGCCACTCCCCGCGCCAGTGGATCGGGCAAATACGGCACCCGAATCGTTTCGTTCCGATGAAGAATGTATCTATCAGGCTCAGTATCCGGTGTGGCATTGGGCACTTTAATCGTTTCCGGAAAGGCCGGTAAAGTCAACGCTGCGGAAGTCGGTTCCTCCGTGTTAATAATTGCATTATCAGCAAACGAGCCCTTTTCCTTGCGCGAAAGGCGATAGGCTATCGTCTGGGCAGTTTTGATCGTTGCCGGATTGGTGCCGTCAAAAGCTTCATCGAATTTGCCATGGGTTTCGGCCGTCAACTGCCCGATCTTGGGCGGGGCCACATGACGTTCCGTAGCGGCCGGGTATTTCGTTACGAGGTGGTTAGTCGCATACGTCTGGGTGTCCTCGTTGAAGTTGCTGCGAATGACGAGGTGTTCGAATGCTTCTCCATCGGTTATTTCGCTGCGAGGCACCAAAACCGGTGAGCTGATCGGTTCGAAGCGGCAATAGCGAATCGGGTTGGTGGCGTGATCCGTTTCACTCGATTTTGCTTCGAACGGTACACTGTTTCCCGCCAGATCAACTACCCGAACCCGGATGCGGTATTCATGCCCAAACCTCAAACGGGGTAGGGTGCCGGGTTTGGCCCGTACCTGCACGTCGAGGTGGTACGGCACCGCCGGATCTTCCGCTTTGTTTTCTTCGCCGGGAGCCGCCAAGGGCACGTCTGGCCGGGGTGCTGACAGGCTCCAGCCTTCCCATCGGAAAAGGGATTCCGGTATTTTCAGTGTAATCGATTCATTCTCGGTTTCTTCCGTCGCAGCGGTTTCCACAATGCCCGCTTCGGTAATAGGCAACGTCCGAAACACAGTTCCGTTGGTGTCGGTAAACCGGTATTCGCCTTCCCGTTCACACAGCGAAAACCATCGTTTCGCGGCCGAATCCCAGACGTCGATGCGATAGCCCCGAACCAAATCTTCGGCGTATAATGGGGTTGCTGTCGGCGCGGGCTTAGGGCCGCCATTGTTGTTCCCAAAGGAGAGTCCCACGATGGCCTCATTCATCATTTTCCCCGTCTCAAACCCCATTCTAAGCAAAGGGGCTTTGTCGCGATGCACTAGCGACAAACCGCCCGACTTAAGCGTAGGTATACCTGCGGTTTTGGGGGCATCGATCAGCTTGGAGTTAGTGGCGTCTATGATTGTAGCTTCGGCTGCGGCCAGTTTATGGATCGCGCCGTCCACATCCAGCGGTACAACGCTGAACGATTCGTTTTGAACATCGAGATAGCCGTCCTTCAACTCCGGATTTTGGGGCCGCGCGGCCGGGAGAAAACTGGTTTTCGGCTCCTGCAAACTCAGTTGGTAGCGCGTCAGGGGTGAACCGTTTTTAGTTTCGGCCAGTTGGGGCGTCCAGATCGGTATCACATGGATGGTATCAACACTGGGAATGGCCTGATTCGGCGGCAGCGTCACGTTCAGGTCAATGATCAGCCCCAACTTGCGCATTAGTTCCGGGTAATCACCCAGCAGCGAAATGATGTCGTGGAAGTCGAAATCGGGAATAACCGGTGCTTTATGAGAAACCGGCGACGACGACTGGTGAAACATTTGAAACAACAGCAGGTCAGCGGGTGATTGCTTCTGTTTGGTTGGTACGTAGATCCCGAATTTTTGCAGGGCGTTGTCAATATCCTCCTGAAGCTGGGCTTTCCGTTGGTTACTCTGGGCCACCGCGCGGGCCAGCAGTTCTGAACGTTCTTCGCGGCTTAAGGGCTGGTTAGGTCGGAAGAGTTGGTCATCCCATTTAACGGTGGACTGACCCCGATCAGACGCGTACGTTTCCGGTTCGGGGCGACCCTGCCGCCGACCCAGCGGCAGCTGATCGACACCGTATTCCAGTGCCGTAATCGTATAAATTTCCTTTAACAAATCCACTAGATTTGCCGTTGGCGAACTGATAATTTTGGCCCCCGAAAAATCGTCGAATTCGTACGGACGAACGTAGGTGGTTGCGGGAAAGAGCACCGACCACAATTCCGCGTCCAGACCGGCGGTCGTCAAAACCGCCGGAAGCGTTAGGGAAGTCCCGAACTGAACCTGAAACGAGATTGATTGCAGTTGAGTCGTCCAGTTGAAGAAATCCGGGAACAGGTTGAGTTTGGCCTTCTGCTCCGACACAACGGTCGGTTCAAGACGGGGCGATATCAGTACGGACACCTGTAGTTCTCGCTGGTTATTGGTTGCCGAGGCCGGTTCGATCCCGTTGGGCAGCGTTGTCCAGATGATGGTTTGATTAGTCATGAGTAAGGGCAGGGTTTCAGTTTAGATAGCTACCAAAAGCATTACAATACAGCATCCAGTCCTCGGGCGTGGTGGTTTGATCGAAAGTTGGATCGCCCGTGCTGCCGGAGAATTTACGTTCCGTCTCCAGCGTAACGGATTTGCTGAAGAAGGCAATTTTCACCTTCACTCTCACCGAGGCACGCGCGATGGCTTTTCCCTGATCATAACGAAGCTCCAAGTAAAATTCAACGGAGATGGTAATGATCTTCAGCACGCGTAAGGCTCCTCCGCATCGCAGGTAACCGGCCAGTTGAGACTCTTTTTTTTCAAATTCATATTTGAAGTAAATTCCCGCCATGACGTAAACGCCACCAGTTGCCACGCCCAGGTTCAAAGAAATATTCCCCCCAAACTCAATGGACGCTTCCAGGGTATCGATGCCTTGGGGTGACAGAGAAATACCAAAAAAGCCGCCCCCGGCAAACATCGAGATGGTGAGCATAAACGGGTTTTCCCGTTCGCTGAAGGCGAAACGCACGCTCATGGGATCGCCCAGAAACGGCACACAGAAACCGGCCGACAGGCTCACGTTCTGAAGGGCAAACGCCCCAACGCCAATCGCAGGAAGTCCCAGGGTGTACCCTGCTTTAACACCCTCGGCGGTAACGTCTAAATTGGGCGGGTCAATAAACCCCAGCAACGGAATAAATGTCTTCAGGGCATTCAAAAAACTAAGGTCACCTTCAAAAACGATTTCCTTAAATTCAGCCGCCACATCGACTTTCTTTCCGTCCAGGGCCGTGAAGGTGATCTTTTCGAACTCGAGCCGGATGACATTGGCCAGAACAATATCAAATTTTGTTAATGAACTCTTGACCGATAGGATAGCTCCCTCATTTGAATCGGGCTTATTAGTCAGGGTTGTATTTAAAATAAGCTTGCCAAATTCCTGTGGCTCGAATACACTAAATTTTTTTAAATCCGAAGTCCAGTCAACTTGGGTGGTAACGACGTCCCCAACGGTTTCCCGGGTGATTTTCGGTATGGCGCCGTCGTCTTGGTTTTGGGCTATAATAGCAGCGAGCGGAAGTACGCCAAAGAGCTTCGGCAGGGCGCTGTCATCAAAATAGGTCTCCGGATTGAACAGATTCTGCTTCACGCTGGCGACATCCCCAACGACACCGTATAGGCTCGAAACTCCTTCAATACCGATGGCAGGTCGCACCAGTCCGCCTACTTTTTCGACCGGGAACGACGTGTTCAGTTTAGCCTGGAGTTGGGCAAAAACTTGTCCATCGTTGGTTGGAACCAGCGTCAATATCTGCGGAGTGCTCATCAATTTGCTCTGCTCCGTATTTTCAGTAAGTGCTTTCAGCGCCGGAATAACGGCCGCAAACGAGTCGACCGCCGGAAGAACCGGAACATGTTGTTGAGTCTGAATCTCTGCCAGTTTATCTGGAGCTACCGCGTTCACCGCAAATGTTATGGTTTCCGTTTCCAGCAAACTTTTCGGAATGAGTTCCGGGTGTATAGTAAGTGATCCGTAAGCGACGGCCTGGTTTCTTAATAGGGTCTGTCGTTTTGACAAATTTTTCTGTGAATTATAGGCTATGGCCAGCGAAACAGGGGTGTTGTACGCCGTGTTTTTTTCAACAAAATACAACGGCATTTTAAAGTCGATCTTGTGATATGCGCCATCAGTCAGTTCAAGGCTAAATGCGAAAGCCTGATTATTTACTTCCGGGAAAAAATTGTCTGTCGCATTAGAACTTAAAACGGGCGTTGCTGGGGTAATGATGCGCACCTGCCGGAAGGGAAACTGATACCGGTCGGGGGCATACGTTTTTTCGGGTTCATTCACCACAACGTACACCCGCTTGCGCAAAACCGCTACCCGATGATTTTCATTATTTCTAGTAATAGTTTCAAATATGCGCTCGGTTACCTCCATTCTGGAAGCCCGGTGTCCAAAGGGCAATAAAAAGCCTCTGGACGTCACACGTACATAATAATCACGCCCCATGGCTGCCCGGTGAACCCAGTCAGACTTTTCACCAACGTTCCAGGCGGCATTCACGTCTAGCCAGGCTCCCAGCGACGAAAGCATCAGCGACTTGACGTTGATGGGCGCTACCTTGCTGAGATTGTTTAAATTACTGGTCTGCTCAACAATGTTAAAGCGGTCAAGCGCGGAAAGGGAGGTTTCAAACAAAGGATTGGCAAAGACTTTTTTTTCCTCGATATTTTTCTTTACCTGTTCATAATCAACCGACCAGAGCGCGCGCAGGTTGAGCGGCTTTTCCGTGCTTTTACCTGTGTCTGGATCGACTATGGACATTGGAATCAACCGCGTATGCCAGAGCTCCGTGAATTGGCTGCCGAGCGAAGTTACCGGCCCCAACGGGTGTTTCCAGCGTCCAAATTGGTTGGGCGACAGAAAAAGACCCCAGGGTAACTCCAAAAACGTGGGTACACTAAATGCATCGGACTGGGCCTGCGGGTCACGAATCCAGGGCACTCCGATCAGAATCGGCAGATTGGGTTCAAAACCGAACGTAGCCGTATTCTGGAGGTGAGGCTTCAAGGTCATGCAGGCCTGAAGCAGCCCGGATAAACTGTACCCAATGATCGTATCTGCTTCCAACTGAAACCGCAGACAGCTCATGCCAGATGGAAGCCAAGTAGCAATAGCTTTGGAGGCTTCGGAGGGCAAACTGGTCCCTTGCGCGAAAGCTTGCTCGACTAAGTGCTGGGGCTGGTGCCACACGCCCAGAAAAGACGGTTTAGCCGGATCATCCTGAACGATACACCACTGGTTGCGGATAGACTTCAGCTTGAGATTGCCAAATTGGAAGTAAAGCACCAGTGCGTCCTCCGGTCGAATGACCGCTTTCCAGGGCGGTAGGATTGGGGTTAGCGTTTGTTTTCCCATGTGATTACACTACGTTGAATACTTTAGTGATAGAGTGTTAAACTTTTAGGGTTATATCCTATTACTAATGTCTTTATTAGATAAATCGACCTTTCCGTATATTTCAATCTGTCTGATCCAGAAATAGCTTAACCCTAAGCGTATCAGAGTGCTATACAAGAATATAAGGTTACCTAACACTCATAAAGTCAGCTGTATTAGTGAGGTTCATTTCACCTCCAGTAAGGGCAAACAACACAGCCGTTTTAGCCCACTCTGGCCCCAAGCATTACTGCTTCCTTTACTTCTGATACGATTTCACCTCTATCGTCAGCGTCAACGATCCATATTTATTGGAAGGCCCGAAAAGTGGGTCGCGAAAAAGGAGTTTAGCCAATCACGGGCAATTGGCATAGCTATACGTGGTTAATGCGACGCTGCCCGGCGAAGCCGACGAATTCGTCGTCATTTCGGTCGCGTACTGGCCGCTATTGGTTTTATAGGTATGCATTACCTCATACAATTTGGTCAGGCCCACAAACGAGCCGGTTGCGTCATACCCCGAGTAAAAAGCCCGTTTCAGAAAGGCCCCGTTTCCGTTTACCGGTGTATTGAGTCCGTACTCATACCAGTCGTTCATTACGTTGACAGGCCAGCCTTTCAGAAAACGGTGATACGTTTTAATCGTGGTGTCAAAGCCACCCATTTCCTGACGATAAAACAAGCCATTGGCATCGGTGCCCTCCGTTTTGAGGTAGTGCCCCTGCGTGTTAAGCATGTGCACACTCGAGTAATCCCGGTACTTTGTCTTGTCCAGGCTGGTGCCTTTTAGACCCGTTATCTGTTTGTTAGCGTTGGTGATGGCCTCAAACCGGTAGACGAGCTTACGGGCTTCGGTAATCTCGATGGTCGATAAGGCTCCGTTCACATACGTAAATTGCTCGTAATCATCCGGGGAGGGTACTTGGCTACCGACAAACGACATAACCCGTTCCAGCAGGCCCTGGCTGTTATAGGTGTACTGACCGCCATAGGAGGCCAGCTTGCCCGTCGGGTCGCGATAATAATATTGCGATTTTGTTACAAATCCGTCAGCATTGTAGATAAGAGTATCATAGCCTCCCGTGCTGTAGGCAATTTTCGAGAGCTGGCATTGGCCCGGTTCGGGCGGGTTGTCGACTTCTTTTTGGCAGGCGATGCTGCCGCTTAACAGTAGTGCGAAGGTCAAAAGGCGATTGGTCGCATTCATATCAGTAGGAATAAATCTAGTTTATTGAGATAGGGGCGAGTTGCCGAGTTCATCGTAATAGGGAGCCCGGCTAGCGGGTCAGACCGCTGGTGAAGACCAGAGCCCGCTTACTGGCAGCCCGTTAGCGAATACATATCCTTTACCACAAACCCGTCATCATAGGTTTCGGTGGCACCGGTTACGTAGCCTCTCACATCGGTCTTTATGTCGGTCCGTTTGCTGGTGTAGGGTTCGGGGCCTTGACCGAAATCGGAGGTATCTTTGGTCGTCAATACCACGTTAATCGACCAGGGCAGGCCCGTAGAGAGGTTGAACGGAATGCTCTTGATGAGCAGTTGCTCGGGGTTCTTACTGGTGTCGTAGGTAAACACCCGTTCGTTTTTAAACCCATCGGAGTCCGTGTAGGTGTAGGTAGTGCAATTGCCCCGGCTGTCGTATTCATAAATTTCGGTGGAGGTGAACCCCGACGTTTTCTCCGAGACTACCCGTTTATTCATCCGCCCATTGCTGTCGTAGGTAAACGTGCGGCTGATGGTGGGAGACTTGGCCGGATCAACGATGGTACTGGTGCTGGTCAGCAAGCCGTTGGTATAGGTAAACTGAGCGGTTGCTGTGCTCTGAATCAGTCCGTCATTGGTTATCGTTTGATTCAAGCTACTGATACGGCCCGTTGCATCGCGGGTAAAGTCGTAGTTTATTAGATACTTTTTGCCATTCGAAAATGCCCGGGTGATCAGCCATTTAGACAGGTTACCTGCGGCATCGTAGGTAAAGTCATTGGTGCCGGTGTAATTGATCAGCCGGGCTAGCTTGCAGGTATCAGCAGGCGAGACGTCGGCTTCCTTTTTGCAGGACAACGTGAATAAAGCAAGTAAGCAGAAAGCAAGAATTGTTTTCATGGAGATGGATATGAGACATGAATAAACAAGGCAGGCCTCGGCAGGAAGGCCGGCTGAACAAGTCAAAGTTCGCTCGTTCATCGGCCAGAAACTGGTACTTTTGGTACCAATCCTGTTAATTTTGAACTCAGCCCAAAACTGAAAGTCACGAACGTAGTAAGTCCAACGGTAGGGTGGAGGGCGTTAGGTCGCTACCTGCACTTTAGCTTTGCTTCAGGCTCAACGTAAGAAGTACACTGCGGAGGAGGTAACGGAGTGAGCTATCGTTTAACGTAGTCCGTTGGTGTCTGCTGATAGAATTTCCGGAAAACCCGGGTGAAATAGGATGGCGACTCAAACCCCACCATATAAGCCGTTTCGGAAGCATTGTGACCCAATCGCAACAGGTCAATGGCTTTACGAAGCCGGTACTGGCGAATTAGCTCAATGGGCGACAAATTCGTTAAGTTCTGTACTTTCTGATTAAGCGATTTGCGGCTCATGGCCAACTGATCGGCTAACCAGTCAACACTCAGCGAGGAATCATCCAGTCGTTGCTCAATGAGGCTATAAAACCGGCGTAGAAACTGATCACTCAGGCCTGGCAGCGGAGTAATCTGATCGTTTTGGGCTAACTGGTGCCGGTAGTGGGTGCGTAACTTCAGCTGCCGTTCTATCAGGTTTCGCAAGCGCAACTTCAGTTCACCAATGTGGAACGGTTTGGTCAGAAAATCGTCAGCTCCATAGGATAACCCGCGATACCGGCTGTCGGCTTCAGTATCGCCCGTCAGCAGAATAATCGCTATATGATCAGTGGCCGGGTCTGTTTTCAAGCGTTCAATCAGTGAATAGCCATCCATCTGGGGCATCTTTAAATCCGAAACGACCACATCGGGCAAGTCTTCTTTGGCGAGTATCCAGCCTTCAAGCCCATTGGTGGCCACTCGTATCCGGTATACGGTAGACAGGTCAGCTACCATAAATTTCCGGAGCTCCTCATCATCTTCCACCAATAACACCAAAGGCATTTCTTGTTGATCGATTCGTTGCGATGGCTTGGCTGATTCGACCAGTGGTTCATCCACCTGTAGCGTCGGTGCCGTCACGATTTGCCCTTCTTTGCTGACGCCGATAGGCTGGATGGGAATGTTCAGCATGAATTGAGTGCCGGAGACAGGACCGCTTACCTGACTGTCTACTTCAATACGTCCCCCCAACCGAAGTACCAGTTCATGCACCAATGCCAGGCCAATACCGGTACCTTCGTAGTCCCCGACTCGAAGAGCATCGCCTTGGTAAAAGCGATCAAAAATATGGGGTAATTTGTCGGCGGAAATACCAATACCCGTGTCGCACACCCGCAATTGAGCCTCTGTAGCTACAAGTTGAAGAGTAACCGTAACCGATCCGGACGCGGTGAACTTGATGGCATTCGATAGCAGGTTGTAGAGAATCTTCTCCCATTTATCCGCATCAAATAAATAGTTACCTGGAGACATTTCGGTCCGGTAAGTCAGCGTCAGGTTTTTGATCGCGGCTGACGGGCGAAACAGATCAATAATCTGACCAATA
This sequence comes from uncultured Spirosoma sp., assembly GCA_964244155.1. GTDB lineage: Bacteria > Bacteroidota > Bacteroidia > Cytophagales > Spirosomataceae > Spirosoma. The sequence goes on from CAXTJJ010000004.1 coordinate 28,953, forward strand.
AAGTCAGGAAGATCACCTACTACGTTCACCAGACTCATCTGCTGCGCTTCCAGCTTGTTAATGTCCAGCAACTGATTGATTAAACGTAGCAGCTGATGAGCATTTCGACGAACAGTAGTTAGCTGGTGTTGATATGGCGTAGGTAAATCGCTACGTTCCAGCAGTGAATCAACTGGCGAAACAATCAACGAGAGGGGGGTACGTAGTTCGTGGGTGATGTTCGCAAAGAACCTGGTTTTCATCGCATCAATCGCTTTGAGTTCCGCAGTTTCCCTTGCCTGTTGCACATACCGTCTGGCTTTCTCGATGGTTATTTCCAGATCATCGAAATCAATAGGTTTGGTAATGAAGTCGAAAGCGCCCCGGTTCATGGCCAGCCGGATATTATCCATATCACCATAGGCTGTGACCATCACCGTCCGTACAACGGGATTAATTTCCGATAATTTGGTCAGCAGGGTAAGCCCATCCATGCCCGGCATGTTGATGTCACTCAGCACAAGATCGATGTCCGGCTGTTGTTCCAGGACCGATAATGCTTCCAGTCCATCATAAACAAAGACAAATTCATACGTACTGTCGCGAATATGAGGGCGAAAGCGCTTTTTGAAAAGGGCCGCCAGATCGGCTTCATCGTCAACAAGCAGAATCTTTGTCTTCATCGGTGCGTATATCTCTTCGAAACATACGTTTTTATCCAAAAAAAACAACAGGTCTTTAGGCAACGGTTGGTTGGATAGGTAGGATAGGTAGCGTAATGACAAATTCGGCTCCCTGTCTTGGTTGACTGCTTACCGTCAGGTTACCGCCATGCCCCTTTGTAATGATGTCGTAACTCAGCGATAAGCCTAAGCCCGTACCTTCACCGGTCGGTTTAGTGGTGAAGAAGGGCTGGAAAATTTTTGCCTTTACTGCCTCCGACATGCCAACCCCATTGTCACGCACCGTCATAACGAGCTGGTTGGGCTGGCGCTCCGTGCGGACGGTTACCAGCGGGTGGTAATTAGCATCAGTAGTTTGCTGCTGTTGGCGCACGGCATAAAAGGCATTACTGAACAGATTCAGTAAAACGCGGCCCATTTCCTGGGGCATGACTACTACCTCCCCGACCGTTTCGTCAAATTGCGTGACTAATTCTGCATTGAAGTTTTTGTCTTTAGCGCGCATGCCATGGTAGGCCAGTCGCAGGTATTCATCGATGAGCTTGTTCAGATCCGTAGCCGTTCGCTCTCCGGTTGAGCGCTGGGCGTGTTCGAGCATGCCTTTAACGATACTGGATGCCCGGTTACCATGATGAGAAATCTTGTTCAGATTATCTTTGAGGTCGGTCAATAGCTCTATCTCTAAGCTCACATCAGGATTTGGTTTTTGTTGTTCTTCTTCGAGTTCTTCCACGAGTTCGGCACTTAATTCAGAGAAGTTGTTGACGAAGTTGAGGGGGTTTTGTATTTCGTGGGCAATGCCTGCCGTGAGCTCACCCAGAGAGGCCATTTTTTCCTTATGAATGAGTTGCGTCTGCGTGGTCTGTAGTTCGGTCAGGGTTTGTTCAAGCTGGTCCCGCTGAGTTTCAATTTCTTCTTTTTGGGCTAGTATTTCGTGATTCTGTTGCTGAATCTGTTGCGTTCTAAGGACTACTTTCTCTTCCAAAACACGGTTTTCCCGCAGCAACGTCCGTGAACGATAGGCGATGTAAGCTCGCAACAAAGCAAAAAACACTATCCCGTATAGCAGGTATGCCCATCCCGTCTGCCACCAGGGAGCACGAATGGTAAGATTGATGCTTACCCCTTTCTCGTTCCAGACGCCATCAGCATTGGCGGCTTTCACCTGGAAGGTGTACTCACCCGGGCTCAGGTCGCTGTAGTGAGCCTGGCGGATGGTACCGCTTTGCACCCAGTTTTTGTCGGCCGGACTTAACTGGTAAGCAAAGCGGCATTCGCTACTCCGGTTGTAGGATAAGGCCGCAAAGTTGATGGTCAACTCGTTTTGGTCGTGAGGCAGGGTGATGGCTTTCGCTACCGAAATAGGGCTGGTCAACTGCCCACCCTCGCCCAGCGTGGCAGGCTGGCCGTTGATGCTTAAGTCGGTTAGTACGACGGGCGGGACATAAGGGTCATCCTGGATCTGGGCCGGGTAAAAGGCATGAACCCCTTTATCACCCCATAGATAGAGTTCCCCATCGCTGGCCTGAAATACATTGTCAGTAGGGCTATTCTCAAAATCTTGTAGGCCATTTCCTTTGTTGAATACCCGGACCTGTTCGGTGGCCGGATTGAAACGGATTAAGCCATGGTTTGTGGTGAGCCACAGATACCCCGCCTGGTCGCGCCGAATCCCCCGAACCGAATTGCCCGGCCAACCACGGCCAGCCCCATACCGGCGGGTAACCTTCCTTTGCCGATCTAGATACAGTAGGCCATGGAGGTTATCACCGACCCAGAAACCACCGGTCTTCTGGTTTTCCAGTAAGGCAAAAACAGCGTTTGGGCCGCTCAACGGGTCATTATAGGCGCTAAGTTGTCCGGTTCGGGGCTGTATACTGATGACACCCCCACTTCCTGACCCGCTCCAAATACGACCGGATCCGTCTTCCCGCAAAATAGTAATATAATCATCCGGTAAACCAGGGCGAACATACGGCTGGCGGATGAAGGCACTGAGTTGATGGCTTTCGGCTGCCGTGATGGCCAGCAGTTGAATTCCCCAGAATTCGGGATGATAGGGAGGCAAATAGGGCCATGACCCATAGTAGTTTGTTTGTGCTTCTTCCGCCCTGTACCGTAACCGGTACGTGCCGGCAGCCAGTTTAAGCGGTTGAACTTGAATACGCTGGTCCGTAAAGCCATCACTTTTACTTTGCTCAAAACTCATTTCCCAGATAACCCCTCCCTTACTGTCTTCAAGCCAGCCATAATCAAATTTACCCCGGCTAAATAGCATACCACCCGCCACGATACACACCTCGGTTGGCTTGGCTATGGTAAACGCAACGGTTTTATCCACTGACCCCTGCGGGTGCAGAACAGCCGCCAACGAGTGTGGGGAGCGGGTCAGGGTTGTCAGTTGGGCAAACAGTTGGGGTGAATAGGCACTATCCGTTTTACAATAATAGCGGTATTGTTGCCGGTCAATGTCGAGATGATTAACCCCTAAGTCATTCACTAACCAAAGCGTCCCATCCGTGGCAGGCAACAACTGTTTTACATACTTAAACTGGGATTCGTTGGGGTTTTTATTCAGGTCGGGTACAAATCGGGTAAAGCGTCCTGTTTGGCGGTTCATCCGATACAACCCACTCTCAAACGTACCGACCCAGAATCGACCTTTTTTATCTTCCGCTATCGCTGACACCCCGCCTTTACCGAGGGAATATCGACTCAGACTGTCGTAGCGGTAGTGGGTGTACTGGCCCGTTCTTTTGTCGAGCCGGTCTAACCCTTTACTGGTGCCGAACCAGATTAGTCCCGGTTCGGTAGGGGCTTCGTAAACCGTCCGTACAATAGCGTCTGGCAGACCACTCGTCTGGTTGGCCTCATTGGTCAGCAACGGGAAGCGGACGATTCGACTCTGTTTGTTGATACCATTACGGAACGAGCCCATCCAGGCCAGACCCGTTTTATCCACCAGAAATGATAAATACATTCGGCCATGCAACGTACCCTCGGCCCGGGTTGGGTCAGACGCGTAGCGGGTAAACTGGTCATATTGCCGGTGGTACTGAAGAAATCCCTCACTGGAGCGGAACCACATATCACCGTTGGGCAGTTCGTAGAGAAACTTCAGCAGGCCGGGGCCGGGGGTATTGGGGTCGTTGGGCCGGGAAGTGATATGGCTGAAAACCCCCGTTCTGGGGTTTAACTGATCTAACCCCTGCGCGGTGGACACCCAAACGGACCCGTCCCGGTGGGGATGGACTCTGGCTACCGTATCACAGCGAAGACTGGCCGGATTTCGGCTGTCATGTTTGAAATGGTCCAACTGGCCCGAACGGCTATTAAGCCGGAAGAGGCCCTGTTTATAACTGGCCAGATACACATACGGACCGCTTACGGTCAGCCCCCCAAACTCATTGAACGCATCCCGCAAAGCCGTGTTTCCCTTGAACGGCATTCGAGTCACCCGGTTTGTTTGCGGGTCAATCCGATGAAGAATACTCTCCGTTGGTCCCTGCGTCACTACCCATAGTGTACCGTCATCGCCTTCCTCAACCGAGTGATCAGTAACGTCGTTATTGATTGGCCTTATGAAAACGCTGTTGCTGGCCAGGCTGTGGGTATCCCGGGGATTATGCCGGAAATACGTCCACGTTCGGGTACGCGGATTAAATCGGTCAAGGACGTAATTCTGCGTGGTACTTCGGTATGTAATCGTCCAGATATTGCCCTGTTTGTCTTCGTGGATATAGCCAATCAGGTCGCCTGAGCTAGGTGTCTCGGGTCCTTTCCTGGCGTATTCGATAAAGCGCCCGGTGGCCCGCTCATACCGAAACAGATTTTCACCGCCCACCCATATATCGCCGTTACGATCTTCGAACAGCTCACTGATAAATCGGTCCTTGAGACTAAACGGCTTTTTAGGGTCATACCGAAAGCTGGTCATGGTGATGCCATCGTAGCGCACCAGGCCATTTTGGGTGCCTAC
>CAXTJJ010000005.1:0-33142 GCA_964244155.1 uncultured Spirosoma sp.
ATGTAGTTTGCCATCGGGTGTGATTTCCGAGACACGACCGTCGTTGTTGCCGGTACCCTGCTCGGTTACGAAGACTCGTCCATCAGCGTCGGTCTCCACGCCGATCGGGGCTACTAAACCCGTTGTCAGCGTGGTCATTGTGGGCTGCACGGGCGCAGGAATCCGGTGGTCCTGGCAACCGGTGAGCAGGCCGCCAGCCAGAAAAAAAGTTAGCACAGGTAGTTTGTACTGCATGATATGAGTTGTTGGAGGAAATTGATAAATACACGGGCAAGACGTTATTCGTGCCCCCACCATACTTGCGAACGAACGATTGATAATCGCTTTTTAGGTGACTTGCTTTTTTTGACCGTTAATTTTTTGAACAGGCGTTTCATCGACTTACAGCGTTTTCCAGGTTACAATTGCCCCGGAGGAAGGTCCCTCCTGGCTATTGACCACTTTCACTTTGAGATAATTGTCAGTGGCATCGATGATCTTCCAGGTTGACAGTTTCTTGTTGTCTGGATTAATAATGCTCAGGCTATTGGTGTCCTTATCGTAGCTCCAGTTGGCTGGCTTTGGTGTGGTAGAAGCAAGCTTACCATCGCATTTGAGGTCGCCATCATCAATGGCCATTGTGCCATCAGGCTCAAAGGCAAGTGTGTTGTCCATATCGCAGGGCTTCAGAAAGCTCATCAGGTTCGTATCGAGATGACCATCGCCGTCCAGATCAATGTCCTTTTCGAGTTTAAAGTCAGCCATCTGCCAGCGAGTGCCAACAAGTGAGGTCACAAAATCGTCCGAACGGCTGGCGGAAGGGATAAGGCTGTCGCTCTTAAAATCGAACGAAGTGGTCAGTACTAACAGTCCGGACAGGGCCGAACAAGCGGTTAAAGTTGATAATTTGTTCATGGTAACTGTTGCGGTTAAAAAGAGAATTGATTGTTGCTTTGGGGAAATTATCAGACCAGCTCCAGAGCGGCATGCACTTTCGTCAGTCGCTCAGATGGTAATTCTTCTTTGGCTATCTGCAGGAACGTATCGAATACAACTTCCGGCGCCCCTTGTTTAACGCCCGTCAGCCATTCAATGACTTCCTTATCATTAATGGAGCGCATCATCCAGCGGCTTTCGACCATCATGGTTTGTGGATGAATCGCTTCTATAATCTCGTGTTCCATCTGCCGTATGTCTGCATCGGTATAGTGTTCCCAAAGCAGATTGATCAATACAGTTTCTTCCTTGTTCATGTGGTAGAGATTGAAGGCAATGAACTCACTGAAGGCCAACAGTATACATTGACCAGTGGCTTCTCTTTGAGCCGCCGTGGTTTTCGTCTCCCAGTCTTCGATGTGTTGGAAAAGCGTTTGGGTTAACTGGTGATCGATCTCATGATCTTTCTCCAGCTCATCAATAAGTTGAGCGTTTTGTTTGCGGATGTGCGGCAGAATAAACCGGTCCTCATGTTCGGCATGCTCATCGAAAAAAAGAAGTACCTGTTTTAATTGGGCAACTGCTTCGCCTGCTTCCGGCTGCGAAAAGTCGGTTTGCTGCAAACGGGTTGCCGTATCATAAAGCATCCCCCGCAGACCTTTGTGAATTTGATTAAATACGTTGTAACGTTGGTTTTGCATGACTCTGTTTTTGTTTAAGAAATGATGTAGTTGATAGATAATCGGCCGTCTCTGCGTTCGGCTCAGCTTGCTGATGTCGCTCTTGAGCGACGCGACTCGTATTCAGGTTTCTGCGAAGACACAGTTCGCAAGCCATAGTGGAACGGTTGATGGATCGGCACATGACGAGGTCGTTTATTTGACGGCAGTTGCTTCAACCTCGATCATGAGTTTGAGAAGTGCCAACGCTTTTAACTAATTGAATTTTCTTAATTGCACGCTCAAAACTAGCTGCGCCAACGGCCTAAACACAGGCAGCAATGGATGAGATGACAAAAACAGTGCATGAACTGTCTATTAGCCATTTGAAATGATTAATTGATTCGGTTTCAGGCGTCTACACGGTAGAGTTTTTCGGATAGAAATCGTATGCCCAAAACGATCCATCCAATTCGGCTGAAAACTTGTAATGCTGAAAGCGTCCACGACAAGGGGCAGAAAAACGGCCAGTTGCAAGCAATACTCTACACCTGAAATTTAATATCTGGCCAACTTAATCAGTTGCATACGGATTGAGGAAACAACTGATCGGGTAGCCAGACCCACATGATGGCTTTTCCGGTTGACCGGTGCCATACAATAAGGTCAAACTACCCGATGTTTCAGAATGGATATGGATAGATGCGGAAAGCCTTGTTAAACTATTATGTGGCAGCCTGACTTGTGTTCCAGATGTCGCGGAAGAGTTTCCAGCCGCCTTTCTCTTTTTTTCTGACTACGATATACTTGCCCGAATCAATCGAGGTGTCATCGGCTCCCGATAGTTTGTAGCGACCGATTTCAATACCTTTAGCACCGACGGGATCAGCACTTATCGTTTCCAGACCTGCTTTTTTTATTCCGGCATCGCAGGCTCCTTTCCAGATGGGGCCGATGGCCGTATTACCTTTTACAACATTGGCACTGGGCGGGTACAGTTCGGCGTCACTGGCGTATAGATCGCTGATACAGGTGGTGCCGGAGCTGAAAACATCCGTAAATTTCTGACTGGCAACCACAATACTAGCTTTAACCGGGTTGGATTGTGCCTTTATCTGTGTGCCAAACAAGGCAAGAACAAAAAGAGAAAGCCGTGTGTATTTCATGATACCCTGGATGGATCGCAGTGCATTAATAATGGTAAAGCTCCGATTGTTCCGCTTCCTACACCATCCCCCGATTGGGGTATTTTCAGCAAAATTCAAAGAGGTTACTTTCGTGCTATGGAAACGATACTCTCCTGTTGGTCCTGGACAAACAAGGGCCTGTTAAGCCTGCTGGCCCTTGTTATGACCCTTGAGTTATATCCCTCCACCGCAGCACTATCTCAACCGATTCAATTTGAACACCTGTCGGTTAGCGATGGCCTTTCCAACAATTCGGTTAGTTGTATCCTTCAGGATCGAGAGGGCTTTATGTGGTTTGGTACGAATGAAGGGCTAAACAAGTATGATGGCTATCGGTTCACTATTTTTCAACCCGATGCCACGCGGCCCGGCCGAAGTTTTCAAAGCAGCCGAATAACGGGTCTATGTGAAGACCGCTCTAACCGATTATGGGTCGTTACGGAGGGGGGTGGATTGCACGAAGTAAACAAACAGCGTGGAATAGTTAAACCGCACCCCATTCCAGCACCGGCCACGTTCCGATGGAATAATCAGCTTTCGGTCTATGAAGACAGCCAGGGAATGCTATGGATAAGCACCTTCGCGGGATTGGCCCGGTACGAACCAGCGAGGCATCACTTCACGCTCTATCCGGCTCCCCAGTCTGAAGTGCCGATCAAAACTGTTTTTGAAGACCGGCAGCATCGCTTTTGGGTAGCCACCAACCGGGGCCTCTATCTGTTTGACCAAGCAACCGGACGATTTACATTGCTGCCGGTTCAGGGATGCCGAGGTTTACAACCTGCCTTTATTTCGTTTTATCTGGATGAGTCGAATGTGCTGTGGCTGGGTACTGCTTCTACAGGCTACAGTTTGTTTAAACTCGATTTAACGCGTCAGCCCTGGCAATTGGTGCCTTATAATCCACATGGACAGCTCAATTCCTTTGTCTTTATGAATTCAATTCATCGAGACAGGCAGGGTCTGATCTGGATGGGAACGGTCAATGGCATACAGACCATCCAGCCAGTCACCAATAAAGTAGTCACCTACCGTACGGACCCTAATTCACTAAAAGGACTCAGTAGCAATAGTGTTCAAGCTCTTTATCACGACAAGACCGGTGTACTCTGGGTTGGAACCGATAATGGCATTGACCGGCAAGCCACTACGATCAAACCGTTTAAGACTTATCAAGTGACACCCAATACGGGTATTGCTATCTTACCGAAAAACAAGGTCGTGAGCCTGTTGAGTGATTATTACGGGCAGCTTTGGCTCAGTGACCAACAAACTCTGTATCGACTGAAAGAACCTAAAAATCAGTTTGAAGCCCTACCCGTCGAAAAAATAGGAACTACCAACGGGCACGAAAACCTGATTTGTGGCCTTCTAACGGACACCATACATGGTATTTGGCTGGCCACTACGGATGGTTTATATCATGTTGATCAGGTATCGGGACACTTTACGGGTTATCAATCGGAGGTTCCTGCCCAGTTTATAGACCGCGCTCCCAACGGGACCATCTGGACCGGCGGAGAAGGTGGCCTGGCATCGTTTAATCCCCAAACCCATCGATATCAGTATTACAAATATGATCCCTCTGTTCAGGGCGGACTTCCTGACCGATATGTACATGGGTTAATGGTCAGTCGTACGGGGGATGTATGGGTACTGATAAAACGCTTGGGTCTGTGTCGGCTGAATCCAAAAAATGGCCGGTTTACACGCTATCTGGCTGGGCCAGCGGGCCAGCTAAGTACAAATGACGTGCAGACAATTTACGAAGATACACAAGGGATAATATGGGTGGGCACCCATTGGGGTGGCCTAAACCGATTTGACCCTCGAACGGGGTTATTCACCGTGATCACGCATCAGGATGGTATTCCAGGCACTACTATCACAGGCATTATACATGATCAGGCCGGTGCTCTTTGGATCAGTACAGATAATGGACTTTGTCGGCTTGATCCCCGCACAAAGTCTATCCGAACGTATGACCAACGGCATGGGCTACCCAGCAATACTTTTATTGCGAATGCTGTATGTCGGCGAAACGAACAGCTTTTTTTCGGTAGTTTGAATGGCGCAGTACAGTTCAACCCAACATTCATTCAGTTCGATACGCGATCATTTCCGGTGTATATCACGGCGCTTACCGTTATGAACAGACCCTATCCCCTGACGGATAAAGTGATTCGTCTTAACTATGACGAAAATTTTCTATCATTTGAATTCTCGGCCTTAGCATATGCCCTGCCTCAACAAAATCAATACGCCTATCAATTGGTTGGTATCGACAAAAGCTGGGTCCAGAATGGAAAACGTCATATCGCGACCTACCCTAACTTATCACCGGGCAACTACGTGTTCAGGGTAAAAGCAGCCAACAGTGACGGGCAATGGAATCAGGCAGCTACCTCTATTACCCTCATCATTGCTCCCCCCTGGTGGCAAACTACCGGGTTCCGGCTAACATTGGCTATTTTCCTTCTGTTAATCGCCGGTACGTCTATCAGATTTTATACCCGCACCAAACTCCGTCGCCAGCATAACGAACTGAAGAAAGTTCTGCTGGCTCAGGAAGAAGAACGGCAGCGGCTGGCGGCTGATCTGCATGATGACCTGGGGGCAACTTTATCGGTCATAAAAGGTCAGCTCGAAACGGCTCATCAGCCCCACGATGGCCTGGACCAATCCATCGGGCTGATGGAGAAAGCCATTCAGAGTTTACGGCACATTTCGCATAATCTTATGCCGCCTGAGTTTGACAAACTGGGACTAAAGGAGGCTCTTTACGAAACTGTCGGGCGGGCAGAAGTAGACTCCTCGCTACGCGTTGTATTCATTACGCACGGACAGGAACGGCGATTGGATCCAGAAAAGGAACTAATCATCTACAGGATCGCGCTTGAACTAATCAATAATGCCATTAAACACGCGCAAGCCCGGCAGATTATCATTCAGTTACTTTTCTATCCCCAGTATGTGTCGCTGTTAATCGAAGATGATGGGCAAGGGTATACAACCCAGGAATCAACAACACAAGGCGGTATTGGTCTACGCAACATTCGCTCGCGGGTTACGTACCTGAAATCGACGCTCGTGGTCGATTCGGGCGAGCGGGGTACCACCGTTACGGTAGACGTGCCCTTTTAACAAAACCGGGTGACCTGTTTATCGGATTGCCATCGAACTCATAAGTAAGGCGGTTAAACCCAATGGGTAACAATCTGATCGGTTTTCTACCCAAACCATGTATCTTTATTAGCCGAAAATGATGGATAAGGTTATCCAGTCACCAACTCAACAAATCAGAGTGACATCGGGATGCGTACTATTCTTTACTGGATAACCTGCCTAAAATCGACGCTGCTGGTTGATTCGGAAGAACGTGGAACGCCCAGCATACTCAACGTGCCGCTTTGATTTTCGACTGTATGCCCGCTAACCCGAAGCCGACTACCATTCTCATTGCGGACGATCACTTGCTTTTTAATGATGGGTTGCGCAACCTGTTAACGTTTACGGATAGTCCCTATCTGGTTGTTGATCAGGTCTACTCCGGTAGTGAAGTTATTCCAGCTATTCATAAGGTCAATCCGGACGTCTTACTGCTTGATATTAACCTGCCCAGTCGAAACGGGTTGGACATTGCCCGCCAAGTTGTCTACGAGTTTCCAAAGGTTAAGGTGATAATAATATCGATGTACAGTTATCAAAAATTTGTTGATGAATTAAAGCAAATCGGTGTGGCCGGTTATTTATTAAAAAGTGCATCTCAACAAGAATTACTATCGTGTCTGCACAGTGTTATGCGGGATGTCCCCTATTTTGATGGGAAGCTGAACGGTCGGGCAGTCGCGCTTCATGAAGAGGATGAATTTGTAAAGAAATTCAAGCTCACCCCGCGTGAAGTGGACGTTATTGTGCTCATGAAACAAGGTCTGGCTACCCCCGACATAGCCAAGCAGTTGTTTCTTTCTGAGGAAACCATTAAGACCCACCGAAAGAACATCTATTATAAGTTAGATATCAAAAGCTTGGCCGAACTCATTCGATTTGCCATCGAACAGGGTCTGTGAAAGGGTAAAATAACCTCAACCTGCCGAAGCCAAGCGAAGCGTTTTCAAATACCTATCTATCACTAGTATAGTACTCTCCTACCCAGAAATCGTCCAGTTAAACGTCCGGATAGGAAAATTCTGAAGAAGGAAAACGACAAGAAATGAAGTAATCAAGAGTAAGGACGCCAACAAATTAAAAATCCAGTCTGATCAGACTGGATTTTTAATTTGTTGGCGTTAGCGACCTGGTTAATTCTCTTCGTCGCCATTCGCCGATTTACCTTTTTTAACCTTGGCACCGTTCAGGTTGCCAATTTTATAGCTGAAGGTCAGACGGATATTGGAGTTGTAGATATACTGACGAAAATCCTGATTGAACTGAGCAGAGTTCAACACAGAGGTGAAGCCCATCCCTCTGGAGAGAAAATTCTCGGCGGCTAAGCCTAGGCTACCCCGTTTGTTGGTGAAGGCTTTACGGGCTCCCAGCGAGTATTGAGCAAATCCAATCCGATACCCTTGCAGGGCAATGTCCTTTCCCCGATAGCCGAGGTTAGCCTGCATAGCCCAGCCTTTATCAAATTGTATCTGGGAATCAAATCGACCACCCCAGCGTATACCGGTGTTGCTCATCGGCATGGATAGGCCCGACACATCCAGGGCTACCCCGCTGATGTAGCGGTACATGATATCCAGATTCGTGTTGACGCTCCACCGGGGGGTAATATTTATGGTAGCGAACAGGTTCGTCCCGTAATTGTATTCTTTGCCAATGTTTGACCGGCGACTGACCACCGCACCGATCAACGTATCTGACCGTTGGCTAATCGACTGAATATCATCCCGATTGAGTCGAGTATAAAGCGTCAGGTTCAAGTATGTTTTTTTGACGTACGTACTGTAGCCAAATTCAACCCGGTCGGTTATTTCAGGCTTCAAGTACGGGTTGCCAATAGACACATTGTAGGGATTGGCCGCATTGAAATTAGGATTCAGATCCTGAACGTTCGGGCGCTGAATCCGGCGGTTGTAGGCCAGCTTAATTGTCGTGTTTGCGTTCAGTTTTTTCGAGAGATTAATGCTGGGAACCAGTTTGCCATAGTTCGGGATGGAAATGGGCCCCTGGCTACCGGCTGATGACCCTCCAGTCTGGGCCTGTATACTCGTATACTCATACCGGGTTCCTGCCTTGATCGTGATCTTATTTCGCGTCGTGAGGGTATACGAGAGGTAAGCCGCCCCAATATTCTGGTCGTATAACAGGGAGCCATCCGGGCGTTGGCTGTCAACGGAATAATCGGACGTTGGTCCCGCCAGTAAATATTGGTACTGGCTGTTCACTCGCCGGTAGGTTTCTTTGGCGCCAAATTCCAGTTGCTGGGTCTGACTGATGGGTGTCTGGTAATCCACTTGCAGCACAAATTCCTGACTGGTATTGTAGTTCAGGTTTCGTTGCCGGGTGGTCAGCGTACCCAGCGTATCCAGATTATTGGCGTCAAAATTGTTGGTCAGGTGATTCTGACTGTACTGACTGGAAATACTCAATTCGCGGTTGGGCCCATCGCCCGTACCGGGATACGTATGCAGGTAATCGACGTTCATATCCACCGAATTGGACAAATCCTGACTATTCACATCCCGCCTGGTTGGGGCTCTCACAATATCCCCATTGAGTAAACTGGTGGCCAGATGCTGGTCGCGGTTTAAGTTGCGCACCCCAAAACGAATTCCACCGGTCAGCGATTGATTTTTCGCGATGTCATAATCCAGTCCCAGGGCATACTGTCCAAACAGACCCTTGTCGAACCCATCAGCGTGTTGACGAGTCCGAACGGGAGCAATGGATTCACCCAGAAAGGTCGTCTGATTCAAATCGGAACCCGATGGATTATAAACGCCACGGCCATTGCCGTTTACGCTCACTCCCAGTTTGCCCTTCCGGAAACTACCGTTCAAGCCCAACGTGGAGGTTCGGTTGCCACTGCCGCCGTCTATATCGAGGTGTAGCCCCTGCAAGGTATTTTTCTTGGTGATGATATTGATGATACCACCACTGCCTTCCGCATCGTATTTAGCCGATGGACTCGTAATCACCTCAACCGTTTTAATCAGATCCGCCGGTATCTGCCGTAGGGCATCGGCCAGATTCCCCGCCAGGATCGACGAAGGCTTATTGTTGATCAACACCCGCACGTTGGAACTTCCCTGTAAGGACACATTCCCGGCCAAATCCACCGACAGCATCGGCACTTTTTTCAGGATATCGGTGGCATCCCCGCCTTTAGCCGCCAGATCCACATCCGCATTATACACCAGCCGGTCGACTTTATCTTCTACCAGCGCTTTGGTTCCGGCTACCGTCACTTCGCTTAGGGTGCGCGTGCTGGCACTAAGCCGGATAACGCCCATGTCTTTGATCTGACCTTTGGTAATCACGACATTGTCAATGGGCTTCGCGGTGTAGCCCAGAAAGGAAATCAGGAGTCTGTAGGTGCCGGGAGCCACTTTGCTCAGGGTAAATTTACCTTTATCGTCGGCTACCGTGCCGTCAACCAGTTTATTGGTGGCTGTATTATAAACGGCGATGTTGGCATACTCGACTGCTTTGGTCAGGGTAGAGTCGACGACATAGCCCGAAATTCGGGCGTTGCCTTTTACCGAAGCTTCGCCAACTCCTGTGGGAGCTGGTTGACCCGATGGACCCGGATTCGATACAGAGGGGGTGCCGCCCGGATTTTGGGCAAACGTGATAGTCGTCGTTACTAGAAATAAAAAAACGGTAGTCTTTAGCCACATAACCTGATCGAAAAAAATTTGAATGCTGTCTAGCTGGCAAATTTGCCCCTGGCTGCTAATGAATTGAAACAAAACGTGGCTAATGCCTTATTTACGTAGTTGAATAGCTCAATTAGCCGGTTGAATAAAAAGTGGTAGTCCGTTAAATTTATCCCAACAAGCGGGCCACGGCTGTAATCAATAACCTGGTTTATTTAATAAACTGACCGTTGGCATCGAACATCAGGTCTTTGCCGCCTACCTCTGCTTCGTAGGTTTTCCTGCCTTTCGCATCGACAATTTCGGCCGCTTCCTTAATTTCCTTACCTGTGTGGTGTTTGGTCACATAATCCCGAATGGGTGCGGGTAACGATGATATTATAAGGGTGGTTTCTGTTTCGAGCACGTTACCTTTTGCGTCGATGACCAGTGACAATTCCTTTCCATTGTGGGTTAGACCCGCTTCATAATTTCCGCCTTCTTTCTCCCATTTTATGGCCTTCACACCCGGATAGAGCCGGGCCACCGTGGCTTTGGCAGCCGCTGGTACCACGATACCGGCTCGTAGTACGCTTGCGTAGGTATTTGCGACTTTTCCGGCAAAAACAACAGGAGCCATATTGGCAAAAGCCATCAATGTCAGTACCCCAAGGATCAAGTTCTTGTACATTGTCGTTTGTTGGTTTAGTTTCCGCACCAAACCTACCCCTGGATTCTAAAGGAAAATTGAAGTTGTAGCACGGGTTACTATCCATTAGAAATCAACTTGAAACATATGCCGACGCATGGACGAAACATAGTCGTATTTCACAATCATACCATACTGGGCGGCAATTTCTTTCACTAAGGCTAGCCCAAGTCCGGTGGATTGAGGCAGCGCCTGATTGCGAACAAATCGCCGGAAAAGCTGGTCTTCCGGAAAGGGCAGCGGATCACCATGGTTGGTAATGATAAAACTGTTGATGCCCACCTGAACGAAAATAGAACTGTTCGAATCGCCGTGGCGGACCGCATTTTTGATCAGATTCGAAAAAAGGACATCGGCTAATTGGCGGTTCATGTAAAGTATTGGGCCTCCTTTGATCATCCGGTTAATGGGTATACCCCGATGCGCCACATAATCCGAATAGTTGTCTACCAGTTGATTAACCAGCTCCCCAATATCCACCCGATCGTTGTGAGCAAACTGCTGATTATCAATCTTGGCGAGTAACAGCAAGGATTGATTTATGGCCGATAGCCGCTTGATTTCCTGCTGCGACCGCTGAATTCGATCAAGGTCAGCTTCGGCTAATCCCGCTGCCTGCTGTAATAAATCTAATTCGAAAGAGAGTACGCTTAAGGGTGTCTGCATTTCGTGCGATGCATTGTCGGTAAACTGTTTTTGCAGCGCGTACTGACGGCGGGTCCGTCGGCTCATTGCATCGAGCGACTGACTCAGCAGTTTAAACTCGTGCACATCACTGGCCGGGAATTCAGGATCATCCAGCCCATCGACCCGATAGCGTTGTAACTGACGAACGATACCATAGAAGGGCTGCCAGATACGCCGGGTTACCAGGACGTCTGTCAAGACGAGTAACGTGACAACGATCAGAAGACAAACAATAACCCCTACCGATACGGTACCGGCGATTTCGTCAAACTCCAGATACGATTGCTGAAGGGTGATCAGGTACATCTGGTTTCTGAGCGTGTAGGTCGAACGAAGCATCCGAACGGGCGACTGCTCGTTTTCCACTGGGCTAAAAAAAATGGTATCCGAATAAATTATACCGGTTTGGGGGCCAAATGGAATCCGGGTGATCCGAAGGTTGGGATCCCAGCCCGGCATGTCTTCAGTATCGGGTGGATGCTGACGAAGTTGCTCTTTCACCTGGATAAGTTCACTGGCCAGCAGTTCATCAATTTCATGAATAAGCTCCCGGTGGATATATGTATTCAGCAGAAAAATACCCCCAAGTGCGATGGGGAAAGCTGCCAGCAGCAGGTAGAGTGTGGTTTTATGGAGCAGTTTCATTCCCCTGCCGTAAAAATATACCCGGCCCCATAGCGGGTTGTAATGTAATCCGGACTCCCGGCATCCAGGAGTTTTCGGCGCAAGTTCCGAACGTGGGTGTATAGAAAATCGTGGGAGTCGATCCCATCCATGTAATCACCCCAAACGTGTTCGACAATGACGGCTTTCGATAAGAGTCGATTTTTGTTGGTAACCAGAAATAAGAGCAATTCGTATTCTTTGAGCGTCAACTCCACCGGCTGATTTTCCACCAGAACCTGTTTGCGGTTAGGCACCAGGGTAATAGCCCCGAAAACCAGTTGCGTCTCGCCCTCATGCTGACGTCGTCGCATTAGTGACCGGATACGGGCGTTCAGCTCGGGCAGGTGAAAGGGCTTGGTCAGGTAATCATCGGCTCCTAACTCCAACCCGGAGAGCTTATCATCCAGGGAGTTTTTGGCCGATACGATAATGATTCCCGCCTGCGAATGAGCCGCTTTCAACTCTTTTACAATGGCCAGTCCATTGCCATCGGGCAACGTAATGTCTACCACGACACAATCATAGTCATAATCATGCACCTTCACGGAGGCTGCACGGAAATTATTCGCCGTCGATACAGTATATTGTTCACCTTCCAGATACTGTCGCATGGCCACCAGCAGCGAGGGTTCGTCTTCAATCAACAAAATTTTCATGACCCGAATTGGGGTTATTTCCCCAAAGTACAGATCCAATACTGAATACATTTTGAAGTTACCCTCAACAAATGCATCGATAAATCCTCCACAACC
The DNA here is from genome assembly GCA_964244155.1 of uncultured Spirosoma sp. Classification (GTDB taxonomy): domain Bacteria; phylum Bacteroidota; class Bacteroidia; order Cytophagales; family Spirosomataceae; genus Spirosoma. The sequence goes on from CAXTJJ010000005.1 coordinate 12,379, forward strand.
CAACTACAGATTTCCTTTAGGTTTCCACCATTCCTTTACATTACCCATCCGTTTCCGGCCTGCATAAAGTTTTTCGTATTCAACCCACCCTGGGTGTTCAGGCCATGAACTCGTGTGTAAGTACTACCAAGATTGATCAATTAATGAAACAAAACAGGCGCTCGGTCTCCTGGCTGCTTAACGGCTGGTTTTTTCTACTTCCAGTACTTGTATCCTTTGGGCAACCAATAAACACCGTATCCCGACGTGAATTCCTGGACACGATTCCGGGTCGCCCCACTACGTTCCGGTGGGTTGCACCGGCGGTACTGATTCCCGTTGGTCTGGCTCTTTCGCCTGATTATCCCAACAGTCATTTCGACCGCTTTTACGTCCGAAGTCAAATTCAGGATAAAATCCATTTCCGTACGCGTGCCGACGATTTTCTACAGTACGGTCCGGCCGTTGCCTGGGCAGGCTTGAGTCTGGCGGGCGTGAGAGGTCGATCACAACCTCTCGACCGGGCGCTTATTGGCGTGCTTGCCTATGGGATCAGTACGGGTGCTGTACTGGTACTGAAACATACCACGAACGAACTTCGACCTGATGGGTCCAATTACCTCTCCTTTCCATCGGGACATACCGCTAATGCTTTTACCGGAGCAAGTTTGCTGGATCGGGAGTTTAGTGGCGTTAGTCCCTGGATTCCGATTGGTGGCTATGCGATGGCCACTTCGACAGGCTTTTTGCGAATGACCAATGATAAACACTGGATATCAGATGTACTGGTTGGCGCGGGGATTGGACTACTCGCTACTGAAATCGCCTATCAGGTCTATCCGTGGTTGACACGTAAACTGGGTCGACACAGAACCACCCCTCATTAAAACCAACTCTATTTCAATGAAAGCACTTTGGATTTCTGCCGTATGCCTGTCGCTAACAGGCTCTCTCTCCGCCCAGTCGGCGAATTATCAGCTCGTCAAGAAAACCACCATTGGGGGCGAAGGGGGCTGGGATTATCTGTTAGCCGATGATGAGGGCGGTCGGCTCTACGTCTCGCACGGTACACAGGTGGACGTACTCGACCTGAAAAGCCACGAAAAACTGGGGGTTATCACGCCAACACCAGGTGTTCACGGTATCGCTGTTGTGCCGGGTACCTCTATCGGTTACACGACAAATGGCCGTCCGAACACGGCGACGATGTTTGACACGAAAACTTTTAAAGCCCACAAGGAAATCCCGACGGGTAAAAAGCCGGATGCCATTATGTACGACGCTTTCTCCAGGCGGGTCTTTATCTTTAACAATGAAGGCAACAGTGCTACGGTGCTGGATGCCACTACGGGCAACGTAGCCGGAACGGTGGAGTTAGGCGGGGCACCCGAAGCCGCCGTTAGCGATGACCACGGAACGATTTTCGTGAACCTGGAAGATAAAAATGAGGTAGCTGTTTTTGATGCCAGGTCGTTGTCAGTAAAACATCACTGGAAGTTAGGCAAGGGTGAAGAACCTACTGGGCTGGCGTTTGACAAACCGCATCACCGGTTGTTCAGCACCTGCAATAAGATCATGGTGGTAATGGATTCGCAAACGGGTAAAGTGCTGGCGGAAGTCCCGATGGGAAGCGGAACCGATGGAGCCGTCTTTGATACGTATACAAGCTCGGCTATCAGTTCTAACGGCGAAGGCACGTTAACGGTCGTGAAGGAAGTTAAACCCGGCCAGTTTGACGCGGTTCAAACCGTAACGACTCAGCGGGGTGCCCGAACGATTACTATCGATCCTAAATCTCATCATATTTTTGTCACAACAGCGGAGTACGGCCCTGCACCAGCCCCTACGACTGAAAATCCGAAGCCCCGTCCCGCAGTGAAGCCGGGAACGTTCATGGTGCTGGAATACGCAGCCAAGTAGTAAGTATGCTGACCTGGAAGGCTGCTCTTGGAGCAATATTGATTATTGGTGGCAGGCTGCTGCTTATTTTATAAACCATTAGTTGATACTAAGGATGCTAACTGAAGAAATGCCACAACTCGCAGGAGTTGTGGCATTTTGCCTGGCCTTTGTACTCACTATCGTGGCTTTAGGGTGTGCTCTTACCGAATGAAAACAAACCAACTCCAAGTCCATATTCATCATCGCTTTGGCCGATTGGCTACTCGTTATCCAGGTCTTGTTCGCTGGCTGGCCGAACGTTTATCGACCGACCATTTTCGAGGTCTGCCCCTGACAGTGCTGGCCGGATTACTGATCGTCAACGTGATGGTGCTCTCCGAAATTGCCGAAAATCTGGTCAACGCCGAACCGATGGTCCAAGTCGATCAGGGGTTTACGCATTGGCTTTTTCGGGAACGGAGTACGTCGATCAGCCAGTTGCTCTATGCACTAACCTGGCTGGGATCTGCCTACGTAACCATAGGTCTGACCTTACTCGGGTCATATGTTTTATATCGTCAAAAAAAGACACGCAACATCGTAATCCTGTGGATCTTGATGGCAGGCGTCGGGCTGTTTGTTCAGGTCGGGAAACGAACCTTTATTCGGCATCGCCCTGCTCAGGTTGCTTATTATGCCGAAACGGGCTATTCCTTTCCCAGTGGTCATTCGGCTACGGCCATGACGCTGTATGGATTACTGGGGTACTGGCTGGTTCGGGGCCGTCGTCGGATTCGGCACCGGTGGCTGGTGGGTTTCAGTGCCGTCGGGTTGATCGGGTTGGTGGGCTTCAGTCGAATTTATCTGGGGGTTCATTTTTTGAGCGATGTGTTGGGCGGCTATTTACTGGGTGCCTGTTGGCTGATCGTGGGTATTGTGCTCACCGAATGGCAGCGGACGACCCATAAAGCCAATGTAGGCTAACCATTGGATTTTTCATTAATCATCATTTTTATGTTTTTATCCGGTTTGCTCTTGTTTGGCTGTGCCCTATTGGCCTTTTCACTGAGTGCGGTTTGTGGGGGCGGGGCCGGTCTATTGTTGTTACCCCTATTAGGGTCTCTCTTACCCGGCGCACAAGTTCCGACGGCACTGTCCATCGGTACGGTTTCCAGTTCTGTTTCCCGCATCATTGCCTTCTGGTCGCGTATTCGCTGGGATGTGGTAATCTGGTTTGTGCCCCCCGCCCTACCCGCCGTCTGGATTGGGGCAAAGCTGCTTACCTACATCAATCCGCTTTATCTGGAGCTGTTGATGGGTTTATTTCTGATGGCTAATCTGCCCTTGATTTTTCGTTCGACGAAAGAACTGGAGGAGGTTCATCCATTACCAAAAGGATATCTGGCTCTGATTGGGCTGGCAGCGGGTTTTGTTTCGGGTCTAACTGGCGCGGTTGGCTTATTATTCAATCGGTTCTATTTGCGCTACGGCATGGGCAAGGAGGAAATCGTGGCGACCCGGGCGGCTAATGAAGTGATGCTGCATCTGGTCAAGCTTGCCTTGTATGCTTCCTTTGGCTTATTGACGGGAAAAGCACTCACGTTAGGCGCTGTGATCGCCGTAGCGGCCCTGCTGGCGTCCTATGGCATGAGATGGCTGCTACCCCGCTTGAGTGAAGGTCTCTTTCGGCGGGTTGGCTACACGGCTATGGTCGTTTCAGGACTAAGTTTATTTACCGAAGCGGCTGGTCAGGCGGTCACGAAAGCACCCATCGATATTGACTATTCTCCCGTTGCCAATGGCATGAGTACGCAACTTCAATGGCGGAATAAACTGTTTTCGCTGGAGTTTGAATACGATGAAGGCTTCGAATTCGAACACACGATTCCCTTCAGTGAACTTCCTCCAGACAAGCAGGTTAAAGCGAAAAAGCTCAGTCAGGGAGCCGATCACATTGTGTTGGAGGAAGTCTTCGGCATCGATAAACATACGTACGAAGTCTATGTCTATCGGAAGGGGAAGCTGGAGAAGTTTGATATGTAGTGGTTCAATTCTCCTACCCAAACGAGCATTTACTAAACAGGCTCCTGAAGAGATGATCTTCAGGAGCCTGTTTGTTATACTGTGAAGTTGAGCTTATAACGTAAACTTCAGCGCCAGGTTCACAATTCGTCCTTCCAAGGGTGCCCAGATAGGCCGGAAGGTGGGTTGTACCGTCGGGTTGGTGCCAAGCACAACCGTTTCATAATTGGCTTGCTTCACATTGAAGATATTCTCTCCGTTTAGCACCAGCCGCCAGTGGTCGTTGTAATGGTATTCGGCCGCTGCGGCAAAGAAGGTATAATTAGGTACTTTCTGGTTGTTATAAAGATACTGTGTACCCACGTAGCTGGCTTCGACACCGAACCGGAAATGGTCATTTTCCCAGGCTACCGTGGTCGAAAACTTGTCCTGAGGGGCCAGTGGCAGGTACGTATTATCGGTAGGGCCGTTGCGACGGGCGAGGGTGTGGTTGTAGCCAAAATACAATTCATAGGCTTTGTATTCGAGCCGAACATAGGTATCGGTGCCAACGCTGAAGATGTTGTAAGGCGCGTTGATCAACTGCGTGTACGCCCCCAGATTACTCGACAGGCTGGAAAAGGCCGATACCACGGGCGAGTTGACAACGGTGTAATAAAGCGCCTGATCGACCTGGACCGAAAAGCCACTCTCGAAGCTTTTCGAATACGCAATATCGATGTTAGTGCCCACCGATCGTTCTGCCTTCACGGTGGAAACATCAATCGGTAGTAAGCGGGGGAAAATCAAACTCACATTTAAGGCCCCCGGCGTTTGGTTGACGAACAGGTTCGGCGTTTTGTAACCCGTTCCCACACTCAAACGCACTGTCCAGGGGTCAGCGGGTTTGAGCTTTACCGATAGGCGAGGTAATAGAAAACTACCGAATGTATTGTGGTGATCGAATCGGAGACCGGCTTGTATCGCTACCTTTTCGCCCACCTGCCAGTCATCCTGCACAAACCCGCCAACGGTGTTGTAGGTGTAATCGACCAGGCGTGTGCTGTCGGGGTTTTTGCGGAACGCTTCGAGGGTTAGGTTCGCGCCCACAATAAGCTGGTGTTTACCAAAGCGGGTCAAATCATTGGCTTCCAGATACACGGACGACTGTCGACCATCGGAGAGTTTCTGATAATCCGTGTTCTGCCGATGGAAGGTACTGACGGCCCCTTTGAATGTCAGCGCGTTGGTTTCCGAGGTATTGTGGCTGGCATTGAAATCAACGGTGTGACGCTGCAGATCGGTTACGTTTTTATAGGCGTTCGGTTCGGCTCCTTCGAGGGCGGGCAGGTAGCCGCCCGTGCGGTTTTCGGTGGTAAACGCATAGCCGATATCCAGCTTGGTATGATCGGTCGGGTTCCAGAAAAACTTGGGGTGGAAATTGAATTGTTTGATGCCAGGGCTATCGGTAAACCCGTCGCCCGTTACATCGACAGCTTTCTGGTAGGTATAGCCCGTAAAGAGGGTCAGGCCGGTTTTGCCATAGCGTTGGGAATAGTAGGCATTCAGGTTGGTCTCTTTCAGGTTCGAGTGGTTCAGCAGAGCCGTAAATTCGGGAGTCTCCGAGTGCGGTGTCTTCGAGACGATATTGATCATCCCCCCGATGGCCCCTCCTCCGTAAAGCGTTGAGACCGAGCCTTTCACTACTTCTATCTGCTTTAAATCCAGGGGTGGAATTTGTAAAACGCCCAAATTTCCCGAAAAGCCTTCATAGAGGGGCAACCCATCGCGCAAAATCTGGGTGTATTTCGGATCAAGACCCTGCATCCGAATGGCCTGGTTACCATTGACAGCCGAGGTTCGCTGCACGTGAATAATGGAAATATCGCCCAGAATACTGCTGACATTGCCCGGCACAACCGCGCTTTCCTCATCCATATCCTCCTGGCCCAGCACTTCGACTTTAATGGGCAAGTCTTCGATGCGCGAATTGGTACGGGTTGACGTGACGGTTACCTCATCCAGCGATTCATCCTGGCTGTGGAGTTGAAAGACGAGTGTATCACTACCCGCCGTAAGCGGGAACGATTCGGTTTCATAGCCAACGGCATTCACCGTGAGTGCCGTAACGCTGGCTGGTGTACTCGGCATAGTGGCAACGCCTTTTACATCCGTTACGGCGCCAGTGACTGGTTTTACGCTGGAAGGCGTACGAATAGTTGCCCCAATGATGGGTTCATGCGTAGCACTATCTTCCACCCGAATCATGCGGCTCGTTTGACCGAAAGTCGATGCCGTTGCCAGCATGAGTAAGCTCAATAGGATAAGTTGTTTCATTAGTGACAAATTTTACCCGCAAGTTTCGGAATGAATTATGAAGCAAATTTGAAGTCGTCCTTTGTTGCATTTACAAATCCGGTCTGAATGATGGTGATTATTATCACGGATTACCCCAGCTTTGCGCTGGAAGGCTTTCAGTTGAATGTGCTCGACTACCTGCTTAAACCCATCACGTTTGACCGCTTTTTTAAGTCGACCAATAAAGCCCGGGAATACCATCGACTCCTGAACCAGTCGACCACAACCAGCCCTCAGAAAGCGGAAACAGAATCTGATTATTTCTTCATCAAATGCGGCAATAAGTGCGAAAAGCCTGTCTACGGGAACATTCTGTCCATCGAGGGTATGCAGAACCAGGTGACGTTCTTCCCACGAAGGGTAAGTACATGACCCTGCTGAATCTGAAAAATCAGACTATTGCCTATAATCCGATCAAGCATCGACCCCGAATACTTTTCACTTTCTTCGAACTGAGTTGGTCAATCCCTCCGGAATTTCCACTTTATAAAAGGCCACAACCACGAAGCCCTCAAACTGGCTCATGGTCCCAACGCCGTAGATCGAGCCGTTCATCCCGTCGACCCGGCTATACCTGGAAGACGCTCACGAAGGTGATGTACTTGTTTTTTAGTAATTAACATTGGGCGGAGATCCGCACTAAATCGGCCATGAAACTGATTGTTAGTGTTGAATAATACCGTTTGTGGCTAGTAAGCAACCGCTACCGTTTTTTGTCGGTTGGCCTCTGAATCGAGTTGATCCAGCATGAACTTGGCCAGATCGGCCCGTGAGATTGACCCGGCATGATCCAGGGTACCGGACACCCCCACCCGGTAGTGACCGGTTCGCTCGCCGTTCACCAACCGAAAGGGCCGCACAATTGTCCAGTCCAGCTTACTTTCCCGAACAACCTGCTCCATCTGCCGCATATCTTCGTATTTGTTTCGAAGCAGGGGTTTCACTAGCCAGCGATAGAACAGCGAGCCGACAGATTTGTCCAGTACGCCCACGCTGGTCAGGCAGACCAGTCTCTTAACCCCTGCTTTATTCATTTGCTCGACGATGTTTTGGGCTGATTGTCGGTGAAAGGTCATGGGTTTAAGCGAATCCCAAAAGCTACTGATGCCAATGGTCGACAGCACCGCGTCCTGCTGCCAAAGGGCGGAGGCAAATGAATCGGGTTTCAGTACATCACCGACCGTCACACGCAGCCATTGATGGGTTAGTGTGATGGCAGCCGGGTCACGAACAATGGCCGTTACGTGGTAGCCGCGCTCAAGGGCCTGTTGCAGGAGTTCACGCCCGGTTTGACCTGTGGTACCCAAAATGACTACTTTCATAATGGCTTTTTTGTTGGGCTTCCAGCGTGACCGTTGGTCGAGGGTTGCGTTTTCGCGTAATCATGCGTGGCTATTGCGTCCCTTCGCCGGTCCCTTCTCCGCCAGCAGACGATTGCCAATATCGATTAGTCTAGTACCTACTCGATATTGCTGGCACCACCAGCTGTCTCGCTTCATTAGTTTTAATTAAAACTATCTATCCGTAAAAATAGTTTTAATTAAAACTATTTTGCGCTGATTTTTTCTTAGAGGTCTGATGACCGATTAAGATTACCCTCCAGTTGTAACAGCACTTTCCGGCAGGTAGCCAGTTCCTGCTCGTTTATTCCCTGGACGGTTTGCCGGGTAGTTGCCAAGGCGATGGCGGTGAGCGGTTGTTGCAATAACCAGGCCTGTTCGGTGAGCCGAATCTGATTGATGCGTCGATCTGTTGGTTGCTCGATTCGCTGGACCAGATTACGTTTCTCCAGATTATTGATCAGGCTATTGATACTGGTTTTGTGTTTGGCTACCCGCTGGCCGAGTTCCTGCTGGGTCACCCCGTCCTGTTCCCAAAGGTGTACCAGAAGGGCGAATTGCTCGACGGTGATCGAATACCCCGCCCGCTCAAAGTCGGCTGTCAACTGGTTGCTAATTAACCGGCCTACCCGACCCAATAAAGCCCCTAATGATAAGGTTAGCGTTGACTCATCTGTATTGTTACTGCCCGTATTCATGCTCAAAAATAACCAATGTTCGCTTTCCAGCTTGAGTGACTTAACGAATAGCTGAACGGTATACCACAACCGCAGCTACTAGCCATCGATTTATTATAGGAGCTTATCAGCAGTTGCTTCAGTAAGCGATCCATGATATGTATCGTCCCGACTATTCTTTTTCAACTGTTCGACTAACCAACTACTGTTTTTTCCTGACGAATCCCGAACTAGTTACGATTTTATAAAGTTACTTAATAAGTTTACTTTACTAATATGGCCTCACCCACACAAACCGATCAGGAGCTATCAACCGAACTACGAACAGTAGTGACCCGGCTTTTCAAAAAGTTACGCAGTGAATCGCCAACTCACGCCAAACTATCGCTTACCGAACGATCTGTTATTAAACTGCTCGCTCAGCAAAAAGAAATGCTGCCCAGCGAAATCGCTAAAACGGAAAAGGTGACTACGCAGTCGATGTCGCAGATTTTGAATCACTTACTGGTACTTGGCTATATTACTCGTACCCCCTCCGAAACCGATAAGCGTAAAGTCATGATCTCCCTGTCAGAAGCCGGGCAGGCCATTCTACACGCGGTAAGAAATGAAGTGGATGAGTGGTTGAGCAAAGCCATCCTGCAAACCTGCTCCGCCGAAGACAAAGCGATTCTGCGTCAGGCATTAGTCCCGTTGAGCAAACTAGTGGAGGTTGACTAAAGATTGTAAACAGTTGATTTTAAATTTTTTACAGACAAAATAATTATTGACTCATGAAATGGTATCATTATGTAGCTGCGTTTTTTGCCGGTGCCTTTATGGCCAACGCAGTACCCCATTTTGTTCAAGGTATCTCTGGCGATCCGTTTCCCTCTCCCTTTGCCAGTCCGCCGGGTAAGGGGCTTTCTTCACCAACAATCAATGTCCTGTGGGCCTGTTTCAATTTGTTTATCGGCTATGTATTGCTTCGGGTAAGTAAGGCATCCGTTAAGAATAATTTGTCGATGTTCCTGCTGTTTTTAGGCATTACGGCCATGTCGGTAATGGCAAGTATTTCATTCATGGACAAGATGAAGCCCTGACGTTCAGGGGCGTAAACAGGCATTACGATAAACTCACGTTATGACAATAAGCACATTCACCGCGTTTAAAAGTCGGAATTACCGACTGTTCTTTGCCGGGCAAACCATTTCCCTGCTCGGTACCTGGATGCAGAAGACGGCAGTAAGCTGGGTGATCTATTCGCAGACTCATTCCAAGCTGATGCTGGGCGTTAGTGTGTTTGCTACCCTGTTTCCATCTGCTTTATTAACGCCTTTGGGTGGGGTTTTCTCCGATCGGTATGATCGGTATCGGGTTCTTTTGCTCACGCAGATTTTATCGATGGTGCAAGCCATTCTGCTGACCGTTGTAGTCTTCTTCAAGGACTATGCCGTTTGGGAAATCATTCTATTGAGTGTTGTTCTGGGCCTGATTAATGCGTTCGATGTACCCGCTCGTCAGTCGCTGGTTTATGAACTGGTCGATGACAAAAAAGACCTGCCGAATGCCGTAGCGTTAAATTCCTCGATGGTCAATTTATCCAAATTGATTGGCCCGGCGATTGCCGGCATTGCCATCGAAAAACTAGGCGAAGTGGTCTGTTTCGGCCTGAATGCGGTCAGCTTTATTGCCGTCATTAGCTCTCTGTTGCTTATGAAACTGCCCAACTACATACCCAAACTGCATACAAAAAATATACTGGGTGAATTGGTAGAGGGATTCACTTATGCCAAAGAAACAGCATCCATTCGGTTTATTATTCTTATGCTGGCGATGGTCAGCTTACTGGTGCTGCCCTTCACCAGCCTGATGTCCGTATATGCAAAGGATATATTTCGAGGTACAGCCTCCACTTTTGGCCTGCTCGACAGCGCCATCGGACTGGGGGCTTTTATTGGAGCCATTTTTCTGGCCTCTTTAAACCCTGGGCGCAACCTGAACAAGATCCTGGCCATCAATACCTTTGTTTTCGGGGCGGGGCTCATCTTGTTTTCATACGCACCCCGGTATCCACTGGCACTGCTCTTTCTGGTGATTGGCGCGTTTGGTATGATGTCGCAGATTACGATCAGTAACACGCTGCTCCAGACCCAGGCAGTTCCAGTCATGCGAGGTCGAGTGATCAGTATGTTCGTCATGGTGTATGCCAGCGCCTTACCGATTGGCAGCCTGCTTGTCGGAATTATATCGGAGCACGTTGGTGTACAGGCGACTGTACTGGGAGAAGGCATTCTAGCCCTTGGGATTGGCGCACTGCACCTCCGCCATCTGCAAAAGATCAGGCGAACCAAACCGTTATCTCCCCGCCCTGAAAATTCGGCTTCCGAAGTGGCGTTGGCACCAACACCCTGATATACGAGCGACTAACTCAAAGTATGAACGTTTAACCTAAAAATAATATGTACTGGTATCACTATGTTGCCTGCTTTTTTAGTGGTGCATTTTTGACGAATGCCGTTCCACACTTTGTCTAGGGGATTTCGGGGAATAAATTTCCAACGGTTTTTTCCAAACCTCGCGGGCAGGGGTTGTCATCTCCTTTTCTGAATATAGCCTGGTCCTGGTTTAACATCCTGGCGGGTTATCTGCTCCTTCTGGTTGGCCAGTTGTCTAATCAGACACCCTTAACTGTCGTCTTCTTTTTGTTAGGCATGGCACTCATGAGTTCAAGGCTTAGCATCCGGTTCTCAACCAAAGCCGTTAACGGCCCGGCGGCCCGGTCTGCACCAGATGCACCAGCAAAATCATAAAGTCAACTTACAAGGATACCCTTATAAAAAGGTGAGGTACGGAAATGGGCGATACAAGGCGATTACGCCGAAGCGGTGATTTTACACAACAATCCGTTGCACGCAAAACCAATTTACTGACTTGTCTCGTCTCAATTTCACCCTTTTATTCACATTCATTTGACAACATGCACTTCTTCAGTCTGCCTGTTGGGTTAAATACGTCATCAGGTTGATGGCTGAGGTGATAACCGGGCCACCCATCGGGTCAGCATATAAAGCGTCGAAAGGCCCTTCACCAAAATAGAGTCCATCCGACATCAGGAAGGAAAGACGCACGTTTTCGGCTGTTGGAAACGGCTGGCGTTCGCCCTCCCACCGGCCAATACGCGTCACAACCTCGCCACTGGTGGCAAAAAGCTGGTCTATGAGTTGATTGGATTCGGTAGTCCGGGTTTCCCACACCAGCAGTTTTTCTGAATGATTGATATACCGGGCGGTACCGTCGCAGAAGGCGGCCACCACATCGAGTCCTTTGGGTAAAGCCACTTCAATAATCACGGCTAACAGCTCCCGCTGGTAAACAGGCGAGCCAGTTGCGGCCAGGAGATGATACGCCAGCAAACGCAGTCGGGCTTCCAGGGTTCGATCAGTCGCTATGTTCTGTACCTGCTTACGGTCGGGCCTGTCGGCCAGCAAACGATCCCAGGGGTAGTCGGTTGATTGGGTGGCTGATCGATACAGGTCAATGTTGTCGCAGAAAAGCAGGTTGTAAATCGTATTCAACCCTGCGTCCTGATAAGGCTGGTCCGTTTTTTTCGTTAGAAGATTCATGGCATTTGCGGTTTGGTAGCCCGGTTTGGGTGTCACAAAGGTGAACGCTCATCACTCCACAGGCAAAGATTTTCCCCGAATGGTTCGCTGCTCCGGCTCAGCCGTATGCGCCTACCGATGAACCGTTTCCGCCATACTCCCTTATCCATCAGTCAGCCAATGGCAACCCCTGGACCCTGGTCTGGAGTCTGTTCTGGTAGTCGGTGGGCAGCATACCGAACTGTTCGCGGAAGCATTTGGCGAAGTAAGACAGCGAGTTAAAGCCTACTCCGTAAGCAATTTCGGACACGCTGCCGGTTCGCCCTTCCAGCAGTTGGGCCGCCCGTTTCAGGCGCATGAGTCGGATGAAATCGCTGGCTGCCACCCCCGTCAGGCCAACAAGCTTGCGGTGTAACTGCATCCGGCTCAGGCCAACTTCCTGCCCGAACTGCTCGGCACTGAAGTCTGCATTGCCAAGGTTGGCTTCCACAATGGCCATGACCCGGCCCAGGAATTTTTCGTCGGCTGAAGTGGCTGTTATCTCCTTCGGCTGAATGCGGATGTCCCGTTTGAAGCGATCGTGCAGCTGCCGACGGGTATCAATCAGATTGTGACAGCGAATCAGCAACTCACGGGCATCGAATGGTTTGGTCAGGTAGTCATCGGCACCGGTCTGAAGGCCCGTCAGGCGCTCATCCTGCGTGGAGAGGGCCGTTAGCAGCACAAACGGAATATGACTGGTCCGCTCATCCGTTTTAATACGATGACAGAAGTCAAGGCCGTCCATATCGGGCATCATCCAGTCGCTGATAATCAGGTCGGGCAACTGCTCCTGTGCCTGTTTCAGCCCCTGACGGCCGTTCCCGCTTTCCAGCACCCGGTATGTTCCCTGCATCAGGTTACAGATAAAGGTTCGCACGTCGTCATTATCTTCCACGACCAACACTAAGGGCAGCGTTGTACGACGCTGAACCAGCGGTGCCGCAACGGGCAACGGGTGCGGAGTAGCTGCCAGCCCAAGTCGATTCGTTTGCACCGGCCTGCGTGTGGGCAGGCTGCTCGCGGCCGGGTCCGATGCGGCCGCCGGAAGCAGCACCACAAACCGGGCGCCCGTGCCGGGCTGGCCATCAATTCGGATGGTACCCTTGTGCAGTTCAACGATTTCTTTCACCAGCGACAACCCGACTCCCGTACCCGGTTGTCGGTCCATGCGCACGGTTTTGCCCTGATAAAATCGCTCGAAGACCCTATCGGTCTGCTCCGGGGCAATGCCGATGCCGCTATCGGCAACGATTATCTGAACAAACGCACCGTTATCAACCCGAACCGGTTCGGCCTGCACCGTTACGTCTCCGCCATCGGGGGTGAACTTAAAAGCGTTGGCCAGCAGGTTGGTCACGACTTTCTCCAGTTGGTCGGCATCATGGCTGACCAACAGTCGTTCCGGCGATAACTGCACCGACAGGCGGATGTTTCGCTGCTCGGCGGAGGACGAAAACAGAGCGGCTACGCCATTCAGCAGGGGTTTGATGTCGTCGGTCTGCGCGTGTAGTTGCAGGCGTCCCGATTCGAGTTTGGCCAGATCCAGCAATTGGTTGATCAGTTGCAGGAGTCGCTCGGCATTGCGGTACATAACCGTTACCTCGGCCCGGTGAATAACGGTTTCTGCGTTGTCGGCTAAAGCATGTAGTTTTTCGCTTAACGTGCCGATAATGAGGGTTAACGGGGTTCGAAACTCATGGGTAACATTGGTAAAGAAGCGGGTTTTGGTCTGGTCCAGTTCCTGAAGTTGCCGGGCCTGTGCGGTCAGTACAACCGCCTGACTCTCCAGCAGTTGTGTCTGGGCTTCCAGTTGCTGATTCTTCTCCGCTACTACGTTGCTCTGGGTTAGCAACACCTGATCGTTACGGATTTTCAGGCGTTGCCGACTCACGACCAGACCGGCAATAATCAGCGCGGCCAGTAAACCAGCCCCTACCGCATTGCGCCACAAGCGGGTTACCTGCTGTTCTTTCGTCAACAGTTCGATTTCGGCCTGCTTCTTCTCCGACTGATATTCGGCCTGCACCCCGGCAATTTTCTTTATGCTTTCCTCATTGAATGCCGAGTCCTTGAGGGCCACCCACTTCGACTGAAACTGGTAGGCTTTGGCGTATTCGCCTGTCTGGGCATGAGCCGCTGCCAATCCTTTGTAGACCCGTAACCGACCCGCCTGTTGCCTGAGCGTTTCAACCAGAGGCAGGGCTTTGTTAAAAAAACGGAAACTTTCAATCGCCCGGCCGGTCTGCAGTCGAATTTCACCCAGCGACAGCAAACTCGATACAAGGCCGGGGGTATAGCCCAGGCGGGTGGCGGCTTCCAAAGCCCGCTGAACAATTAATTCAGCCTGATCATACTGCTTTAGCCGGCAGTACGTCTCGCCCAGATCATTGTCGCAGATGACCAGCCCCATCGGCTCATTCAAGGCAGCAAAGCGGGTACGGGCTTGGTTCAGATAGGCAATGGCTTTCAGGTTATTGTTCTTGAGCTGATAAATCACGCCAATGTTTGCCAGAGCCCCCGCCTGATTGCGGGGGTCGATACCGGCACTTTTGCGAAACGACTGCCAGTAGTAATACAAAGCCTGATCGTATTTTTCCTGGTATTTGAACACGATGCCAATGTTGTTATACGTCTTGGCAACGCCCCCCGGATCGCCCGCTTTTTCGCTCGCCCGCAGGCTTTTAAAATAATAGCTGGTTGCCTGCGAAAAGTCGCCTAGGCTGCGCAGACTCAGGCCGATGTTGCTATACACCGAAGACAGTCCGTTCTGGTCGTTCAACCTCTCGAAGTAAGGCAGGGCATTGCTGGCGAGCTGAATGGCCTGCCGGTACTGCCCCTGCGACCAGTAGTAAACGCCAAGGCCCAGGTAACTGCGGCCGATACCACGCGAATAACCGAGTTGCCGGGCGAGCCGGAAAGCCTGTTCTGCGTACTGCTTTGCTTTTCGGGGGTTGTTGCTGAAATACAAACCAACCGCTTTGTTGAGCAGGATGACCCGGTTGGTATCAGGTCCGGCCAGGGAAAGAAGGTGTTCGAGACTATCCCGTTTGCTCTGCTGGGCTGGGGCCAGATACGGCTTTAACAGAAAAAAAACGCCCAAAAGCAGAACAGGAAGTGATTTCATCAGGAGAGGAGTTGACCGGGGCGGTAAGGTATCATCACAAAGGGAGAATACATGATGATACTTAGGGATCGGTAGTTTATCTGAACCAGCCTGCTTACCGGCTCCATTGTTGTAAGGTCGAACGTCTGTCATCAGAGGGTACGGAACGGCTTGCTTAAGCCTGTTTATTCGCTGATCTGCCAATTAGTTTGTTCCCTGTTACAGCCGTGGTATAGAATGTTACAAGCCTGCTAACCCCCGCCTGCTGCTTCGCCGTAGGTTTGTATCGTTCTTCTCTCCTTACCCAACGAGCACAATGGAAAAGCGAAACGTTTGCCGGATGGCGACTATAGTATGCAGTCTTTTTGCCCTGGCCATCAGTATCCGGATAGACATGGTTACCTGGCAATGGCAGGATGACCGGCCAATGGGAGCCGCCCTGGGGCTTCTGAGTGCTATTTTCGCCACCCAATGGTTTCACTATCAGAAGCAGCTGGATACAACTTCAGACCATCCGGGCTCGCGGAACTGGCTACGTCGGCTGCTCGATTAGCCTGTCGTAACACCCTACCAGGCCCCGAACCAGGCCCGGAACGCAGTTTAACCGCCTTCGGTTCGGGTTTATGCACATCGCTCCGGCGGGTTGCCCTGACCCTGACGATTTTCGACGCTGTCAGCCAGTCTGGGTATCGGCACCCGATAGTCCCATGAAACACCGGTCATAGTTCGGCATCAGTTTCTCTTTCAAAGCAACGGCACCGATACCGTAAACTCGGTATCGGTTTGGGTGATGCTGATTTCGCGTCCGCTCAGGTAGTTATACAGCGATTTCAGGCTGGCTAATCCCTGTTTGTTGGAGGTTTCCACGAAGTCCTTCTTTTGCAGCGTGTTCATCACAAACAGGGTGTTGTCCCTTGTATAAATACGAATGTAAAGCGGACTTTCCTCATCGAGAACATTATGCTTGATGGCGTTTTCGAGCAGATTCTGGATCGTTACGGGCACAATTCGATGAGTCAGGTATACAGCGTCTACATCGACACTAATCTGTAGGTCACTGCCAAAGCGGGCGGTCTGAAGGTCGATGTAGTTCTGGGCAAACGTCAGCTCATCCTGAAGACTGACGAGTTCCTTGTCTTTATTCTGTAGAATATACCGATAAATCGTGGATAACTTCCGCAGAAATAGCGACGCATCTTTCGGCCTGGTAACGATCAGGCTGTTGAGGGAGGTCAGGCTGTTGAACAGAAAATGGGGATTGAGGTGGTTGATGAGGTTCTGGTACTGAATCTGAGCTTTATCGCGCTCAAGCCGGGTTGTCTGCATCTGAAAGTGGTGCAGCTGAGCCGTTTGCTGCGTGCGGTACAGGTATAACCAGTAGGTCAGGCCCAGCAGCAGGGCCAGCAGGGCAGCCCGGAACCAGCGCGTGTTGTAAAAAGCGGTGTCGATGTGAACCGCCAGTGTGGTCTCGCCCGTTTCTGTTTTGCCCGCCACGGCTTTGACCCGGAATGTATAGTCGCCACCGGGAATTTTGGTGTAGTTAGCCACCGTGCGGGCGTCAGCCTTAACCCAGTGATCGTCGTATCCTTCCAGCGTATAAAAATACACGTAGTGCTGCTGAACGCGATTCAGAACGGCATAGCTGATACTGAAATTGGTGGCACTTACACCCAGCCGGATCGCCGGACTATGCGCCTGAACAAGCATCGTTGTATCGGGCAACGCGAGGGTGCTGATCAGGACGCTGGCGGGCGCAATCTGCCGGTTGATCCGATGAGGCATAAACTCGACCACGTAATTTTTCAGGGTGGTGATCAGGTTTCCGTTGCGCAGGGCAAACATGTAATTGGTATACCCGATGTTCGATTCGTTCAGGGCCAGCGTGCTATTCTGAACCGACGAGCGGGCCAGGTTGATAATGGAAAATTTGTTGAGCGAAGCCATCCAGATTTGCCCGTAGGCATCGGCACAGACGGCTTTGCACTCGTTGGTGCTCAACCCGTCCTGGTCGGTCCAGAGCCGGGATGTGCCTCGCTTCGGGTCCACTTCTATCAATCCCTGCCCCGAAGCGGGTATCCAGAGCCGGTTCCGGGCGTCGGTCGTAAACGGCAGGTGGTCGGAATACCCCGTACCTGTCTGCCGGATTGATAACGGAACAAATCGCTGCTGGCCAGCCGAAAACCAGATAAGCCCTCTGTCCCGCACATCGGCCCACAAGCGGCCGGTTTTGTCCAGTCCGGCCGAATAGACCCGGTGTTTTTTACCATCGCCAAAGGGCAACGAATACGTTTGCCAGCGGCCCGATGGCAGGTGGCATCTGAAAATAATATCGCTCGTACCGAATAGCCACAGCCAGTCGCCCTGCCGCACCATGCTCCGCAGGTCGGCAGCGTGGCTGAACAGGAACGGAGGTAAGGGGAAAGGAGTAAACCGCCGGGTTCGCCGGTTAAAAATGCTTACTGATTTTATCTGCCGGATGTAAAGCTCATCCGGGTTTACGCCCTGCAGGATAGTCGACTGGCCCGACCAGGCGGCCTTTTGCATGGACAGGGGCATTGCGTAAACGGTTAACCGACCGGCCACTGACTCATACCTGAGCAACTCATGATCAACCGAGAAAAACCACCAGTTACCGCCCTCATCCTCCAGAAATGAGGTTAGCCCCTGTCTGTTGGCCAGCGATGGATGCTGCCGGGCCAGGTCGTGAATCTGGTAAAAGGCATTTCCGGGGTTGGTGTAGGAGATGCCGTTCACCGTACCGAGCCAGATTGTCCCATCGTTCTGCTGCCAGCCTGCCCAGAAAAAGTCACCGGCAATTGAGGTTCGGCGGGCCACCTCATGAAAAAACTCCCGGACTTTATACGTACCGGCTTCGGCCGTGAACATGGTATAGGTCCAGGAGCTGATCCACAGATTATGCGTTCTGTCGACGAAGATCGTTCCCACCGGAAAGGCTGAACGGCCTGTCTGACTGGTGATCGACATGCGGTTCATGATCGTCTTTCGGACCAGATCGTACACCACTATCCGCTGGTCGGTGTTGTCGGCAAAAAGCAGCCGATTGGCGCCATCGAGTACAAGGGCCGATGTATCATGCCACTGAAAAACAGGCAGTTGATCCGGGTTGTTGCGGTAATTAAAAAACTGACCGGAGCCGATGTCCAGGTAATTGAGTCCATTCTGTTCCGTCGTCAGCCAGAGGCCATCCCGTCGGGGATCTTCGACTATACCATTTTTACTGATGTAATCGCCGGAGAGGGTGGCGGGCCGGGCCGGGTCGTTTTTAAACTGGGTACACTGCCCTGTGGCGGGGTCCAGCCGGAACAATCCTTTGTTTAAACTGGAAAACCAGATGCGTCCCTTACGGTCGCAGAGGATGTTCATGCACCGGCCCAGTTTTTCGGTACCCACCACCCGGATAGCCGAGAATTGCCCGCTGCGGCTATCGCGCCGACTGACGCCATCGTCCGTTGCCAGCCACAAATCGAGGGCTTTATCCTGACACAGGTCATGGACAACATTGTTCGGCAGGCTACCCGCCCGGTGACTGGCTTTGAAGACCGTAAAATGGCTGCCGTCGAACCGGTTCAAGCCTTCGTAGGTGCCAATCCAGAGGTAGCCGTCATGGTCCTGCAAAAGACTGTTGACGACGTTATACGACAGCCCCTGCGATTCCTGGATGTGCTGAAACTCAAGCGGCAGGTTGACGGGTTGAGCCGCAACGCGAAGTATGCAGACCCAGGCAAGCAGCAGAGAAAGGCGAAAAAACGAAGCGAGCCTCATTTCTCCAGCCATTTTTTAAACGAAGGGGCCTTGTCGCGGCTGATATCAATAGGCACCTGATGATTGGGTGTTTTCAGAACAAGCTGGAGCTTCAGATTTGCCAGACCCTTTACGCTCTGTACGGCGTTGATGTTGACCAGACAATGGCGGCTGGCGCGATAAAACTGGTCGGGATTGAGCATGGTTTCAATCTCGTCGAGCGTATCGTAATCCAGAATGTAGCGTTCGCTGGTGTTGGTAACCATGAAGTTCAGTTCGTCGCGGATGATATAGGCAACATCGGCTATCTTGACGGGAACCCAGCTGTTGCGGGCGTTGCCCAGAAAATGCTCTTTATAAGCAGGTTTGAGCGACGCTGGCGTGTTCAGCGCATCCATCAGTTTCTGAACATCGACAACCAGTTTATGCTGGTTTTTGGTAAGCGCGCGGGCTTTGGCAACAGCCTGCCTGAGTTCGTCCCAGTCGACGGGTTTCAGCAGGTAGTCGATGCCATTTACTTTAAAGGCCCGGATCGCATGCTCGTTATAGGCGGTCGTAAAAATGATGGGGCATGAGATGTTGAACTTCTCGAAGATGGTAAAGCTAATGCCGTCGGAGAGTTGTATGTCAGCGAAAATTACGTCGGGTTCGGCATTCTCGGCGAACCACCGCAGGGCCGTTTTTACACTGCTGACCGTACCTACAACCTTAATACCCGGATCAACCTCTGCCAGGCTTGCCGTGAGTTCAAGAGCTACTAATTTTTCATCTTCAATAATGAGCGCATTCATGGTCAGGGAGGTTGATTGGAGAATCTGCCCTAAAACTCTTCTTTTCAGAAAGGAATCGCAAGTTTCCAGCCATGAACCGTACGGTTCGCGGTGTCAGTGACGCATAACTACGCCTGAACCGTATGGGCTGTTGATCAACGGCAAATCAGGACGCCTTTCCAACGACTGAATACCCGATACCGGCAACTCATGGGAGAAAAGTTGGTAGCCTACCGATTTATTCGGTGATTTATCCGGTTACAAGACCTACCGACTATTTTATGATGACGCAACAACAACTGCAACTGGTTAAACAAACCTGGAAACTCCTGCGGGAGATTGATCCGGCCGTGCTGGGTGATGTCTTTTACGGGCGCTTATTTTTCAACTATCCAGCCTTGCGTCCCATGTTCAGGGGGTCGATGGAAAGCCAGTACCAGAAGTTTGTTGATATGCTCAGCATGATCGTAGCCCGACTGGACCGGCCGGATACCGTCGCGCAGGAGATTGGCCTGTTAGCCCGGAGCCATGCCGGGTATGGCGTCCAGCCCTCCCACTACGAAGATGTTAAAGAGGCCCTGCTCTGGACCCTGGAACGCGGCCTGGGCCTCGACTGGAACACCGATGTGCAGCAAGCCTGGATTGTGTGCTACGATGCCATCACCCAACTCATGCTCGAACAGGCTCAGTGACGCAACAAGCTGATGAGTCTGCCCGATAAACGCTGGCAAACGATCTCCAGGTCACTAACCATCCCTGAAAAAGCCCTCCGTCGCAAACGCCGGAGGGCTTTTTTATATCGCTTCGTCAGCCTGCCGTTCCCGAATACGCGGCATGCCTAAACGACTCATCGACACGGCCGCACCGTTCAACTACCCGATCACGGCCATTGAGGGCAAAATTTTTGTCCTTCCTTTCCACACCCGCCACCTTTGAACCATACTACAGCAGGGAACGCCGAAACCCTGCCAGCGAGCAGGCATCCCGTGAACAGTAAACAACACCAGTTAATCATCCAAAATCATGTCAATCAATTTCCACTTTACCGTTATGTCGATTCGAAGATCACCAGGCCGGAGCCAGCCGTATCGGCCCGGTTTCTGACGCCGGTCGACCAGGCGAGTCAGCCTGGCAGACCATCATTCCTCACTAATCAAATTCAATCACTACGAACACAGTACTAATGAACACCTTATTCTCAAAAATCGCCGTTTCTTTTGCCCTGGTCACTGGCTCTTTCGCCTGCCAGAACGACAGCCTTGTCAAC
>CAXTJJ010000006.1:0-32319 GCA_964244155.1 uncultured Spirosoma sp.
CAACAACAGCATAATTTTAAGCTTCAATGGATGGGCAACCGTTTTTAATAGCTGCTTCGTTTTTATTAATCTCTGTTGGTCAGTCATATGAAGACTTGTTAGGAGTGGATCAGCAAGCAGTTATATCAAAATCAAACATATTTGTGTAATGGGTTAATTGAGTCACCTCTAAGTTAAAATCTGTTTTATCGTCTCTCTTTATTTTCCATAAACACTTAGTAAGCGGTAGCTAGCGGAATGCGAAAATAAGAAACTTCATTTTTCGTTCAGTGCTTATTGATACGTGAATTAGTCCGTAAAGAAATTACCTAATTGATGTTGCCCTATCCACTCAGAAGCTCTAAAGCCCAATGATAAACTTTACAGACTTACTCACGGATCAATAAAGGGTAAGCACCCTTGTTTATTAAAACAGTTTTTTTCCTTGGAGGAATTGGTGTAACGCAGCCAGCCTACTGACGACTATCCATCAACTAGAGCGTAAAAAAGTCAAAACATGTTGTTCAGGTGGATAGCAACGGCGAGTAAGTACTTACCCTAAGTCAATTTTTATTAAGCCAATAGGGTTAAACGATTGTTTTATCGCAAGCTTTGTCTATGAGGAAGGATAGTACTTAATGTAGGTAACCATTAAAAATAATCACCTCAATAGGTCGGCCAGGCAAAACGCTGTTTTTACGCACGGGACGACTGTTATACCAGAAGGCCCTTCTGTTCTGGATGATTGTATAAAAGTGGCTGGGGAGCCATTATTTAATTAATTGAACCACCTAAAAAATCAGTGGGTAATCTTGATGTTAGAAGTAAGCAGGGCCCGGGAAGTTATTTTATATACCCCTAACGTACACAGTAACGACCTTTGGGCAATCGGATCCGTATCTGGCCAATGGCCCTGAAATCTCCAACTATGGGTCATTTCTGGCTAAGGGATGACCGTTTTGCTCGGTTTAGTGGCACACTCTCAATCAATGCGTAGTGAGGGGCGTAATGCAGAAGAGGCAATCTCAATGAAAAGGCTTCCTAGTACTCAAAGTACCCTAAAAAAAGCATCTAGTAGCCAGTTGCAGGACAAACAGCCTTTCCCGTACGCAACTCAGTCGAAAACTTACTCTGTTCGTTTTACTGATTACTGCTTAAATAGGTTTTATTACCATTCTTGTTAATGTAGTACTTGCCACCCCGTTCGCCCTGGTGCACCACTTCCCCATTCGGTCCTTTGAGCACCTTATCAACCGGAGTTTTATCAGCCGTCGGGTTGGCTTTGATCGAATAATCCAGTTGCGGATCGCTTTTTTTGACGGCTTTAGCCGCCCGGGCCTTGGCCATGCGGTCAGCCACCGACAGTTTGTGGTTCGGCTCTGTAGTCTGGGCCAGCAGCATATCGATCGGATAGAACAAGCTAAGTGCCAGACTAATTACGAGTATTATCTTTCTCATCGGTCTATACCTAGTGATCCAGTTCATTTTCCCTAATCTAAGTTCACAGTTTCAGGTATCGTGATATACAACCGGTCTGTTGCCAAAAGGTTACTAGGCTCATTGATTTATTTCCCCAATCCCGGGGTACTTTTTCCTCAAGCCCTTTAGTTTACCTCCCCTCGGTTGGGTAGTCAATAAATTGACCAGTCGCTGCCTAGCCCGTTTTTCCTTGATGGCACCATTTTTACGCGGTGGATTAGCAACCAACTAGCAAAACTTACATCCAGCGTCTGCTTTTTAACCCAGTTAGCAAACAGGCTCTGCGACATGACGTGATGATGCCTCAAGAACCCTTACTACCGCCCAACGCCTCGATTATACCCACTCCATCAGGAATCGAGTGGGTCGAGCAAACTGTAGCTCAGAGCCGCCCTACTGGGTATGAACCTGTCCTGGAAGAAACATTCACAGTGGAAAAGCAGGTGAGGGAAACCGGGCAGGTGCGACTGATCAAAACGGTGCATCAGGAGCAGCAAACACTTCAAATTCCTTTGATCGCTAATCAGATTATAGTGGAGCGGGTACCCATCAATGAGCTGGTCGATGGGCCGACCGCTACGCGTCAGGAAGGCGATACGGTCATCTACCCGGTACTGAAAGAAGAGTATGTCCTCCTTAAGCGGATTCGACTGGTGGAAGAAATCAGAGTAACAAGGCGGCACATACAAACCATAGACAAGCAGACCGTTAGTATACACCGGGAGGAGATTTCCGTGGAGCGGACGGCGGTCGACAATTCAGGTGAACGTTCCGATTCAATCCACGAATCCACACGCGGGGAATCACCCTCGGCGCTGGATACGCCAGCCGAATCGTCGTTATAGATCAATCAATTTTTCAACGTTAACCCTTTACACGTATGGCATTTACAGTAATTGGCCTATTTGATCAGGCCCATCAGGCCCAGCAGGCCGTCGAGCAATTAGTTGACAACGGCTTCGACCGTGCTATCATTGATCTATCGGCTCGCACCGGTACCGATTTGGATAGCGCCGACACGCTGTTCCCGGATCGCCACGCCAATACCAGCGGTACCCGTACCGAAGAACTTATCGATGATACCAAGGATGTTGGCAGCGGTATTGGGGGTTTCTTTAGTTCGTTGTTTGGCGATGATGACGAAGACAAGCAAAAATATACCCAGTTAGCCGAACAACGCTCCCTGGTGACGGTGCATGCCCACACCGAAGAGGAAGCCCAGCGGGCGGCCGATATTCTGGACGAGGCCGGGGCGGTGGATGTGAACGAACAAGCCGCCACCAATGACAGCCTGAGTAGTGCCCCCAGTGCCTCGATGGGTGCAGCCGTTACCGATACGGTCCTGCCGACAACGGAGGGTGATCAAACCATCAAAGTGATCGAAGAGAACCTGGAAGTAGGCAAGCGGACGGTTGAAACCGGTGGCGTACGTATGCGCAGCCGGATTGTGGCCAAGCCCGTCGAGGAGAACATTCGACTGCGGGAAGAGCGGGTCACCGTAAACCGGACTCCCGTGAATCGGCCCGCCACGGCGGCTGATCTGAACGCCTTCCAGGCGGGTGAAATTAGCCTGACTGAACACGCTGAAGTACCGGTGGTCTCCAAGACAGCGAATGTAGTGGAGGAAATCTCGGTGGGCAAAGAAGTGTTCGAGCGCGAGGAAGTTATTCGCGATACGGTTCGTAAAACGGAAGTCGATGTAGAAAATCTGAGTAGTAGCGATCAGACGATACGGCCTGCCGGAACGGATTCGGATGAAGTGACTTACTCGACTAAGTAACTCGGTTAGATTCGGCGAACTGAATGAGACTATCGTGTAGTCACCTCCAGTTCGCCGAATTTATTTTTTCAAACGTTTCCTACGTTAATGACAAACATACCATTACTTGCCGGACCAACTGACGACTTTATTTTCCCCTACCGGGCCCTCAAGGATACCACCTGGGTAGCTGACCCGGCCAATCCAGAAGCGGACTAAAGGGGGCTAGGACTAGGGAACTAATTTGACTCTAGGTCGAAGGGTTTGGCAGTGGTTCGACCTGGCAGGCAGCCAGACTAGCCAATTGTACCGTCTGCATGGAGCAGCCCCATCATTTTAGTAAGATTATTAATTAATCAGCACACAGTCCTAAAGGGATCATTAGTTGTCCCTCAGGCACACTTTTAACGCAATATACTACTTATGAGCAGTACCTTACTTGAGCATCTTCGGTCCGTCTTTACCCCATCGGCCGCTAGTGAACTCGCCCGCAACTTAGGCGAGCCTACCTCATCAACCCAAAAAGCGCTCGATGGGCTACTGCCGACCGTCACGGCGGGCGTAATCAACCAAGTTTCCGATCAGGAAGGCGCCAAGCAGCTTTACCAATTGCTAAGCGAGACACCCTTTGCGACCGATCCTACGCTGATCCAACTGGTTGACCAGGACAACCATCGCCAGAAATCCGCTGAGTCCGGCAACGCCCTCTTAAACCAACTCTACGCTGACCGGCCGAACCAATTGGCCGAGGCGGCGGCGCAGTATAGTGGGGTTAGCCTGGGGTCGGCCAGCACCCTGACGGGGCTGGTCATGTCTATACTCATGGGCTTTCTGCACCAGCAGCTCACCCGCCGATCGATGACGCAGGCCCAACTCACAGCGCTGCTTCTGGGTGAAACCGATTCGGCTCGGCTGGCGATTCCAACGGGGTTGGCGGCTGTTTTAGGCTGGCTTATTGGCGCGCCTCGGCCAGCCAGTGCTACACCACTCCGGACCGAACCCATATCCCCCGCTTCCCGCGACGATCATCCCGCTGGTAGGGTTTGGTGGCGGTGGCTGCTAGGAGCGCTGGCTTTACTAGCCCTGCTGTTTTTCTTACTACGGGGTTGTCATCGGGATCAGACCCAACAGACCGTTGACTCATCCAAGACATCGGGCTCCGATACCATCACCAGTGAGGGGCAAGGCAATGGCCCCCAAGTTCGGGTGGGGATTGATTTGCCCGGTGGTCGTAAGCTAAGCGTCGTCGAGCATTCCTTTACCGATAGCTTAGCGCACTATTTAGCCGCTACCGGCAGTCAGGCTCCCCGCGTGTTTACTTTTGATAACCTGACCTTCGAGACCGATTCGGCCCGCATTACCACTCAAGCCCGTCCCCAGGTGGATGAGCTGATCCAGATCATGAAAGCCTACCCCAATCTTCAAATCCGTATTGAGGGCAATACCGATAGCACGGGTGACGATGCCATCAATGACCCCTTGTCGGGGGAACGGGCCGAATCGGTCAAACAAGCGCTTCTCAAAGGGGGTATTGCCCCCAGCCGGGTAAGCACCCGGGAGCGGGGAGACACCAAACCCGTGGCTAGTAACCAAACCCCGGCGGGTCGTCAGAAAAACCGTCGAATCGATGTAGTCATTACCAAGCTATAGGGAGGTGAATTGCGATCACCCAGATAAGGTATTCACCTAGCCAGTTGCGGCTGGAAGAAGCCTGCAGTTGCGCGTGTAAACCCTTAACCGATACCAGCCTAATCAAGCCGGTATCGGTCAAGGGTTAAGTTAAACCTCTGCTGATCTCCTCCTACTGCATGGAGTGGGCGCGTAAAGCCGGTTAGGAAATTGACCCTATCAAATGGGTTGACCATGGGGTTGTGACAGTCTTTCTCGTCCCTATCTTGTTGACCATTCGCCCTTCAAGACAATCAGCTCAATCACAAAAAACGAAGGGCATGTGGTGTTTTCAAGTTGGCAAACGTAGTATCCCTGTTTCAACCTCAACTTTACTAAACGATCAAGCCGATGAATCGAACTTGGGGAGAGCCCTGGACGGAAGGAGTTGGTCTTAAAAAGGTAGACGCGCCTTTTTCGCTGCACCCGTTAGTCACTCGGCACCATTCCCTATTTTGAGTGGAAGCCGAAGCGAAGGTTGGAGCTATATCTAAGCTGGTTGGCATTTGCTAGCCAAAAAATAAAGGCCGATCACGCGACTAGACTACCCGTATGAAACTAGAGGCACTGATTGCTCAGCATTTGAGGGGGACTACCCTCGACTATAGGTCGGTGAAAGAATTTCTTCGGACGCCATCCCATTACCATCAGTGGGGGAAAGGCCATCAGGTTAGTCAACAGGCCTTACATCAGCTCAATGCCACGGATCTGTTTGAATTTTACCTGCTGTTTTACCTGACGGGCCGTCACAAAACGATGCAGGCTGTTTTGCGCCAAGTTCGTGCCTTCGCTCAGGAAGATGCCCATTCCGCTCATCATTTGATCGGCTATTCCCTGTCAGCTACCCGGCAACACCTACTCACCCTGGAATGGTATGAACTACTCCCCCGGCTAGAAGCGGTCAGGGAACGGGCTTTAGTGTTGGTGCCTGAGGTGGCTGATCAGGTACGCCCAGGGATCATTAGCGGTTTAGAAGCGTCCTATTGATGGATTAACAAGGTGCAAGTTTGTCGTAAGCCGGTAGGTGTAAACAAGTCATTTATGCGCAAGTCGCCCCAAACAGTACGAGCCGTGCTGCTTCTCGGAGCTGGTATTTTACTGATCCTGTTGATTGGTTCCTTGATTAGGTATGAGTCGGTAGTGAACTCCATTTTACACTGGATTGAGGAGCTCAAGACGAAACAGTAGGGTGTAGCCGGGTGGCAAAAGCTGACTAGCGATAAGCCACAAGCCCGCCCGCTAGTCGGATCGCACTAAGATCAATCTATCAATGATTATCTCACGTTCAAACGTACCTTATGTCACATCGTCAAGATAAGAATCGCCTGCTTGTGCTGGCGCTGCTCGTCCTAGGTCTTCTCGCCCTGGGGATCTACTGGTGGGCGTAGCCGAGTCTAGCGGGCTTGTGCATGAGCCTATCCCTATTGGTGAAGATGGACAAGCAATGGGTGGGTCACCAATCAGGCAGATAAAGACGGCCTATACTGGCTCGGATGGGCCGTCAGGGTAGGCTTTACCAATTAGCCTGCCCATATTTACACCTCAAAAATGGGTCTTTTAAGGTGGGGCCAGGAAGGCCAAACTAGGGCTTAACTCTCTATCCCCAACCGTCCCAGAATGTTAGCAAGAAAAACGCGCCCAAAATTCGATTCAGTCAGTTCCGGTTGACCAGACTATGGCTAGTGATCAGTTTTCTGTTGGCTGGGAAATCCCCCGCCCAGCCCTGGTCGAGTACCCTTCAGCAACAAGCTTATCAAGCCGTGCAGGCCAGCGTTATGGGGGATTACAACACGGTGCTCACCTATACCTATCCTGGTTTGGTCAAGTTGGTGGGTGGGCCTCAAAACATGCTGGCCCTACTGAAACAACAGGCCTTCCCGGCGATCAGCCAGCCTATTCATGTGCTAATCGAACAACCGGGACCCATTTACCCGGCGGGGAAGGAGTTACATGCGCTGGTCCCCTACCTACTGACCATTCCCCAAAAACAAAAGTCGATCCGACTCAGAGGTTATCAATTAGCCTTGTCTGCCAATCTGGGTAGGCACTGGTATTTTGTGCCTACCGATCAGTTAACAGAGGTCTATATCCATTTGTTATTCCCCAATTTCAATCCTAGGCTTAAACTTCCCCAAACCCGACCGCTCTTTAGGGGCCAATCTTAAGCTCAAAGCCGACAAAAAACTGATTTTAAGGGTTGTTCCCCAAGCCTGCTGAGGATTGAGGCTTATCAAACCACCGTTAAAAGGCATTACCAACCTTAAGCGACTGGTTGTTTACGGATTCAGTTAACAATAGGGGAAAAAGGCAACTTCGTTGATTTAGTAAAAAGCAACAAGGGCCCTGAAAGCAGACAGCTTTAAGCCAAATTAAGGCGTTCTCTAGACGAATAGGCAGTACTTAACCAAACAAACGTAGCCCATCAACAGGGTAAACCTGGTTCGTCCAATCTAGATTAATTATGAGGAGTATCAAAGTACCCGGGTTAGCTCATCCTTTACCAATTGAGGTAATCGTATGGCTAGAAGCTGATGGTAATTACTCCCAAATTCATTTTTTAAATGGTACCAAGTACTTGGTATGCCAAACCTTGTTGTGGTTTGAGAAACAGTTAGTAGCCTTTATTCGGGTAAATAAGTCGGGTCTCGTTAATCCGAGGCATGTAACGACTTTCACCCAGATCAGAAGCCGTGAAGCCTGGGTTGTATTGAGGAATGGAACTCAACTTACGGTAGCCCGTCGGCGTGTAGGGAAAGTAGCTGAGCAGCTACGAATGATTACCCAAGATGGAGTTAACTAGGCTCATCAAGTCGATCGGATACGATTTTAGCCATAAATCCCCTCTATCAGTAAGAATTTGCATAGCTTTAAGTGTATGTCGTCAGCCAAAAGTGGACAAATGCGGATGGTACGCCGAAACGGTCGACAAGCGCCGGGCTGGCGCACCAGGCACAGATGCTTAGAAGATCAGAAGCCGCTTCCAGGCGTTGTTTCTGGATCGCTATTGGATCAGGCTTGGATGGAAGCAAATCAGATATGCTTTCAATATCTATGATAAACAGTAGGCCATTAAAAAAGCCCCAACGATTAATCGTTGGGGCTGGAGAAGCATAACAAATTGAAAACGTTTCTTGGAAGTTTTTTTATTGTGGTGGCTGAAACAGGACTGATCTTATTTGCCATTTTTTTTGAACTCAACTCGCTTAAGCGATCTTAGTACTCTATTCAGGAAAGCTAAAAATTTTGGACAGTCATTTTCTCACTAACGCATAGGAACCCCATTAAACAATATCTTGATTGATGAGATGGCAATTTGAGCAGGTTAACTCTAGAAAAGTACGGTAGCTGGTAAAGCCATTCCGCTACCTTGAGAATACGGTCATTTCAAGACACGGCCTCTTTTAATATCTGTCCAATCTAATCAGTAGCATACGAAAAAGCAGACCAACTGAGTCAGTCTGCTTTCCGCTTCTATCCACACCATTGATGAGAGATGAAGTCTCATCGGTAAACGAATTTAAGCCATTGATAACCAACGAACATTAAAAATAGATTAACATAAAGTTTACTAATATAACAAGAATATGAGATTCGTTTTGATCATTATCGCTGTCATATTAGGCGGAGCTCTATTTCGCCACTTTAACTTTCAGACGCAACAATTTGAAAAGCCAGGGTTGGACACTTTGTATGCGATAGTATTCATAGTCGCTGTGTTTCTCCTGATAAGAGATGTAAAAAAGACAGGCCGTTCTAATAATTAAACTTTCCTAAGATGCCAGCTTCAAGTGGCAAACTTGCTCATGGATTCTATCCCTTTATTTAATGCTAATTATGCAACAGGTCAAGAAAAAATCCACTATTACAACCGATTAGGCTATAGTAGTGGATTTGTATTGTAACAAGAAGTTGCTTGGTGCCCTTAAACGCTTCTTCCCTGAATTAATCGGAAAATAATGGCAATCACGGCAATGACTAGTAGAATGTGAATTAACCCACTACCCGCGATACCGGCGCCCAATACACCTAAAAAGCCGAGCAGCCATATAATAATGAGTACCACAGCAATAGTATATAACAGATTACCCATGACTGAAAATGAGGCTGGTGAATGCTACTTCTAACCATCAAATGCTATAAATGTTATAGTTGAGTAGTCGATATCAACGATTTATTCTGGAGAACAACAAAGCTAGCCACACTAATTAATTGCCTTTCATGACACTTTCTAAAGAGTGATGGTATATTTGCTCGTTCGAAAGTGAAGCGGCGTAAACGCCTACCATAAAAAGTCGGAAAGTCTGCCAAGAGCTTCCGATAAGCCACCTAAAAGCCTATATAACGTACATTATACAGCCAATTTAACTAGAATAGTCACTATAGTGAAGCCTAGTCATTAACAACCTTCCTGTTAAGTTTAATATAAGATTTCTTCCCATTCATACTGTAACCTCCTCATTGGTTTTTTGATAGGCTGTCCGTCAAAGAACTCAATGGGTAAATAGATCTCATTGCTGAAACCATCTGAAAGTTTTACGCTGACGAGTTTCCAGCCACCAGCGACTAATCCTGAGAGTATATCGAAGCTAGATTCAAAATAGTCTCCTCCATGAATACAATTTCGATACTCACCTTGAGAGTCCCAACCTGAAAAATAGACCATGATCATATGGCTAAGGGATTATGCTGCCATCGAGCTATTTTAGACGAAAAAAGCCCTAAAAGGCTTACGGTTTTTAGAAGCGGTTTAACCGCTTCTCAGGCCTAGTTATCCATCCGTTGAACTACTCATTAACTATCTATTAATCAGTTGCTTAATCCGGTGGATCATACCAATTGTGACATTCAGGCTAAAAACGCAAAACAGGAAGGCTAACCGTCTCTAACCAATAAGCCCGTATTTCCGTGAAACGCTCAATCCATTGAACAAAATTAATCGGTTTGACTATATAAGAGGCAGCCCCAAGCTGATAGGCTTTACAAATATCCTCTTGAACTGATGAGTTACTCAGCATAACAATGGGAATTTGTCGAATAGCTGCCGAACTGGTTTTAAGTTGCTTGAGTACTTTCCAACCATCTTTAGCTTGGGGCAAGTACAAGTCCAAAAAAATCAATTTGGGCAGCTCCCATTCTTGAAATTCCCACTCCATGAATTGATTTAATGCTTGCTCACAAGACGACACCCAGACTGGTCTCATTATGAGATACCCATTTTCTATTACTTTCTCTATAATGAACCAACAATCATTGTTATCTTCAATAAAGAGTACCTTAGGTGGGATCACCTTGTAAGTTTGCATAGGGCGTTCCTTGCGGCTTCTGATCCTAATAGACTAATTGAAATTGACACGCATCTTTTGGCTTCTGGATAGATAAATCTTTAAGGAGCAATTTGTTTAAGAAAAACTCATTTTACTTTAAACAAAATTAAGCCAGCGCATCATAATAGGGGTAGGAGAAGCTCGTTGGAAAAGTTTATTTACATGTAATTTTACAGTCAATTATTTAACGTCTCATCTTAGAATATACCCTTAACATAAAGTTCATTACACTACCTGCCTTGTAAAAGTAGGAATAACGTTCTGTTTTGATTTTCGTTTGATTGTAGTCGTATTGCAGCCTGATCCTGATAGCTTTAAGCCAGTTCGGAGCTTTGAGATTTAATTTGACAAAAAAGGGTGTTAAAGGGCTTGCCTGTTTAGATAAGCCCTTTTTTGTGCCCTGAGGTTAGGAAGCCATTGAGCCATAGGCCACCCTTAACTATACACCACAAAGCCATAAAAGTATTACTACTAGTAGGGCATTTCTTTTCCGTGGCCACCGATATAATGTCTTTTAAACAGGCTCTACCCCACCAATACTGAAACAGTATATGTTAAATGTAAAAGAAAAAGCCTTACTATTTTTTCAAATTCTTATTAAGTTGGCCAAATAATTTATTAAAGAATGCGACAAGTAGAAGCGGTTTATACCTAAAAACCTTGTCGTAGGGCCGGACTCGCAGCGGCGTAATGGGGTGTTCGTATATTTGTCCTATCACAGGGAGTTTATTGATTTCCATATAGAATGGATAGAACGGGGTCCCAAACGGCGGAAAGCAGACCAACGCTGTCAGTCTGCTTTTTTATTAAATAACACTTTTTATAGTAAGGCAATAGAGCCAGCTCAACCCTATCAGCAGTGACTTGTGCTGACCGAGGGGAGAGAGGCTATTTTGCCCCTTTTGATAACAAGGTAGCTAATGCTGGTACTGAAACTGCCGGGCCTGTCTGAGCCTATTGCGATCGAATCCATCATCTGCGTTGAAGCCGACATTAACTATGTCTGGATACACTACGGACGGGATGAGCAGCACCAAAAATATCTGTCTGCCAAAACGCTTAAGTGGGTCGAAGCTCAACTCGCTAGCTTTATCCGCATCCATCAGTCCATTCTGATCAATCCGACTCATATTGCTCAAACCACGAGCACTGGCACTAAGCGTATGGCTATCCAAATGAGTAACGGCATGACGCTGCCCGTGTCTCGTCGGCGTGTCGCGCGTGTCCGTCAGCGACTTAACGAATGCACACCGCCCTCATGGTAAAACGAACAGCCAAAATGGTTGTATACTGTAAGTAATAGTAGCCTGTCTGACCTTTTAAAAGTCCTTTTCAGGATTGCTGTGCTCGCAATTGATGAGCTTGAAGTACAAATATTTCCTTAACATAATAAAAGGCTTTCTTTTCCCCGTATGCTACGGATAGTCGTTGATAGTTATTAAGACAAGGCGTCCCCTGAAACGCCCGTGGCTGTTGCACAACTCTGCTTCCCACATCGATTTTTCAGCGTCAGAATTGGCGAATAGGATTTTCTACTATCGTTCGCCCTTCTTAGTTGAGAAAAATCACATCAAGGCCTAGAAAAGTATCTCCAGAAGGCAATGACCATTCTACCTTTAGGGCAATGGCCTGACCAAGAGTTGACTTGGTGATGAACTTCATATACTTCTTCAGATTAAAGGCAATAGCTGCCATGAGCATCACTTTGTGAGCTCCTGCTTTACCCCGAACATTAATCTTTCGCAACCCATTGTACTCCACCAGACTACCTAAGACGGGTTCCACCGTCCGTTGACGAAGCTTCTTCATGCGTTTGCCCCGCCGACTTTGCTGGCGCTTCAGGGCTCGACGATAGAAGGGATCATAGGCCGTTCGAATAATTTGTCAGCATTGGCTTTTGGGTACACAGGTGGGTTTGAGCGGACACTGTTTACAGTCCTGGTAATCTGCCCGATAGACCTTTAACAAACCATTTTCTGCGTGGGTGGCAAAGGTCTTAAACGGTAATCGCTTGCCAGCTGAACAAGTAAAGCAATCCCCCTCAGGATCATAGGGAAAGCCTTCGATCTGTGGTTTAAAGTGGCCGAAGACAGGTATCCAGCCTGTGATTTTCCACCCTTCCAGCAGGGCGTAGTTACCGCCATTAGAGTAACCGGTATCTGCCAATGCCTCTTCCAACCGTAGCTCATTGGCGGCCAGCCGCTGCTGAAGTTAGAGGGCGATATCACCGGGGGGGCCTTTAGGTTTGGGGTTAATGACCGAGATAGTTACACCCGAATGAGTCAACATGTAAGTGGCCAGGACTGAATAAGAGCCAGTGGCTTCCAGCACGCAATGAGCCTGGTCAGGCAATTTACCTATAAGTGTACGAATACCGTCCGGAGAGTTGGTGTATTCGTCTACTTTCCAGCCAGCGTTGGGTTTTGGAACCGCCACAGAAAGACTATCTTTGGACACATCAATACCAATGAAAGTGGTCATACAGAAGGGTGTTTGCAAAGGGTAAAGAAAAAGGAATAACAGGGAGTGACTTTGAATTTTTTGACCCTAGCATAGCATACACGGTTTTTCACCAATTGAACTGTTCAGGCTTTAAAATTCACTAGCAGGAGTCAACACATGTTAAACAGGTTTCGCTAATAATGCCTCGGACTTGCCCTGCTAGTGGCTCAATTCACAGCGGAAGAACTGCTTTTTTGAGTATTTTTTCAACCAGTTCAAACGTACTATATTGCCACTTATACAACTTGTCGTATGCTACTGATTTCTGTGTACAGTAAATCGGAGTTATACGACAAGTTGTATAACTCCGATAATGTTAGGCTGTTATAAGATTATTGCCACTACTGTTTTGCACTTCTAATAATGATGCTGGGCAATAAGAAGCAAAAGGCAAAAAATAGGGAGGCACCCAAAACCCATGAGGGGAAGTAAGCAGGCTGCAACCAACTCCATAAAGCAACTATTGCAAAGGGAGCTGCCGAGTAACGAAGCATGTTAGCCAAACGTAATTTATTCATAGAATGACCTCTAAAGCGTATGCTACTGATTAGATTGGACAGATATTAAAATCACCGTAAGAGGCCCTCATATTGTACATTTCCGTACCTCACTTTCTTGTAAGGGTACCAGCGTAATTTTACTTTACGCTTTCGCTGGTGCATCTGGTGCGGTGTTAAATAATTCAGCGAAGCATGCGGTCGTACCGTGTTATAAGCCGTAATCGCGCGTTCGATACCCTCGGCAGCTGCCGCGAAAGAAGTAAAGGTTCGACTCAGTTTGCAATCATCTTTCAGTGACTGTAGAACACGCTCGGCCATTGAGTTCTCGTTCGGATCACCTGACTCAGTCATACTGATGGTCGCATTTACCTGACGTAATCGTTGCACGTACGCCCAGGAGCAGTACTGAACGCCCCGATCCGAATGATGGATCAACGATTGGCTAATATCCTTTCGAGCTAATAAAGCCATATTTAGTGACCTTAAAGCCCCTTGAGCATGCATCGTTTTCTCAAACGACCAGCCGACGATCTTACGTGAAAAAGCATCCATGATGATGTAGAGATACGCGTAAGTTTGCCCCACTGAGATATACGTCAGATCGCTCACCCACAACTCATTAGCCCGGCTAGGTATGACATTTTTGACCTTGTTGGGGTATTTGAAATGTGTATGGTTCGATTGAGTCGTGGTAACCTTCTGAGCCTTTCGTTTCGCCAACATGCCGTTCTCTTTCAAGAGCGCATGCAAGCGATCCCGACCCAGCTTAATGCGATGCCGGGTTAAAAATACTTGCATTTCATGATGGAGTTTGTGGGTGCCCATGCCCGGAATGCCACGACGTATCCGCCTGACTTCCTGTAAGATAGCATCTGTTTGAAACCCCACCTTCTCCTGTCGCCGGGTAGCCGCATACCAGGCTTGTCTCACTCGGCCAAACAGCTTACAAATTACCTCCATGCCCACTAAGGGGTAGCGACGAGTTAATTTTTCGGCCGCCTGGCGCCAGGCTTTTTTACGATTGGAATGTTAAACTGCTCTTCAGCAATTTGAATCACCGTTTGGTAAGCCTCAGCCTGCAAGCGGAGAAATTGATTCTCCTTCTCCATGTCAGCTAGTTTGCGCTCCAGCATTTTGACGTAATCCGCGTCTCGTTTCATGGTTTTTCGGCGGTTTTTGGGTTGTAAAAGGGGAAGTAAGCGGAGTCTAAAGTAGTTGCGGTTGAGACGGCGCAGCTCCTTCATGGGGATGCCCAAGGTTTCTTCCAGTTCGGAGGCCTGGACTCGTTCGGCGCGATAGGCTTCGACAACCTTCCATCGAAATAGGTGTCGAGGTTTCTTTTTCTTATAGCCTAACAAATCATTAAGATACGTATTCATACTGGATTCTGACTAGATTTTCCAGTAGCATACGAAGTGTTGTATAATCTACATTATGTTTTGTAATACACTTTGTAAGACAAAAATGTGGTCTGTCTTACACCTGTAAGACAACCGTTTTTTTAAACTTAATCGCCTTTTCTAACTGATCCGCTTCCTGGCGTAAATAGTCTCTACCTTCTGGATCGTCTTCTACTTGAAGTTGTTGCTGAATGATTAGGTAGCGAGCTTTTCGGCTAGTAAAGGATTCGCTGGCCAGAAACTCCTCCAACCACTGACTAAAATCAAGTAGTTCGGCCTGCTGATGAGAATAGGTGAAATAGGCGGTGAAACCAGGTTGAGCTAGATTAGACCATTCGTATTTCAGGAGCGGTTGAAGGGGATGGCCAAGGAACTTATCCAGTACATAGGTATTGGCACAGTAAGTCTGCCAGACTTTGGCTTTAGCCTCAGCAACCTTACCTGCCTTAAAGAGTAGAACTGCCCATTCAAACAGGAAGTCGGGAAAGCCCATGTCGTCGGGAAAGTTTTTGGCGAACCAGCGGGTATAGCTTAATCTCCCTGTGTAATCGGCCAGTTGAATGTAGTAGCGAGTGGGTAGATAGCGCAGACCACGAGAGTCATCATAGCCGCCAACCTTCGTTTTTCAGCGGCTAAGGCCCGTTTGATATCGGCTATTTATTTGATCAGCCGTTGGGCTTGTTTAGGTGTCATGGTATGAACTTGGCATCCGATCAACTCATTGGCTAAGATACAGTAAATACTATGTACCAAATTATATAATTTACCAGCCGACAGTCGGAAAACAGCCTTTACTATTCATTGGCTATATCTTGAAATAATACTACTTGGCATAGATACGAATTCACAATTTTTATCTCACCAATTATGTTTTAAGTACAACTAGTTTATAAAACTTATTCGTCCACGAAATCGCTTGGCCAAATGGACGTCTTTCGTAATGCACTTACGTTGATCAGCCTCCATTATGGATACTTGAAACCGTTTACGAAATGGGTTCATTCCCCAAACGCATACTATGAAAAGTACAAATTAGTACAATGGATTTTTAAAAGTTTATAAGGACTCAGCTAGCGGATAAATTCTATTTATAGGAACTGGAAATTGACTAGCCACTGCACTTTTATTGATCCGATGCTAGTAGATAAATAGACCTTGATTAAGTAGTCGTCTCAGAGTAACTAGTTTATCAACTGGTTAGAAGTCTCTAGGCAGGTATAACTTTCTATGTTTCGTCGTGTTTATAAAAAATCAACTAGGCTTTCGAGTTAAACTTTTCAACTATGGTAGCCATTCAGGAAACGTGGGATCTACACCTCTACATCGCGGGAAATACACCTAAGTCGAGACTAGCCCTGGCCAACCTGAAAAAATACTGTGAACACTATTGGCCGGATAGGCATGTCATTAAGGTCATTGATTTGCTGGTGCACCCCCATCTGGCTGAACATCATCAAATTTTTGCGGTCCCTACCTTAGTGAGAAAATTACCCGAGCCGATCCGAAAAATTATCGGTGATTTGTCGAATGAAGAAAAGTTTTTGAAAGCCTTACATGGCTCGAGGGGTAACTAACAATGCCACGGCTGTCTGGAGATCAATGAATACGCTAGGTAGCCTACTGGTGGCTACTCAACTTTATAATTAAGGTGACGACCCAAGCAATTACGCTTCAGTAAACTATAATCGGGCTGTCGTCACCCTACTAGACCAATACGGGTGCAACTGCTCCACCTAGGCTTTCCAACCTGAAAAGCGTTCGGGTTTTGGGGTACAGGCATTCGCCCCCAATTGGTAAGCCGCTTGTCATTGCTGGTTGTCCACCGATGCGGTGAGCACAACAACGGGCACCAAGCGGCCTTGGGGGTGAGCGTGAACCCGTTTTAAAAAATCAAAGCCTGTCGATTCGATTAAGATCGATAGCTACTAGGATTAGTGATGGGCCAACTCCTCTTAACCCCCTTAAATAGTCTAAAGCTTCGCAGAACGTATTGACCCAGTGAAAATAGGCTTAAGAGAAAACGGTTTTGGCGGCTCGATTCAGCAGATCGGCGATGTCGTTGTCATCATCGACCAATAGTATTTTTCGAAATTCGGGCATACGAAAAATTTGCTGATTATTGGCGATACGAAAACTATTGCAGTTATCAAACGGTTCGGACAGTAGGCTTAACCAACGACAAAAAATTCACCTCACCCATTGGCTTATGCATCCAGAACAGCCCGATCCCTCGTTTGATATTCTGGTCGTAGATGATGAGCCGCCCATCTCGGATATCCTGACCCGGATAGGAAAAAAAGTATTTCCCGAAGCCAATTTTATTGGTACCCGATCCACCCAGGAAACCATTACGTATTTAGATACCCATACCAGCCGACCTCCTCAATTGATCTTGTTGGACATCGATCTAAATCAGGCCAAAAATGGCCTGGATTTATTGCCTGACCTATGGGAACGTTTTCAAGGGAGCGTGCCGATCATCATGCTGAGTATGCTCACCGAGCAAAGCAAGGTCACCCAGGCCTATGAGAAGGGAGCAGTAGCCTATACGCAAAAGCCCGAGGACATGCCAGGTTGGCAGAATTACATTATAGCGTTACGTGATTATTGGCACCGATCAGCTCGCCTACCAACCATCGATCCACCGCTGGAATAGCTTCCCTAGCGCACCCCTCTAGTCTTGACCTAGTTGACTGGCCAATAGGACCAAGCTTACTCAAGTGCCTGAAAACGGTAGTAGGAACAGTTTGTATTTACTACCGTTCACGGGACAACCAGGGTTAAGTTTTTTTTGTAAAAGTGGCAAGTCCAAAATGGAGCGTCTACACGTTCTTGTTGACAGCTTACGGGTAAAATACGCGTATAAGGTTGACTGAAAAGACACCTTCACCTAAATGGGACAAGTAGGCCGACAAGGCTAGCCTAGGCCTAGGTTATACCGGACCACCGAATGCCTTACTAGCTCGTTCCGAACCTTTTCCTGCGTGGTTAGTTAGCTCAACAAGTTGAGGTAAACCCAGCAGGCGGCTAACCCGTCCGGGTAGCTATATGAGTAAACTCGATGATTACCCTACCGTTCACTCTCGTACAGATTTCATTACTTTACCACCTTATCAGTTTAACGTTTCCCTGCTCAACAAATTATGATTGGCCCTCAACGGTTTAATCAACTTACTCAACCACTTAATCTGGACTTCGTGCTCCAGGCCGCTGGATTCGGGGTCTGGGAACTCGACCCGGCTACTAATCACATCCGCTGGGATGACCGATGCCGGGAATTGGTCGGCCTCTCAAAAGGCAATGACCTGCCTTATCCGCAGTTTATCCAGTTCATCCATCCCGAAGACCTGCAGCGGGTTGACCAGGCCCTACAGTGGGCTATTAACCCCGACTCCGGGGGTATCTTTGACCAGACGTACCGCACAGTAGGAGCGGACGATGGTCAGCTGCGCTGGGTGCGCCTTCAGGGTCAGGCTTCCCTCAATGAGGCCGGGCAGGTGGTTCGATTGGCGGGTGTAGCCCAGGGCATTACTCCGCCTATAGCGACGGACCCTCAACAGGAAGCGAGTGCCCTCCAGCAGGCCCAACGTCAGCAGCAGATCTACGCCGCCATCACCGCCAGCATCCCGGACCTGGTCTATGTCTTTGATCTGTCCTACCGCTTCACCTATGCCAATCAGGCCCTGCTGGACATGTGGGGCACTACCTGGGAGCAGTCCATGGGCAAAGGCCTGGAAGAAAATGGCTATGAGCCCTGGCACGCCCGGATGCACGAGCGGGAGATCGATCAGGTCGTGGCCACCAAACAATCCATTCGGGGAGAGGTGTCCTTTCCGCATGCTAGGCTGGGCAACCGGGTTTACGACTACGTGTTTGCGCCGGTGCTCAACCAGCAGGGCCAGGTGGAGGCCGTGGCCGGTACGACTCGCGACATTACCGACATCCTGCAAGCCCAGCAACGCCTTCTCCAAAGCGAAGCCCGTTTTCGGACGCTCATTGAAGAAGCGCCGGTAGCCACCTGTCTGTTTGTGGGGGAGGAGCTGCGCATCGAGCTCGCCAATGAAGCGATGATTGCCGTCTGGGGCAAAGGATCGGGTGTTATCGGCATGCCCTTAGCCGACGCCTTACCCGAGTTGAGAAGTCAGCATTTTCTAGGCACCATACAAAACCTATTGGCCACTGGAGACTCCTTCTCAGCCAGGGCCGGCCGGGCTGATTTAGTCATTGGAGGCCAGCTCCAAACGTTCTACTTTGATTATGACTTCAAGCCCCTGCGCACCGCCGAAGGCCAGGTCTACGCCATCCTGGAAATGGCCACTGATGTCACCCAGCAGGTGCTGGCTCGCCAACAGCTGGAAGACGCCCGGGTTCACCTGCAGGAGGCCGTTGAATTAGCCCAGTTAGGTACCTGGAGCATTGATGTGGCAACCCAGGGGCTCACCTTTTCGGATCGGTTGATCGAGTGGTTTGGGTATGATCCTAATGCCCAGGCCTACCAGGAGGTCATTCCGATTCTGGAAGCGGGAGATCAGGCGCGGGTTGACCAGGCTGTCGCCTGGGCGCTGAATCCGGCCTCCGACGGCCTCTACAACGAAATCTATACCGTTATTCATCCTAAAACGGGCGAGAAACGTATCCTGCACGCGCGGGGTAAAACCGTCTTTGGTGCGGATGGTAAAGCCGTTCGGCTCAATGGTACGGCCCAGGATATCACCCTTCAGCGCGAGCTGCAGCTGCTGCTGGAGCAACAGGTTCGCCAACGCACCCAGGAGCTAGCCGCGGCCAATGAAGCCTTAGCGGTTACCAATGGCGAACTCGAAGCGGCCAACGAGGAGTATGCCGCTCTCAATGAAGAACTCGAAGAAGCCAATCGCCTGCTGATTCGCTCGAACGAGAATCTGCAAACCTTTGCCTATGTGGCCTCCCATGACTTGCAGGAACCGCTACGCAAGATTCAGCAGTTCGGGGACCTGTTGATGACTCGGTTTGCTGGCTCCATGGGTGAGGAACTGGGTTACATCGAGCGCATGCAGTCAGCTGCCGGTCGGATGTCAGCCTTGATTAAAGACCTGTTGAACTACTCCCGCATCTCCACTCAACGGGAGGCCAGTAGACCAGTGCCCCTGGAGGAGACGCTTCAGCAAGTGCTGTCTACCCTGGAACTGACCATTCAGCAAACCCGAGCCCAGGTGAGCGTGGGACCTTTACCCGTGGTACTGGGTGATGGGTCACAACTGGGTCAATTGTTTCAGAACCTGCTCTCGAATGCGCTCAAGTTTCGCCGTACGGACCAGACCGGCGTTCCGGTAGCGCCCCGCATTGAGGTTAAGGCCAGCTGGGTGGCGGCTGATCACTTACCGGAGGGCATCAAGCTCAGCCGGGGGGGTATGGCCTATTACCGGATCGATGTGGTGGATAATGGGGTTGGTTTTGAGGAGAAGTACCTGGATCGCATCTTTCAGGTTTTCCAGCGCCTGCACGGCAAGAGTGCGTATTCAGGCACGGGCATTGGGTTAGCTATCTGCGCGAAAGTAGTGGCTAATCACGGCGGAGCGATTACGGCCCGTAGTCAGCCGGGGGAAGGGGCTACCTTCAGCGTCTATTTGCCGAGTGACTGAAGTCAACCCGGTGTCCACTAAAAGGTAGTCAGTCTAGTAGATCGGTGTGCTCTTAAACGGCATTGAGACATATAACTTAGTGGGATATCCGTAGTTTACTCACCAATGCTGAATAGTGCCTAAATTTACCGGCGGTAGACCATATAAAGAAGCGTACAGCATGAATAAGAAAGGGCCCATTGTGGTTATTGAAGATGATGAGGATGATCAAGTATTACTTGAACTGGTGTTTCAGAAATTAGCCTATCCCAATCGGGTCATCTACTTCTATGATGGCCAGGCGGCCCTGGATTATTTAGACCAGACGGAGGAAGTTCCCTTCCTGATCCTGTCCGATATTAATTTACCCAAACTGGATGGGTTTGCCCTGCGCGAAAAGCTGCACAATGATGCCCGCTTAAAGCTGAAATGTATTCCCTATCTGTTTTTTTCAACGGCGATGGATCAACGAGCTGTCATTGATGCCTATAGCTTATCAGTGCAAGGTTTTTTTGTAAAACCCCTCACGATGACCGCCCTGGAAGAAACCATTTCGGCCATTGTACAGTATTGGACGTTGTGTGCGGCTCCGAATAATTTTTAACGACAAGCTTTTTAATGTTTACTTCTCAGCAATAACCGCTTGAGCAGTTCATAATTGCCTAAGGCGGCCGAGCTGGATGAAATGCTCAAACCAGTTGTAATAGAACTCAAAAATTGTTGCCTCATTTTCCCAGAAAACCCACATGGTAAACGCCCCCGCACTTTGGGTAGTTGATGATGATCTGGACGATCAATTTCTGCTCGAAGTGGCCTTCAAAAACTTCGAGCCGCCTATCCACATCAAGCAACTCTATGATGGGGAAGACTTGCTGCCCAGCCTAGAACAGGCGGCTACGTTGCCTAGGCTTATCTTGCTGGATTTAAATATGGTCCGCAAGAGTGGCTTCGAGACATTAGCCGAACTGCGGGGGATGGCTAAGTACCGTCACCTACCCGTAATTATATTGACGACCTCCAGTGCAGAAAGTGACCGGGTACAATCTCACCGGTTAGGGGCAGATGGTTTCTTAACCAAACCACTTTCGAACCAAGACACGGTGGCTATGTTAAAACTGTTGGCTTTAGAATGGCTTTAGGGCTAGTACGCATTGAGACCACCTGATTGTTTTTACAATACCGATAGGTTAGCTGAGGTCATATTGGAAATGTACCAATATGAGACTTTTTAATTGGCTAAACAATTGTTGGCTACTTCACTAGAAAACACAATTTACAGTTTTGGTTGAGTCGTTCACGAAAACACTCTATGTGTACGCTCATTCTAGCATTAAATCTCGTCTAATAGGTTGTGGTATAAACTTTGAGTCTTATAGGGCCAGCTTTATCCAGACGGGAGCATGATCGCTCGTTTTCTCCCAACCTCTGACCGATCGGTCTACACCCCCAGCTTCTAACTGCCCAGCCAGCAGTGGACTTGTTAATAAAAGGTCAATG
The DNA here is from genome assembly GCA_964244155.1 of uncultured Spirosoma sp. Classification (GTDB taxonomy): domain Bacteria; phylum Bacteroidota; class Bacteroidia; order Cytophagales; family Spirosomataceae; genus Spirosoma. The sequence continues at coordinate 21,706 of CAXTJJ010000006.1, forward strand.
CGTAGGCCGTCATTGCGACGGAAAGCCTGCCCAAAGTAATCCCAGTAGGTATACATTCTTTCTGAAGGAGCTAGTTGCCGAAGGGAATCAATCCAGCCCAAGTCAAGTAGTTTTGCATAAGCGGCACGGGATTCAGCCCGATACAGCGCATCATGCTGCCACCGTTGGGGAGTTGCCGCGTCGAATTCGGTTGGAATGACATTAAAATCACCCGCTAAAATGGCTGGTGTGTTGGTTTCCAGCAGATGAGCCGCCTGTTGAATTAACCGGTCAAACCAAATCAGTTTGTAGTCAAATTTAGGCCCTGGTAAAGGATTGCCATTGGGTAGATACAGGCAACCAATTAAAACCCCATTCACTAAAGCCTCCAGATAACGGCTTTGATCATCGGTTTCATCGCCGGGAAGTACACGGCGAATTTCCTGGAACTCAGCGCATCGCGTCAATATGGCCACGCCATTCCAGCTTTTCTGGCCTTTCCAGATCGCCTGGTAACCGGCCTGCTCAATGGCCGCTATGGGAAATTTTTCCTGAGGGGCTTTCAGCTCCTGCAAGCAGACAATATCAGGCGCGGTTTCGGCTAGCCAGCGAAGCAACACTGGTAATCGGGCGTTTATGCCATTGACATTATAGGTAGCGATTCGCATGGCTTATAACCGGTTTACTTTGTCTGGCTGATGGGTTAGCGGCTAGTCCTTCTCAACCAAGCCTTTTTATCGTAAAATGTTTCAGTCGCTCCCCCGACAACAATCACTACCGACGGGCTTTTACTCGCCCTTGACTAACATAGATGAAAAAGTATAAAGTCGAGGCAAGTTTAATAAATTATAAACTATATAATTAGTTGTAATTTAGACTTATAGCTCCGTGAGTAGGTTTATAAAGGTGATGCCTTACTAAAACATGACACTCACTAGCTGATTACGAACTGTTTCGACGGCGGTATGCCGCGCTTAAACACCAAAACTGGTCCCAGGTTAAAAATGCCCTAGCCCTAGGCCTGACAGAAAGTTGGGTTAGCCAAACCCTCAAAAAATATCGCGAAGACGGCCTCCAAGCCCTCGTCTGTAAAAAAGCCTACGGGGTCAGCCTGCCGACTTAATCAAAACCAATTGGCTCAACTGGTAACCGAGTTGAACAAAAGGGGGCTCGCCCATGGTTTTGAAGGCCAAGTGTGGACCCGTCAGCGGGTGAATGCAGTAATCAATAAGCTGTTCGGCGTTAGTTACGACCCATCTTAGGTAGGTCGACTGCTCAAAGGGGTGGGCTGGAGTCGACAAAAACCGGCTCGGCGGCCCACCAGCAAGATCCGCAGGCTGTTGCCAATTGAGGAAGGAACGCCTGCCCTCAAAAAAGCCAAAGCTGAAGGGCGGACATTCTTTATGTGGATGAATCAGCCTGTTACCTTTTGCCGTTCGTCGCTCATAGTTGGGTACCCCGAGGGAAAACACCTTTACTCTTGAAACAAGTTGAACGGGCGCACTTGAGTCTGATTGCCGCCATTTCGCCGACAGGTTGTCTGTACTTGGCGGGGCAGAATCAACCTTTCAGCAGTGAAGATATTTGTTGGTTTTTAAGCAAACTCTGTTGGCAGTATCGCTGTCAAAACATGATAGTGATTTGTGGAGCGGCCATCCATCGATCTCAGGCTGTCCGGAATTGGCTCCAAAGTCGGCCCGGACGGGTTCATCTGGAGCGTTTGCCCGCCTACAGTCCCATGCTCAACCAAGTAGAGTTGGTATGGAGCCAATCGAAACGGTCACTAAAGAATTGGGTCTTCACGAGTTTAGGATCGTTACAGACAGCTGTGATGAATGAAGTTGATTTTTTACAGGCAGATCGTGGGCGAATTCGGTGGTTTTTCCGCAAGAATGAAGTTGCCTTCTTCACAGACTAATTCAAGATGCTATTAAGTGTTAGCTCGATCAATGACCCTTAGATAAGCTTAAAAAAAAATATTTTATATTTACATACAATTACTAAATCGTGAAAATCATTTAAGAGAGAATGATTATATAAAGATTTTTTCATCAAATACTAATTATCTAAAATGTCCTTAATACTATGAATATCTTTGAACCACGATCTGAAAATCGCTCAAATGCTGAAAAAATAAATAAACAAAACTCTAATAATTCATCGCTGGAAGAAAAACGTACACCTGCTTGGCACAAAAAACTTTTAAAAAAAATACGTAGCAGGCCTTTAAGTGAATTTGAAGACGTTACGAACTCTAAGCTTCTGTTAAGTAAAAAACAAAAAGATGAAGATGCTATTAAATTAGAAGAGGAAATATTTAATGAGTACATTGAAGTATGGAAAGTAGAAGCGCGGGCAAAGATTGAAAAAATACTTAGAAAGGCCGCTTTAAAATACAAGCTAAATCCAAATTTAATTGCCATAGAAAAAAATATAATTATATTATTAGATCCTTTTCGTCTTAAGAAAGATGACTCAACGAAGAAGAGTATAGATTTTAATTGTGATATGACAAAATTTGATAACTGGAAAAAGTGGACCAACGGAATATTTCCACAAATTGAGTCAGGGGCAGATGAATTGATGGCTTCCACTCAGCATTGGAAGACTGAAATGGGCGGTGATCAATGTAAACTTACAAGTTTTATACTAACCGGAAGCGACTTACACGGTAAAGGATTAGGAGCAGTTATTGCTGAATTTAAAAAAACAGAAAATACAGGCAATATTTTTCATAATAAGAAGAAAGTAAAAGTAGTTATAAAACCAGAAGATCGTAGTATTGAAAAGTCATTATTAGGAAAGAACAATGATAGTTTTGCAAGTTGGGTAAACGAGTTTTCTAATCTTAATAAAAACAGTGAAATTAAACTATTAGAAATGGAAACCCACCAAGTTCATGGCTCTATAATTAAATTTGTTGATGGAGTACAGGCGGGAAAATTATTTGAGGTATATGGCGAAAAAAATCACCAAAGCAGAGATTTTAAAAATAGTCTAAAAGAAGCGATAACTTTTGCTTTTCTTACTGGATTAGCTGATCTTAACCATGAAAATGTGATTTGGACGAAAGAAAAACATCCATATATGATTGATAGCGATAATGCGCTAAATTCAAGACAATTAGATAATCCTACTCGACAGAATGGTTGGCAATATTATAATATGTACGAAACAGAAAATATAGTTAACAGTCTAAATTCTGAAAATAAGCAATCTACAGAAAGTAAAATTTTAGACAAAGTATATACAGATCCAGAGCTATTCTTTGATAAATTCAAGGATAGTTTTAATGGAAAACAGGGTCGTGCTGTTCCGATAAGTACAAATGATTGGTCTAAATGGCTCACAGAATATGCAGTTCTTAGTGATAATGAAAGAGTTAATTTCTTTGACGATAAAGCTCCAAAAGTATCAGATGGAAAAAACACTGTAACAAAAGGGCTCAAAGGTGAAACGGGCGAAAGTGCAAATGGAGGTAACTTTGATTTAGCAGAAGAAATACGGCAGATTAAAATTGATTTTGATAAAGGACAAATCCCTTTTTATGTATACGATTTTTCAACAGGAAGAGTCCTGCACAATGGGCAACAAATTTGGAATGGAAAAACTGTGATAGAAGCTATAGATGAATTAAAAAATAAGCTTGGCTTATAACTTATTGTTTAACAAGTCAACAGCTTAACGAATTGCTGCTCGGTAAACACGAATAGTATAGCGATCATATTATTGAAACAGGTTGAAAGTGTTGATGTAATTATTCTTTTGAGAGAAAGATTTTGAATCTCCCACCTTGATCTTTAAGAATTTAGTTTCCGGTAGTTATCTCCGAATAGATATTCCATCCATCTGAAATCGCTATAATAGGTATCGTATTTTTGTTGGAGCCGTTTTTATTAAACCAGGCATTAAACTCGTTTTGAATGGTTTCAGTCATATGAAAAACTTTAACGAATTCTGGTTTTGCCTGGTAGATTTTTGGTCAGTCTGCCGATGGTTTTTCCGAGGCTTCCATTTTAGTTATTAGTCAGTTGCCATGTTCTGGTAAGGCAGCACCCTTATAAACCTACTCACGGAGCTATAATAAGCTTTTTTTAATATATTCTATATGATTGCTGTTATTAGCATTTTGAAACAGACCACACTAAAACGTGCGTTTTAGCCTTGTGACAAAACAAAAATAGTTGAAAAGGGTATAGAATCTAATGCTTAAAAGCTGCCAGGATGGCAGAGAAAGAAAAATTGGGGGAGTCACCTAAAAAAAGATGGCCAGTTCCTGAAAAGATCCGTTGAAGACTACATTACATTACTAGAGACAAAACACAAAAAAGCCCCGTCCGAACAGGGCTCATTAATGTTACTCGGCATCGGAAGCTTGCCTAGGCTTTCGACCTCTTGGCTTACCCGTATAAGGCACTTTAGGTGCAACTGATTCAAGGGTTAATTGTAGCGCAAAGGCAGTCGTGCCCTCATGCTCGAAAAGACGAATCGTAAAGTCGTATTTCGTTTTGACGAAATCAATTCCACTCTTCTTCAAGATAAAGGGTAATGCCAACGTATAGCTTTTAGCCGCTTTCTCGAAGGTAAAGGTATCCTCATCGGTACTGCTTGGCACCAAATACAGCGATTTGGCTTTGCGCTTTCCCTCGTCCATTCCTACTTTAAAGGATGTCTTGCTTAGATCGACCCCTAAATGAGCCACCGTCTTGGCCGGCAAAACGAGTTTGCCGGCAGAAGAAATGTAACCGGTTAAAATTACCTTAGCTAGTTTGGCAACTTTTTCGGCCTTGGCTATAGGCTGCTGGTTTTCAGAAGACGAAAAAAAATGGATGTTAATGGCTTTCATTCACTTGGTTTTAAGACTTTTACTAAAAAACAAAGGTAAGAAGTTAAGTAACGAATGATGACAAATTACGAATTCAAGGTGAACGACCTAGTCACACTCATTAACCCGAAGGCTGCTCAAGAGTTAGAAATGGCGAATGCTGACATTGACTGGCCAGTGCCGGTGATTAGTCAATATGGGCAACGGGTCCATTGCTGGAACAGCCAACGGCGTGAATTTACCATCACCCTGAGTGCGACCGAGATTAAGAAAGTTGATTGATCAGACAGGTTCTCAGACAAATGGATAAGAACGGGACTGGGAGTAAAATGCATTTGCTATTGTTACTGTTATCCCCTTTCCTGCTTTCTGGCATTTAAAACAAAGGTCTTATTGTCTCCCTAAGATGTGACAAGCGTTCATTTGGCCAAGCCTTTTCGTGAACGAAGATGGTTGAATCTCTAGTTGCACTAAAGCAATAAATGGAGCTGAATTGAGTATTGAAAACTCCACCATTAAAATGGTATATTACTAAGAATAAATCTACTACCTTTTACAGGGTAATACAGTAAACGATCTTCAGTTCGTGTCCAGTAAAAGATAGCATGTTCAATTTAAGATAGTAGCCCAACTGCGGAGTATGCCCACCTATGTCGACATACCAATCACCCGCTGACGTTTGATCAGTTAAGGCAACTAGCTTAGGCGTTAACCCACCGGTGTACTACGTATCACCAAGAGATACGGTAGGGGATAAATTAAAAAATAGCAACCCTACCACCCTTGTCAGCTGAGGTGTCACACGCTTGAACTGACCTGGTTACCCTACCACAAATACAGGCAGGTGTAGCAAAACTCAGGATGGTCGATTTATCTTTGTCCCTTCCCTCTACTACAATCCTATGTCGGGTAGTTCTGCGGAATAGTACATAATTCGTCGTTTGAACTACCCTCGTTAGTTAGTAGCCTGATTTTCTTTGCTTTATGGTTTAAAAAGTTAGTATCATAAAGTCAAACTCAATAGAATTATTGAACCTATTTTCTGGCCCCATTTTTTAGTACGATTTGATTGATAAAACCTTTAATCGACTGAGGTTCAGAAAGGTATGGCTTTTTGAACTCTAAGGCCATCTCGACTTAGTTGAGCAGTTCATTCGATTAGATAAGCCAAGTGAAGTGAAGAATTATGTACTTTTCCGTAGAACTACCCTATGTCCTCCGCTCTGCCATTTGGGTTGTTGATGATGATCTAGACGATCAGTTTCTGCTCGAAGTAGCCTTTAAAAACATTACTCCTCCCATTTCCATTAAGCAGCTTTATGATGGGGAGAACTTACTACCCAACCTAGAAAAAACCGCTTCTTTGCCTCAACTTGTGCTGCTGGATCTGAATATGGGACACCAGAATGGCTTTGAGACGCTGGCCCAGATCCGGGAATTCCAAAATTCCGACACCTACCGGTAATCATCTTGACCACCTCCAGTGAGGAACGGGATAAAATCCAGTCCCAGCATTTAGGGGCGGATGGCTTCCTAACCAAACCGCTCTCCAATGAAGATACCCTAGCGATGTTAAAGTTGTTGGTGCTGGAATGGCTTTAAAACGGTAGAGGAATTAACGTGGACCTTTTAGCGCTTCCTAGACCTTGAGTTCAGCCTGACTGACGGGAATGTCTAGTGAAACGGGGCTAGTCCAGATCGGGTTAAAAATTATTCGGAGCGGCACACAACGTCCAGTACTGTACGATGGCGGAGATGGTTTCTTCCAGGGCTGTCATCGTGAGAGGTTTAACAAAAAAACCTTGTACCGATAAGCTATACGCATCAATGACAGCTCGTTGATCAATATCGGTTGAAAAAAATAGATAGGGAATACACTTCAGCTTCAGACGGGAATCGTTGTGCAGCTTTTCGCGCAGGGCAAACCCATTCAGTTTCGGCATATTGATATCGGACAGAATCAGAAAGGGTACCTCCTCAGTCTCATTTAAATAGTCTAATGCGGCCTGCCCATCCGAAAAGTAGATAACCTGATTGGAGTAGGCTAACTTTTTAAAGACTAGTTCGAGTAACAATTGATCATCCTCATCATCTTCGATGATCACGATAGGTCCTTTCTTATTCATGATACCCGTTTCTTTATCAGCCTATCCCATAAGGCATAGTTAGTAGACTACTAGCGTCTCAGCATTGATCATTATTTAGTGCCTTTCTACCCAACCGGTTGCTTTGCAATTAGTTTAAAAATCGAGTTCATCGCCTTAAGGGTCTGGCTCCGCACAGTAAACACAACCCGTACGGCATGGCCAGGAAACGAGAGCCAAACCCCATTTTTAAAAAGAACAATTGAGTAACACCCGAAAAACCTTTAGCCGTACAAGCCGTTAGCGTAGCACTGTTAAATCGAACCTAGCATGGCAACCAAAACTGAAACGTCGAGCGACATACCCAAAACCAGTCGACCCAAAAAACAGTCCGACACGAACACGACCCATTCGGTCCTGAGTGAGACGATAATTTTCTGGTTTCGACGCGACTTGCGCTTGTCGGATAATGCTGCCCTGCGTGAAGCCGCTAAACAGGGCCCTGTCCTGGCAGTCTACATACTCGATGATCGCCCCGAATTTAGCCTGGGAAGCGCCAGCCAATGGTGGTTGCATCACGCCCTGGCGTCGTTGAATGAGTCGCTCCAAGGCAAACTGGTCTTATTCAAAGGAGATGCCACCCACATCATTCCCCGAATGGTCGGCTCATCCAAGGCCAAGGCTGTTTATTGGACGACTTGTTACGAACCCGCCTATATCCACACCGATCAGGCTATTCAGCAGAAGCTCGCCACTGATGGGGTAGCGGCGCATACGTTTGAGGGGAGCTTGTTGTGGCCACTCCCGGAGGTAGTCAAAAAAGATGGCACCCCCTACAAGGTGTATACTCCCTTCCTGCGCGCTTGCCTGGCGGCTCCCCCCCCCCGCCCCACCCCAGCCAAAGCCCCACTCTTTACGCCTGACAGTCGCCCAGCCGTCGGGGGCCGTATCGCTTGATTCACTCGCCCTGTTGCCCACCATCCCCTGGGACATGGGCATCAAACAGGCCTGGACGCCGGGCGAAACATCGGCACAATCCCTGTTACAATCCTTCATTGCCCACAAGCTTGATCAGTACGGACCGGAACGCAATTACCCGGCCCGCGATGTACTGTCCCGCCTGTCACCCTACCTGCACTACGGCGAGCTATCGCCCAATCAGATCTGGCAGGCCGTCGATCAAGCCAATGGCGGGGATAGCCACTCCCAAACGAGTCGGGAGACATTTATTAGCGAAGTGTGTTGGCGTGACTTCGCCTATAACCTCTTGTACCACTTTCCCCAGACGAGCACCGAGAGCTATAATGCGCGGCTAGAACGACTGGACTGGCAGTCTGACGAACGTCTAGTTAAGAAATGGCAACAGGGGCAGACGGGCATCCCCATTATCGATGCGGGCATGCGCCAGCTCTGGCAAACGGGCTATATGCACAACCGGGTGCGGCTGCTGACGGCCTCCTTTTTAATCAAGAATCTGTTGACCGACTGGCGGGTGGGAGCCGCCTGGTTTCTGGACTGTCTGGTGGATGCGGATCTGGCGGTCAACACCCTGAATTGGCAGTGGGTAGCGGGCTCGGGCCTGGATGCGGCCCCCTTTTTCCGGGTCTTCAATCCGGTACTGCAATCTAAGAAATATGATCCCAAGGGGGACTACATCAAAACCTACGTGCCGGAGCTAAAATCGTTGCCCGCCAGGTATATTCACGCCCCCTGGTTAGCCCCGGAGGCTGAACTGCGAAAAGCGAACCTGCAACTGGGCCAGGATTATCCCCAACCCTGCGTGGATCTCCAGGCCTCTGCGCAAGCGGCCTTAGCCGCCTATCGCCAAACGGCAGGGTAAGACGGGGCCATCACAACCACCAGCGGTCCTGTCCTTAACCGGACTGATACCCCTACTACCAATCGCTACCACTCCCCTGGACGGGTTAACTCGCATATGAAAACAACCATTATCCACTGGTTTCGTAATGACCTGCGGCTGCACGACAATGCGGCCTTGTATCAAGCCTGTCAGGACGCTTCCCTGGTCATCCCCATCTATATTTTGGACCCCGCTTTGCTGCGGCCCATACCGGGTCTTACCGTTCCCAAGGTTGGGGCGCACCGGATGCGCTTTCTGCTGGAAAGCTTAGCCGATTCACGCCGTAGTTTGCGCCAGCAGGGGTCCGACCTGCTGATTCGCCTGGGCAATCCCCCTCAGGTATTGGCCGAGCTAGCCCGCCAGCATCAAGCCAGCGCCGTTTACGCCGGTCAGGAAGCCACCACCGACGAGATAAAACTGGAAGAGCAGGTCCGGCAAGCGCTGCAACCCCTTGGTGCGGAGCTGACGCTGTTTTGGATGCTTTCGCTGTATCATCTGGACGATTTACCCGTTGACCTGTCGGACCTACCGGATACCTACCGGGAGTTCCGCAAAGGCTGTGAAAAACAGGCCACGGTACGAGCCGAAGTGCCTATGCCTGCCTTACCGGCCCTACCCGACATGGCGGTGGGCCGGTTGCCTACTCTGGAAACCCTGGGCTTGACGGCCCTGTCCACCGACGAGCGAGCCGTTATTCACTTTGTGGGGGGCGAAACCCAGGCCCTGCACCGGCTAGAGACGTATTTCTGGGAACGCGACGGGCTTCGTTCTTACAAAGCCACCCGCAATCAGCTCCTGGGCGAGGACTATTCCAGCAAGTTTTCGGCCTGGTTGGCCAACGGGTGTCTTTCGCCCCGCCGGATCTATGGGGAGGTCAGGCGTTACGAAAAGGCGCGTGTAAAGAACCGATCGACTTACTGGCTGGTCTTTGAACTGATCTGGCGGGATTATCTTCGGTTCCAGGCCGCCCGGCAGGGACCCCGTATTTTTCTGGCCAGCGGTCCCCGGATGGTATCGACCAGCGGCTGGAAAAAAAACGCGGATCGATTTGCCCAATGGGCCGCTGGTCAAACCGGCATTCCGTTCGTCGACGCCAATATGCGGGAGCTCAATGCCACGGGCTTTATGTCCGATCGGGGTCGTCAGAATGTAGCCAGTCTGTTGCTCCACCGGGGTGAGAAGCCGGATCTGAGCGTGTGGTGGCCGTGGGGGGCGGCCTTTATGGAGAGTCTGCTGATCGATTACGATCCGGCCAGCAACTGGGGCAACTGGAATATGGTGGCCGAAGTTGGGTCGGATGTGCACAGTGACCGGTATTTCAATATTTACACCCAGGCCACTCGGTATGATCCCCAGGGTGAGTATGTCAAGCGTTGGTGTCCTGAACTTCAGCACGTACCGGCGGAAAAGCTCCATCTGTTATCGCTCAACAGTGCCCAGGAGCTAGCCAGTTGGGGCGTTGAACTGGGCGCTACTTACCCGTTTCCTTTAGTGAATCCGCTCAAGTGGACGCGTCGCAAACAGGAGCCTGATCACGCGTAAAGCTGGGTTTGCCTCTACCGCAAAAAGAACGAATGGGTCAGTGGTTAGTTGTCAAACAGGTCGCTACCGAATAGGAGAACAAGCGTTAATAGCTACTGAAATTGCCGTTCGTTTATTGATGGGTTGTAAACTGATTTAACATCTTTCTAAAAATAGTATTATACCGTTATAGAAAAACATAATAAGTGCATATCTCTAATTACCATAATTTGTATTTTTCGTAGTAACCGTTCATAAAAGGCAACCTTTTTGTGAACGCTTTCAGGCTTGACCCGTCCTGGAAAGTGTTGACCGTTTTGTTGTTAATCCCTTTTATATTGACC
>CAXTJJ010000007.1:0-31398 GCA_964244155.1 uncultured Spirosoma sp.
GTTAGCTAACCATCCTCAATCTGATACCTTTCGCGTCAATCGGCTTATCGACTGGGCCATCGAGTTAAATAACCTGATCGAGGAAAAGAGAATAACTGAGAATCGAAGTGATTCGGTTGCCAGCCAGATTCTATCCCTTTCCCAGCGCTTGAACTACCCCTACGGAAAAGCACAGGCACTTTATAATCTGGCTCGTCCGAAGATCTACACACAGCCTAAAGTGGCTCAACAACTGCTGATACAAGCTTTAGTGGTGGCCCAGCCTCTTAACAACAACGTACTGCTTACCAACATTTTACGGATGATGGGGCATAGTTACATGAGCGATGGGAACCGGGCCCTGCCATACTACCAGCAAGCGCTGGCCAGAGCAAAAGCTACAGAACAGCCAGCCTTAATCGCCAGAGCTATGGATGATCTGGGTATTTATTATGCCTACCGATTCATGTATGCACCCGCTCTGAGCTGGTATTTTCAAGCGCTTAAAGTCATCGAGAAGACCAATTTTACGGAAAATCAAGTTGTTATTCTTCACGGTATTGCAGGCGTTTATCTCGACATCGCCGACTACGACCGGGCCTTAACGTATTTACAGAACGCTCTCAGCAAAGTAGGGCCAGCCTCCAAGAGTTCTGAGATTATCCTCCTGGGCGATATAGGAAATTGCTATTTACTGACCAAACGATATACCAGAGCCATTATGGCCTTACAGCAGGGGATCAAAGCGTCGAAGGCATACAAAGAACGGCCTGGTTTTTATGAGTTACCGCTGGAGGCTAATCTGGTTGATGCGTATGAACGGCAGGGCAATGCCCTAGCTTTGCCGCTGGCCCATAAATTACTGGCCAACGCGCGGCAATATCATGATACCTATGTTATAAATCGAGTTTCCATTACGCTGGGCCGTTACTATCTCCGCACCAGCCAGGCCGATAGTGCCATCTATTACGCGCAGCAAGTGATTCAGTTCAGCCAGCAGAATCAGAACAAAATTCGATTGCGGGATGCGATGCAAATTCTGGCTGGAGCGTATGCAAACCATCGCGACTATGCGAGTGCATACGCCTATCAAACGCGTTATATGGCGTATAAAGACAGCATCACGAATGAGCAGGTTTCCCGAAAAGCTACGGCGGCTCAATTCGATGATCAGATGAGCCGCCAGCAAAACCAGATCGCCCTGCTTAGAAAAGACAAGCAATTACAGATCGAAGAAACCCAGCACCAGAGCCAACTTCTCTACATATCATTGGTAGTGATTGCCCTGATAACGACTCTGTTACTATTACTTTTTCGCATTGATCGGCACAAGCAACTGGCCAATGTTCTGCTCCAGCAGCAGAAAGCCGAGATTCAATCCCATTGGGAGCAAGCCCAACAGGCGCTTGCCGAGTTGAAAGAGACGCAGATTCAACTGGTGCAGAAAGAGAAAATGGCGTCGTTAGGTGAACTGACCGCAGGCATCGCCCACGAGATTCAGAATCCATTGAATTTCGTCAACAACTTCTCGGAGGTCAGTACGGATCTGGTAGACGAACTCAGCGAAGGGCCACTTCAGCATTTACCGGCCTCCGAACAGGCTTATGTGGCTGAGCTGCTGGAGGATTTGACCAGTAATCTGCGCAAGATCACGCACCACGGTCAGCGGGCATCCAATATCGTCCGGGGTATGCTCGAACACTCGCGCAACTCCACCGGCGACGTGCGTCCAACCGAGTTTAATATTCTGGTCAAGGAATATCTGAAAATAGCCTATCAGAGCCAGCGGGCCAAAGACAAGGAGTTCAGTTGTGATCTGGTAATTGACATTGATCCTACCATTGGCTTGGTGGAAATAGTACCGCAGGAGATAGGCCGCGTACTGCTGAACCTGTTCACCAATGCATTTTATGCCGTCCGCCAGCGCCAGAAGCAGGACCCGTCCAACTACCAGCCAATGATTACGATAAGTACGCTGAAAACAACGAACGGCATCGAGATTCGGGTGAGGGACAATGGCATAGGCATGGCGAAAAGTGTGCAGGAAAAGATATTTCAACCGTTCTTTACCACCAAGCCCACTGGCGAAGGGACCGGCTTGGGCTTGTCGCTCTCGTACGATATCGTGACGAAAGGACATGGCGGGTCGTTGTGGGTAGAGAGTCAATTGGGTGAAGGAACCCAGCTTACGGTTCATCTGCCGGCAAACAATCATCAACCGGCCTGATGGCACTCGGTAATCTGTTACTGCCGGAAGTCATGGTTCTCATTAGTAGACTAAGGTACTAGATTAGCTTTCCTCATTTTGCGCGTTAAGACCCGATGAACCTCCCATGCAATCAGAACCGAACCTCAAGCGCTTTCTGGACGCCCAGACCAACGACTATTCCAGGGCCTTAAGAGAAATAAAGAATGGTCGAAAGCAAAGCCATTGGATGTGGTATATCTTTCCACAGATCAAAGGACTTGGTTTTAGCGAAACGGCCAAATTTTACGCTATAAATGACCTGCAGGAAGCCAGGGCTTATCTGGAACATCCTATTCTGGGTAGTCGGCTGATTGAAATTTCCAATGCCTTACTGGCTCAGGAAGGTAAATCGGCCAATCAGATTTTAGGTAGTCCCGACGATTTGAAGTTAAGGTCGAGCATGACTTTGTTTAGCTCCCTGGATAAGGCAGACCCTGTTTTTCAGGCGGTCTTAACCAAATACTATGCGGGTGAGGCCGATCAGCGGACTTTATCGATTATTTCCTGATAGACCCGATGGCTGCCCGGTACAGTGTCCTCAGGAAACGCACATTCGTCAGCCTTACGGATTCACGAATCCAGCCTTGTTTGGGTCAGGTGCAGTTGGTTACAAAACGCCTTCATATTGTCGCGATTGCCCCTCATGCACATGCCTCGTCTGGTATAACTTTGTGCAGACAGTAAACGAACAGCAAACGACATGAGGAAGATCAGAATCCTGGAACATATCTCACTGGATGGGGTGATCCAGCACGAAAACAACGAAAACTTCGCGTATGGCAATTGGACGATGCCTTTTCGAAGCCAGGCCGGTTTAGAGGCCGTTGAAGAGGCACAGGGCAACTCCTTCGATCTGTTGCTGGGCCGTCACACCTACGATTTGTGGTCCGACTATTGGCCCAAAGCCGGGGATAGCCCGATCGCCAACGGTCTGAATGCTGCGACCAAATACGTTGCCACCCACAGACCCGAAAGCCTCGAATGGAGCCCGGTTATGGACCTTGGCGAGGACATTATAGCGGGTATTCGCAGCCTTAAGTCAACAGACGGACCTGACCTGATTGTCTGGGGGAGTTCAACGCTGACGCCGGTGTTGCTTGCACAGGGGCTGGCCGACGAAGTTGTGCTGTTAGTCTACCCCGTCTTGCTGGGCCGGGGCAAACGCTTTTTTTCGGACAGCGTCGACCCATGCGAACTCGCTTTGGTCAGCACGAGTACTACGGCCACGGGCGTACTGATTAATACGTACCGGCACGCTGGAGCACTGCGAATCTAGTCCGGGAGGACTTGGTCGTCGTATAAAACAGAGTAATATGAAAATTTATCTGCTTCTCATCAGCGTCTTTACAGGAGCAAGCCTTAAAGCACAGATCAATTTAGCCTCTTCCATTCCTTCGGCTAATCAACAGGTTAGTTATTTTGAAAAGATAACCTACCGGGGGGCGAACCAGAATAATTATACGATCAGCACTTTTCTTAAAGATAGTACGCTGTATCGGACCGATGAATACAGAGTAATTGACAGAGTGAATCCCTACAGTAGCCAGGCCGCTGTTCAGAAAGTCGCTATTCACCAGGGACAAACTAAGGTAATGTATCCCACAGGGCAGGTTTATTTGACGTGTGACTATAACCTTAATGTCCTGCATGGCCCCCTGTTGGTCTATTATGCGGATGGCACCCTTAAAAGACGGGAACGTTATAAGTATGGTTCCCTGCTGGAGAGTCAATGCTATACGCCCCAGGGGGACAAACAAACCTGTGATTTACTGTATCGGACTCCGCAGTTCGTAGGAAAAACAAATCAGCTAAAACGGTATCTAATCAAGCGTTTACAGGCTATTACTGAACGGGAACAAGTACGGGATATCACTATATCATTGACAATCAACGACCTGGGCCAGGTAGCCAGAACAGACGTGCAGTCTTATCCAAATCCGACGAACCCGGTTGTGGTAACTACTGTATTGGACGTGATACGATCCATGCCTCAGTGGACGCCGAACCATTTTAACTGGCAACCGGCAACTATGGACGGGGTGCCCCTTGAGGAACAATGGGTTATCTACATCGTGAGAAAGCAGGGTTTCCTGTCGGTTTATTTACCGCATTCCTGAAAAATACAACCCGTTTGCGTAGTCAAGATTTTCCGCAAACGAGCGTTGACAGCATATAGGGCTACTCCGTTGAGGTAGTTTCGCCGGCTGTGACTTAACATAGTTTTCTTGGTATATCGTCTGTTTTGCTGATACAACTAAAGCCCTCTGGCATTGATTAACTGGAGGGCTTTAGTTGTACTTATTCGTTTCGGCTGTCGACAGGTTATTTACCCCCGAAAAGGCCACCAAGCATACCTCCCAGGCCACCACCGCCCTGACCACCAAGTGAATTTAGCAGGCTCCCCGCATCAACGCTTGAATCGGTCGGGTCATTCGCTTTGTGCATGAGTTTATTCAGTACGATCGGCACTACCGCTCCGGCAATCGACATTGCTACCTGGGGTGATATCCCCAGTTTGCTCATCAGGTCCTGCTGGACATTCTGCTGCACGCCCTGCGTAACAGGGTGATCGGCTACGTTACTTCCCTGGCCGGTTACCATGCCGAGCAAGCTCCCCAGGCCGCCACCCTGCGCCTGTTGTCCCAGTCCATTCATAATGCTGCCAGTGACTGTCTGCAAAACGGAATTGTTCTGGTCGTTGGGAATGGCCGGGTTGTTAATTACAGACTGGCCAGCGTGCTGCTGGACTAGATTCATAATCGTTTCGAACATGATTGTAGGGGTTAGTAAAAGCGGCAGGGCCGCATAAAACAATACTTACCTAACCAGCCCCCCGCCCGAAAGTTTATCGAACCCTCGGTTTGCCAGGCATCGGGTACTCCGGGCGGGGGCAATACGTCGGGTGCAGCCCCTTGGTTTGGTGATGATAAAGATCGACTTTTAAGGGCAATGGGTGGGTTTATGCGGATCAAATGAGACAAAAAAATTAATCCAGGTCAGGCGGGCCAGCCGAAAAACGGGTGGAGTCAGTACAATAATTAACGCCACTAAAATCAGAAGGAAGTATGTCAGGTCCATATCGAGCATGACTTCAAACCCGATAAAACAAGTTACGATCAGGGCTACGTAGTAGGCGTAACTCACATACAGCGCGCCCGTATAATAACCAGGCTCACGGCTGAAACGCTCCCCGCAACAGGGGCACTGCTCGTTCATTTTGTCAAACCGACTAAGGATATAAGGGTTGTTGACGGCAAAGAAATTGCCGGTTTGACAACGAGGGCATTTGTTGAAAAAGATGCTATATAATTTAGACCCCTTGCCCATGTTCGAGTTGCTTGATTGACGTAACCTTTCCTTTCACTAAGCGATCGGTGGAACCAAGCGCTTAGCCTGTTATGACTACTGTATAAGTAGATTTTTGTTTAGTTCACATGGCTATTAACCCGGTGCCATGTAATGATATAGGCCTGTTTCGGGCGTTCCCTGGGGAGTGTATGCAAAATGAATCGTTTGGGATCAGGCCGCTTCCTCACTCGTAGTGGGGTTTTTAAGCCATGACTCTTCGCCCAACGTTCTCACTCCAGTCAATGAACACAACTAAACTTGACGAGCTATTTATGGAAACAATGGATGAATTCTTTGAACACACGATTCAGGATATGTACTCTGCCGAAAAACAAGCGCTGGAAGCAATGCCACAGATTGTTCAGCGGGTACAAAGTGAACAACTTCGGCAGGCGTTACAGGTCCATCAGCGCGAGTCGGAAAGCCAGGTAACCCGCCTGGAGCAGATAGCCAGGCAATTGGGTATCGACCCCGATGGCGAGACTTGTATGGCTATGCAAGGGTTGATTGAAGAAGCTCAGGACTTACTGGATCAACTGGAAGATGGTCCTCTGGCCGATGCCGCCATCATCGGCGCTGCCCAGAAAATGGAGCATTACGAAATTGCCAGCTATGGCACAGCCCGAACACTGGCCCTGCAAACCGGCCAGGAGCAAATCGCTAATTTGCTGGAAACCACCTTGAAGGAAGAGAAAGCGGCCGATGAGAAGCTAACATACATTGCGATGAGCTCGGTTAACCAAAAAGCGGCTCAACAGTAATGGATAGCGCTGGAAGGCCAGGCGGCTTACACGCAGCCAGCATCCGCCTGGCGCTAGTAGTATAAAGCATCGGTAAGCCGTTAGTCTCCATCAAAAAGGGTGATGACTTAGTATGTCATCACCCTTTTTGATGGAGACTAACGGCTTACCGATGGTTAACAATAATGTACAACGGGACCGTTACCTCGTAGGGGAGAACTCTTTTCCAACTATAGTTGGCAGGAGCAAGTTGCACTCTTGAACAAGTGTTCCAGGTTCCGAACTAAACCATAAGGTTATGATTTTAAAAATGGACCGGCTTCCTATTGAGTTGCCAACACCCAAAAATCCATCCGCCAACGATGCAGCGGCCATTCAGGAACTGCTAGGTGGCAAATTCGGCGAGATGTCAACGCTGATGAATTACACCTTTCAGTCGTTTAATTTTCGGGGCCGCAAGAAAATACGTCCCTTTTATGATGTTATCGCCAGCATTGCCGGTGAAGAATACGGGCATATCGAGGTAGTTTCCTATGCCATCAATCTGCTTCTGACGGGGGTAACGAAACGGGGCCATGATCCGGTTGCTGCACCACTCGCTGATGCGGCCAACGCCCGCAATACATATCACTATATTGCCAGCGGACAAGGGTCTTTGCCAGTTGATTCGATGGG
The DNA here is from genome assembly GCA_964244155.1 of uncultured Spirosoma sp. GTDB lineage: Bacteria > Bacteroidota > Bacteroidia > Cytophagales > Spirosomataceae > Spirosoma. Next base: position 6,991 of record CAXTJJ010000007.1, read on the forward strand.
TAATTTCTGGACCGGTCAGAATGTTTTTAGTAGCGGTAACCTGAAACTGGATCTACTTCATAATTTCTTTCTGGAATGTGGGGCGCGGGGCAACAAAATGCGGGCTTATGAAATGGTTTCGGACCCAACGGCCCGCACGATGGTAGGGTATCTGCTGGTACGCGGTGGCCTGCATATCGTAGCCTACGCTAAAGCACTTGAAAAGCTCACGGGTGTGGAAGTAACCAAACTTTTGCCAATCCCCGACCTGAGCAACAACGCTTTCCCGGAAGCCCGGAAGTTCATGGACCAAAAGCTTCATTTATCGCTATATACCTTCAGTCAGGAAGATTATAAGCAGGCGGGTCTGATCTGGAATGGCCCTCACCCCGATGACGGACAGGAATGCTACGTAGTGGAAGGAGCCATTCCCGGCTATCCTGTTCCTGATTTAGAGGAAGAGCCCCAATTGAATGCACCGGGCGCGGATGACTTCGATCCTCAGGTATTCTCCGATATGGCTAAAAAGATGGGGATCAAGTATGAATATTAATCCCTGAACAGACACCGTTTGTTATGACCAGAGCCCGGCCTGCAAAGGCGGGCTCTGTTTATAAACAGCGGATTCAGCTTGATAGGAAAAGCGGGATCGTGCAGGAAAGCGTACTTACGGTCTACTTGGCACTTTTCTCCCGTTTCCATTCCAGTCGAAGCCGTAAATGTCCCTGGACGCTGTAATCCTGGTAGGTTTTAGCCGTTTCGGCAGGCTTAAGGGGAGGGCTGCCCGGCTGATCCTCATCATAGAGAAGTATAGTAGGCAACGTACCGCTTTTGGCCAGTAGCCGCACCCGGCAAGTACCCGACTTTGTACCCGCCAGTCGGATAATGGCATAACCACTCGTTTTGGTGGTCGATTGATATTCAGCCTGATAGACTGGGTAATCCGCAAATACTGTGACCGGAACGCCGGGAAACCGCTTGTAAGCGTAGCTGGTCAAAATGTAGGCCAGAGCACCTCCATACACCTCCTGTCCAACGGCTCCAGCCTGCTTCCAGCCGGTTGGCATGTCTTCCAGGGGGATGGGCAGGTCCCGGATAAGACGCCCCTCCTTGGGAGACTGGGAAACGGATTCGGCAGACAGCTCTTCCGGGTAATAATACCGTCCCCGATGCAGGAGAAACTTCATATACTCCGAAAAGAACAGCCGAATGGAATCCGGTACATCGCGGCCTACTTCCTTGATGTAGTTAACCATTGTCGCCACTATCTCGCCTTCTTCATAAGCAGCCAGGTAGGGGGCATCCCGCAAAGGAGACACACCCAGAAAGGTATTCCGATCCTTGCCAAAGCCGAACCGGCAGTCCCAGATCCACAGCCGGGCAATTACATTCGCTACACCCAGCCGACTCATATCGAAGTACAACCGGTTCTCCGTAATTTTCCAGAGTTTAGCCAACGTCAGCGCACTCATAAGGGTAATATTGCTCTGATAGAGTAATTCGAAGCCCTTACCCCGGAGCCGTTCGGCAGAAGCAATAGCCTCATCCAGATACCGTTGTTCATTCGAGAACCCGTGCGCCTGAACCATCACATGGGTATACAGACCCGCGACATCCAGTTCGCCACCTTTCCCTTTGTCCGTTTCGGCTTTAATCACCTCAAGCGTTCGTATGTTATAGAATACAGGCCAGTCATAGTTAAAGTGATGCGCAGCCCTGATGACAAATTCGAGGGAGTTGAACAGTAACTCCTTGGCCTGTGAATTGCCCAGATCGGCCAGCCGACCCAGATTCATCAACGTGTGCAGCAAGTACCAGGAGTCTATTTTCGTAGGGTCCTGTTCTTCGCTCCGGCTTTCTTTCTCCTCCGTAAATTTACCACCAGGCAGCCAGCGCATGAGCGTCTGCTGTTTCTCATCATAAAACGAAGGCAAGTTTTTCTGTAGGCTCTCGACCAGTGGTACAGGATGCTCGACCCAGTGCTGGTAGTCCCAAAGCGGCACCAGAATCGCTAGCTGCACCATGCTTTCGGGTGGTTTTTGAGTGGCATCCACGTATGCATTGAGGTAGTACTGCTTCTGGATCATGCGCCCGCAGTCGGCCGATTCGCTTAAGGCCTGAATTGTTCGTTCGGCCGCTTTGGGCCAGTGGTAATACTGCGTCTCCGGTTTGGGGAGATACTGATAAATACTGGCCATCGCGTCCAGAAACTGATCGGCAGCCTCAAACTCACTTTGGGGAACCGTGGCACTCAGATACAGAAAGGCATCCGAGAGTGTAATTTCAGTTCCGGCGGCCAGGGGCGAAGTTGCGGTCGGAAGCGCAAAGCCGACCTCTGGCCACTGGGTGCTGACTGAATCTGACGGTTCGGTTTGAGTGGTCTGAAAATAGTCATTCAGGGCCGAGAAGTTCTGAAAGTACAACAAGGAGCTATCTGTCGGTTTGGTAACCGACAGATAGGCCAGACCGGAGGTAGGCCCGGTCTGGGTGACATAGACCATGCCCTGGGTCGTGGCCGGATCGTAGTCTTCATCCAGTATATACACATCTCGCGGAAACGCCTGAATGGTAAAGGCCTGGTTGGGTGTCAGCAAGGTTGTGTACCGAAGCAGCGGGTAATCGCCCCTGGGCAGTTCGACAGTTACACAAAATTGTCCCAATGCCCCTTCAACCAGGTATTCGACTTTTGTCTTAGTGGCTCGTCCTACTTTGAACCCTTTGATCATCTGGGGGTCAAAGCACGTCCGGATCGCCAGCTTTCCCGACTTGCCAACCGTATACAACAGCCAGAATGAGTTAGTCGTCAGGCAAACGGCCAGGTGGCCCTGTTCCAGTTGTACAGGCGCGTCGGCTCTGTGGGTGGCCTGTTTAAGCTGTTCATTCAGCCCTGCCACCCACTGAGACGTTTCTTCGGTTTGGCTAAAAGGCTGCCAGTACGTTGGACTGTTATAGGATTTACTCCGCATCGATCGTTGTTCAACTAAAAACCTGATGAATCGGTCTACACCGCTGCCTATCTCTACAGGATTTGCTTACTCTTTTTTCGATTGAACAAGGCTACCAATGCTGCCGTGACAGCGACCCCGATCAGAACGTTTTTGGCCAGACCAATCCGGTTGTATTTCCAGTCTGCTTTCCAGCCTTTCTCCGCAAAAATATTGGGCACGTGTCCCTGGCGGAGATCATCCACAATGCCTTCCACCACATTGATTCGATCGGCCAGCAGCAGAGGAAGCCAGTGGCCATATTCAGACTCACTCGATTTGAACGCATACCGGCGGATGGCACCACTCAGACCGGACGGGGGAGAGGATGTGCCAAAAACGGCCGTAAGTGTAGGTCGTTCGTTGGATTTCAGTATTTCGACGGTGGCTTCCTGAAGCGGGGGCCTTTCCCAGTTGAGCCGGTTGTGGTCATCGCCGGTATAATTTTTTATGGGGTAAGTCGGCTCATTCTTCGGGTCGGCATCCACTCCCCACCCGTTAATATGCGAATAATCGTTTGGATTTTGTTCCATGATCTAGTGGGTTATTTTCTGGCAGAAGGGGGAATGAGAATGGGTTTAATGCAGTTATCCAGTTTCGCCGAGAAGATATGATAGGCGTCTGCCACTTCTTCCAGCGGTACGCGGTGCGAAATAATGGCCTTCGGGTTCAGACGGCCCGCCTGGATATGGTCGATGAGTCTGGGCAGCAGTCGTTTTACCGAAGCCTGATTGGCCCGGATGGTGATCCCTTTGTTCACCACGTTTCCGATGGGAACCAGGTTATCTGTAGGACCATATACCCCTACAATCGACACGATGCCGCCTTTTTTTACCGAGTTGATAGCCCAGTGAAGTGCCGTGGCCGATCCTGCCTGCAACAGCAGTTTCTTGCCCGTAATTGTCTGTAAAGGGCTGCCCGACGCATCGCCACCCACAGCATCAATACAAACGTCGGCGCCAAACCAGTCAGTCGTTTTTTTGATAAACAAAACAGGATCTTCCATCGACCGGAAATTATACGCTTCACACTGGGCATAGTTCCGAACGAAGTCAAGGCGATACTCCAAGTGGTCGATGACGATGACACGACCAGCCCCAAACAGCCAGGCGCACTTGGCTGCCAGGATACCTACAGGCCCCGCGCCGAACACCACGACCGTATCACCCGTTTTGATCCCGCCCATTTCGGCTGCCTGATAGCCTGTGGGTACAACATCGGTCAGCAGAACGGCATCATCATGATCCATCCAGTCCGGAATAATGGTTGGGCCTACGTCGGCGTAAGGAACCCTGACAAACTCGGCCTGTCCGCCATCATAGCCACCCGCCGTATGGGAATAACCGAATATGCCGCCCACGGCTGTGGCCTGCGGATTCGATTCATGGCAGTTACCAAAAAGCCCCTGTTTACAAAAGGCACAGGTTCCACAAGCCACATTAAAGGGAACGATGACGTTGTCGCCAACGGATAACTTTTGTACGGATGAACCAATTTCCTCGACGACACCGATAAATTCGTGCCCGAAGGTCATGCCTACGCGGGTGTCCGGAACAAGGCCGTGGTATAAATGTAAATCCGATCCGCAGATGCAGGAACGGGTAACCCGAACAATTGCATCACCTGGATGAAGAATTTCTGGGTACGGTTTTTGGGCGGCCCTTACCCGGAAGGGGCCCCGGTAATTCATGGCTAACATAGACTATAACGTTTACTGGTGATTACATAGCTGAACAACCTACTGGTTGCTCTTTGGAGCGGATGAACCCGTGCTCATTTTAGAGCCACTTTTCTTGTTTCCCTGTCCTGCCTGAGATGATCCCGCTCCGCTCGCTGTCTTTCCCGAAGCTTTTCCCGCTCCCGACCGGCCGCCCTGCTGTTCAGCGTCTTTATTGTATGGAACGCCTTTTCCCAAGGTCTGACTGGTATTTGCCTTGCTGGCATTATTTACGGAAGAAGAACCCTGTCTGCCAGAATTGCTTTGCGTATTGGTACTTGACTGAGCCCATCCACTTGCCATGCCTGCCAGCATAGCAAAGGCAACTGTCATTGTGATTGTTTTCATCCGTTGATGTGATTTATGTTGGCGATGACCGTATTACTCTAAACCTAATCTTCCCCCTGTATAGCGCATTTACCGGTATTAGTAGTAAGGCAACGGTACTTCTGGTACATAGTGTAAAAATGCTTTTCAGGCCGGACGAGCGCAGACCGTTGCCTCATTGCTTCCAGTGATTTTATTGCTTAACCAGTACTGGGTGCTGTTCAATACGTGAGGGTTTTCTTAGCAAGACACTAGACACTTTAATCCTATTTGACAATGAAACTGAAACCAATTGTTTGGCTCCTCGGACTGGGCCTTTCAGCCTGTTCTACCCAGGATCGGAGTAATATGGATACCGCCAACGCTGCGGGCACGGGTGATCCATATCTGGCCAGGCGAGTGAGCGGGGTACGATTACTTAGCACAGACTATCATTATCAGGAACGCTGTAATTATCTGCCGGAAGAATTCGTGCGGAATTTGTTTCAACTGGACGAGAAGGTCGAACTGGCTAAATACAGTGACCTGAACGGGTGTGAGTTCCGCTGGGGATCGAATAAAATAGGTTTCCGTCTGGAGAGCGATAAACCTTTCGAGTCGATCTTCCAATCGGAATATCATTTCGATAAACTGTTTCAGCCGAAAGCGCAGGAGCAGGCCGATCAGGATGCGGCTGCCAGGCCCACTATTTTTGGCCCGGCTCCTGAAGGTACCAACAGTGAGTTTGCCACTCGTACTACGACGCCCCAGCAGGATTCTACCCGTGGCGCAGATCCATCCGGCCCCATCGAGGGAATCACCAAACAAACACCACCGATTGCCAGCGCAGCGCAAAAAACGTCGACAGGCGAGGTAATTCAAAATGTAGGTGATAAAGCGATCTGGGAACCGGGTAAAAAGTCCCTGCACATACTCTATAACAATCACGTCTTTAGCGTGGTCACCCAACTGCCGGGCCAGCCCGATAAACTAAAGCAGGGGACTATCGGGCTGGCCAAGCTGGTCATTCACACCCTTGACGACGATGCCGATTGAGTGACGGATCTACAGCAACCCGTACGAAAATCACCCTGTAGGTCTGACGACAGAAAAGTACGGCTTCCCGGAAAGCCCATTAACCCCTGGATGTAAACTGAACAGCCAGTGTCTTTTTCAGTTTCTAGTTTTAAATAAACTAGAAATCAACTAATTAACTGGTATACGCAATTTGGTTTGGTGGAATGGTAACCCCGGCCGAACAGCATCACTGGTTATTGGGATTTTGAAACTCTATGGAACCCAACTCTTTAGCTCATTCCCAGCCCTTGACGGCCATTGTTTCTTACTTGTTCACGCAACGGGAAACGATTTTAAATAACTGGCGAACGGCCTGTCAGGCAGATGAAAAGATAAAGAATGGGTCTTCGCTGAGCCGGGAGGAATTCAATAACCTGCTACCGCTGATTCTGGACATCCTTGAAGCGCGTTTGACGAACCAGACACCGGAGGCTGATCCGGCCGTAACGGCTCAGGCGCATGGCCTGCACCGCTGGCAAAAATCATTTGCCTTACTGGACACGATGCGGGAAGTATTCCTGCTAACCCAGATTCTGTACAGCGAACTGGAGCGTTTTCAGCGTCTTTTTCCGGATACCAATATCAGCCTCTTGTTTCATGTCCATCAGCAGATTGCCCAGATCATGCAGGAAACAATGGAGGGTAGCGTCATTAAATATGATGAACTTCAACGGCTGGAAGCCGTTCAGCGAGCAACCACCCTTGAGCACGCGCTCACCCAAATGACGGAGTTGTCGCGCGAACGGGTGAACTTACTCCGAACGTCGACCCACGATTTGCAGGGGGGGCTGGGCATCATCAACGGCGCGGCTTATATGCTCAAGCTGGAGGGGTTAAGTCAGGAGCAGCGGGATCAGTATTTAGCGATGCTCAGTCGAAACCTGGCCAATATAGAAGTTATGCTGACTGGACTGATGGATTTATCCCGGCTGGAAGCTGGCGGGGAAGTACCACAGATCCAATCAGTTGATGTGGCTCCACTTCTGCACGAAATGGCACAAAGCGGGCAAGCCCTGGCCGCCGAGCGGAACCTGTTTCTCCGGGCCGAAGGGCCTGCTACACTGCCAGTAGATACCGATCCTGTTAAACTACAGCGAATTGTGCAGAACCTGCTGCTGAATGCGTTGAAGTATACACCCAGTGGTTTTATATCCCTCTCCTGGTCGTTAGAGAATGAGACCCGCTGGCTGGTCAGTGTGCAGGACTCAGGGCCGGGACTGCCTTCTACCATAGCGGGCGTATTTGGTGATCAACTCAAACCTACGGTCGAAGCTACCAGTGTGCTTGCCGCTGATGTTGGAGAACCGGTGACGGTTTTGCCAGACAATGTACCCACCATTCCAGACAGTGCTGAACTGAGCAGGCTCGCTCATCAGACCACCCAGGGTGAAGGGATTGGCCTGCAAATCGTCAAACGGTTATGTGAATTGCTAAAGGCTAATCTGGAAATAGAAAGTATTGCCGGTCGGGGTACGCTCTTTCGTATCCGCTTTCCGATTCGCTATTCTGAGTAAATAGGTTTATCCATAAGTCATATGGATTTTACACCAGTCCATGTTATTGACGGTGACTGGTGGTCACCATTAATTTGTAACGACGCACGAATGAAGAAGCAATTAATTTATATAGTTGACGATGAGTCTGACTATCTAAATCTGGTCCAGTACGTGTTTTCTGCGTTTCTTCCTCAGTATAGACTTTCTGTATTCTCAAACGGGGAAGCAATGTTGGGTAATTTACTGACAGAGACAGAACGTCCCGTATTAATCTTGCTCGATCTTCATATGCCTGTTATGGGTGGTCAGCAAACCTTAAAAGGGCTCAAGGAACGGATGGAGTGGAAGCCTATACCCGTTGTCATGGTAACTAACGGTGCATCAGATCAGGAGATTCAGGCCTGTTATGAGGCTGGCGCAAATTCCTGTCTGGCAAAGCCCCATACGCTGCCTTCCATGCAGACGTTGTTTGAACAGGTCTGTTCGTACTGGGTCAACACCAATGGGACTACTCCTGCGTAAACGCCCTATAAAAACGTTGTGTAATAGTTAACTTAACTGGTTAACAACTAGTTGTGCAATCACGAAACGAAATTAATTGTGTTATTTATCAACCAACTTCTTGAGCAGCCGTCCTTACTAGCGTACTTCGTTGGGGCCGATAACTATGCATGGCTTCAGTTTCAAAACGGGGAACGGCGGTTGCTGGCAAAGCCGTTGATCTATTTTGAAGAGCGGCTACCCACCTTTATTCGTATTCATAAAACGGCCCTGATTAACCCTCGGTGCGTAACCAGCATAAACCATCCACCCCGACCCAAAATGGCAGGCTCGGTTCGGTTAATGGACGGCACCGAATTGCCCGTCAGCCGCCGTCGATGGAAAGAGGTGGCTCAACTACTACAGCCCGATGCTGCCCTGGCCGATACAGCCGATGAACTGATGCCGACCCAGCCCAGCCCGGAACAGGAAGCAGTATTTCCGCTACGGGTTCAGGTAATCATGCGCGGTGACCGGCTGCTGCTGGCAGAGAATTGCCTGCGTGAATTGGGTGTGCCTTATTTGTTGCAGTCTACTAAATCCGGGGCTGAGCTGGCTTCTGCCTTACTGCTTACGCCACCCGACGAGTGGCCTGTTTTAATCCTTATTGATGCCCAGGTAAACCGGGTCGATAGTATTTTAACCTTACAGACCCTCAAAGCTCATCCCCGGCTGCGGGCCATACCCGTCATCTGGCTGGGCGCACCCGGTGATAATATCATGCAGGCTTATTTGTTAGATGCCAATTCTGCCGTGATTGTGCCGGAAGACCCAACTGCCTTTGTTCGGATATGCAAAGAACTGCTCCACTACTGGCTGACGATCGTACAGTTGTGGACCTGACCGGGGCTATTTTTTATCAGAGTGAGTACCCTACTTTGGGAAGCGTTACGGTTTCCCACCAGTATGTTCTCAGGGATTGAAAATGCTGTAACCAATCGGTTGACAAGCAGGGTTTGACCAGATACGATGAGCAACCACGCTGATAGGCTTCGCTGATATCGCTTTTATCGGTTGATTGACTCAATAAGACAACCGGTATTTTACCCATAGCGGCCGGCATCGATTTGATTCGTTCCAGCAATCGCCATCCATTTTGCCGGTCGGGGAGATAAAGGTCCAGCAAAATCAGTTTAGGAAGCTCCCACTCTTCAATGCTGCACCGATTGAGATAAGCTACCGCGTCGTCCTCTGTGTTAACTAGAATTGGTTTAACTTCTGGCAAACATTTTTTAATAGAATCCTTCATGATCGTCCCGTGGTCCGGATTGTCTTCAATGATTAAAAGATTGGCGTTTTTGAAATTAGCCTGGACCACTGAATTCATACTTGTTGGATTGTTCATACGTTGAATAGGGATGTCTTACTGACAAAAATACAAAATTATGAGGTGTTACTGGCCAAAGACTATAGATATAAGTGACTAGCTTACAGGCAGAGGCTGGATTAGTCAGTTAAAACGGAACCGTTTCCTCACTTATCTGATGGGGGAGCCCCAGAAAAATCCCGCCTGTTTTGTAGGGGTTGCAGCAATCTTTACCGAGGGTCTATGAGCAAACACATACAAATTGGCACCTGCGGACTCAGTGGCTCTAAAGCAGAGTATGCCCGGTTGTTCTCCTGCGTGGAGATTCAGCAAACCTTTTATCAGCCGCCCCAGCTGGCTACGCTGGAACGATGGCGGGGTGAAGTACCATTCGACTTTGAGTTTACCCTGAAAGCCTGGCAACTGATTACACACTCAGCCAAAAGCCCAACCTACAAACGGCTGAAACGAAAATTGTCAGACTTTCAGCAAACCGAGGCAGGCTATTTCAAACCTACCTCGCTTGTTGACGACGCCTGGCAAACGACCCTGGCCTGTGCGCAGGCATTGAGGGCTAAACGAATTTTGTTTCAGTGCCCGGCCAGTTTTACCCAGACACCAGAACATATCCGCAATCTGGTCCACTTTTTTTCCCGTATTGAGCGCAGCGGCTTTAGTTGTTGCTGGGAACCGCGCGGCCAATGGGATAAGCTCCTCATTAAAGACCTGTGTGAGGATCTTCAGTTGTGGCACGTTGTTGACCCGTTCGTTACCTCAACCATGACCCCCGAACAGTGTTACTTCCGGCTGCATGGCCGACAGGGCTGGCGTTATCAATATGAGGTTGATGAGTTAACGGATTTAGTTGAGCTTCTGCCAAAGGAAGGAGACGGATACGTTTTCTTCAACAACATTCACATGAAGCAAGACGCTTTGGTGTGCAAACAACTACTCGAAGCAAGTTCCCGTTGAGTGAATCCTCGCTGGTTCATGGCCAGCCAAACGAGAGTTTGTACTGCTTAACGTGGCCGACCTCAGGCCGCATTACCACCAGAACTGCCGGTAACAAAGGGGAGTCCTTTTGCACCCGTGTGTATCACAGGAAACGTTGCAGATCAAGCTTCGTTGCGGGTGTAATGTCAGCCTGTAGTATGCGCTCCATATACGCTAAACTCGACCGGGTGCGCTCCACAGAGGGAGCCACCACGCAATCCGATGGAATAGACAACTGGAAATCCCGAAGGTAGGCATCCTGGGCTGTAAACTGTACACAGACATCGGTGGTAAGTCCTGTCAATACCAGGCGTTTTGTTCCCAGATAGGTTAACAGAAGCGATAAAGTCGTCTCGAAAAAAGCAGAATGTTTAGGCTTCAGCACAACGTAATCAGTAGGGTCGGGCTGAAGTATCTGCACAACCGATTGACCACGTACTTCTGTTTGCAGGCAATGCTGAACCAGAAGGGATATGTCTGAGCGCCAATGGCCAAAATTGTCATTTGCGTAAATAACAGGAATGTTCAGGCGTTTTGCCTGGCTTTTTAACTCGGCTATACAGCTAGCGGCTTTCATGGCTGGCTGTAGAAGTTGTGGACCTTCGGGAAATTCCAGGTCGTTAATCATGTCAATAATCAGAATAGCGACAGGACAGGAATCCGGCGCATTTCCATGTAAATCAGAACTTTCTTTTTCCATAGGTAAGTGATCGTAGACTGAATCAGGGTTAGTATAGGAAGGATGTATTCAGTTAATCATGTTTTCAATCTGTTTATTTTGGGGTGTAGGTTAGCTGGATAACTACCCCCTGGCTGCCATCACTGTTGGATCGGCGCCAGCCGAGGGCCAGCGGCAGATGTTTATGCAAATACACTTCAACGCCCAGCACCAACTGGCCATATTCATGAATTCCTGTTGCCCAGTCTCCCAACAGGTGCAGTTTTTCATACCAGATACCGGCGTCAATCCCCAAATGCATTCCTATGATTGCGCCATCGGCCAGATAGCGATGGTTACCTGCATAAGCGCCAATCACCGTTTGGTAATGCTCATTGTTAAAGCTACCACCAAGATTCACATAGCCCCAGCCCATCCATGAACTGTGTTCGGTTGGATATAGATTTAAGCCGGTTTGACCGCCTATACCCAGGTGCAGATTCTCAGTTAACTTAACTGTTTTCTGCGCATTAAGAAGCAGCAAGGGCGCATAGGGCATCTGGGTGGTAGTGTCATTCCGTTGCCAGCTATGCTGCTGGGGCAGGTAATCCAGATTGTACAGATTCGCGCCGATCTCCCAGTCATGACCAAGGCCATAATCTACAGTTGTCGATGAGCGTAACTCTTCGCTGTTAATGTCAACTTGCTGTTGAATCAGTATTTTTCCGGTGGGTGTTATGTCGGAAGAGGGCACACTAAAAATAGTTTGCTGGGCGAAACAGCTTAAATTCCAGCAAACTAGCCCAATTAGAAATAAACGTTTTTGCACGCGACGATTAATCAACATTATTAAAAAGCGGATTATTCACCCGTTTCGGTATGGGTGCCTCTGCCAGCCTACAGGTAAGGACAAAATTTCCGGATTTGGAACGCCACAGAGTTCATCTACCTCCGCTTACGCGTCTCCGGAAGAAAGACAGCGTCCGGACATTTCTGTCTGATTAGTTCTTATCCACTTCGCAGTGTGTATAACGAAGTCCCATGAAACAATGCAGGCCGATGTAAAAAAGAAACGCCTGTCGCTGAATAATGGACTTAGCCGTATCTGATACGATGAGGGAACGGTCCCGCCTTATATGAGAATAAGCCTTGATTTCAGTCAATAAGCTTATAGTGAGCGTGTTGAAGTAACGTAAATCGTCAAAAATGATTCTATGGTCAGGGAGTAGGATTATTGCTGGTTTTATTTAGAATTAATAAAAATAATTTTTATCTCAACAGATTCTGTTGTTCATTTGCAGCTCTTTAGAATAAATCTAAATAGTTAAGTGCAAATGAATATAATTAAAGCTCTGCTTGGCGTATTACTTTTACTAAGTACACTACCAGCGCTGGCTCAACAAACAGCAACGATTCGGGGCCATGTTCAAACATCAGACGGAAATCCGGCAGAGGCTGTGACTGTCAGTCTGAAGGGAAAAGGGCAGGGGGCCATCACAAACGCAAAAGGTGACTTTACCATCAGCCATGTCAAAACAGGTACGTATCTGATTCAGGTGTCAGCCGTTGGTTTGAAAACAACTGAACAAACGATTACTCTAAACGATACCCAGACGATAACGGTGGATTTTACTTTACAGGAGAACACAGCCCAGTTGAATGAGGTGATCGTAAACGGCAGCCGTACGAACCGGTTTTCGCGGTCGTCCAGTGACTATGTCTCCAAGATGCCTCTGAAAAATCTGGAAAACCCGCAGGTGTACAATACAATTGGCCGGGAATTATTGACCGAGCAGGTGATTTTCACGGTGGATGATGCCATGCGGAATGCCCCCGGTATTCAGAAGATGTGGAACGCCACCGGCCGCTCCGGCGATGGTGGTGCTTATTACAACACCCGTGGCTTCTATGTACAAAGCCAGCTCCGCAATGGGTTGGCAGGAAACGTCACGAGTACCATTGATGCCGTTAACCTGGAGAAGCTGGAAGTGATCAAAGGACCTTCTGCAACCCTGTTCGGAAGTGCGCTGACCTCCTATGGTGGGCTGGTCAATCGGGTAACCAAGAAACCCTACGAAACAGTTGGGGGCGAAGTTTCTGTATCGGGTGGAAACTACGATTTCCAGCGGGTGAGTGCCGATGTGAATACGCCCCTTACTAAAAGTCGTAACATACTCCTACGGCTTAATACAGCCTACAATCACGAAGGTACGTTTCAAACTCAGGGCTTCAACAAGAGCTTCGCACTGGCACCCAGTCTGTTAATCAAGTCCACCGAGCGTTTATCCATTTTACTTGATGCGGAGATTTATCGGATCGAGAACGTAGTGGAGCAGAATTTCTTTTTCTACGTTCCGGGCTATACTCTTGGAGCTACCCGGGCCGATCAGTTGAATGTAGACTACCGAAATTCATACATGGGCAGCGGCCTGTCGCAGAAATCACGGAGCACAAACCTGTTTGGACAGGTGAATTATCGCCTGTCGGAGAAGTTCACGTCCTCAACCAACATCAGTTCGAGCCGTAGTTATTCCAACGGGATTGGCCCCTATTTCTACATTATTCCGGATGGAAAGACGCTGGGGTCAAACCTGCTTGTACGCGCTGACCAATCGACCCGCAACAGTACCAACGATGTGTTCGAAGTTCAACAACTGTTCAACGGCGATTTTCAACTGGGTAGCCTGCGTAACCGCCTTGTCGTGGGGCTGGATTACCTGCATGTTAACGCCAATCAGTTGTTCTTCGGCAGTACGTTCGATACCGTCCCCATCACAGCGGGTTATGACTACAGCCAATTCAACGGGGCGGCCCTGACGGCCCTGTATGCCAGTAAAGCCCCTGATTTCAATTACCCCCTTAGCGGGATTCGGAACACTTACAGCGCCTTTGTTTCCGACGTGCTGAACCTGACTGACAAATTGAGCGTACTGGCTGCTTTACGGGTCGATGATTTTCATAATAAAGGGGGCCTTGTTGGTTCTGAAGTGGCTGGTTATAACCAAACAGCCTTCTCGCCCAAAGTGGGTCTGGTTTATCAGCCCCTTAAAGACAAGGTATCGCTCTTTGCGAACTACCAGAACAGTTTCAACAACCAGGGCATCTACAACGCCTACGATGTGACGGCGAGTGACAGTCTGACACAGCGATTTGCCAAACTTGAACAGGCCAACCAGTTTGAGGCTGGGGTGAAATTAAACGCTTTGGGTGGGCGGCTAAGCACAACCATCAGCTATTATGACATTCAGGTGAAAAATCTACTACGCACCGATCCTAACCCACTGGCAGCCGCTCGTTTTGCACAGACCCAGGACGGAACGCAATTGAGCCGTGGGGTGGAACTGGACGTGATCGCGAATCCTTTTACAGGGTTCAATGTGGTAGCAGGCTTTTCTTACAACGATGCCAAGTTAACCAATGCGGATGCCGATGTTAACGGTCGCCGACCAACTACGGCTTCCTCACCGGTACGGGCAAACCTATGGCTCAGCTACCGGCTGCCCGATAATGTACTGAAAGGACTTGGGTTTGGCATTGGAGGCAATTATGCCAGCGACAACAAGATTCAGAACAGTGTTAGTCTGGGCGAATTTATTCTACCTGCCTATACCGTTCTGAATGCATCGGCTTTCTACGACCGGCGGAAATTCAGGCTTGCCGCTAAAGTCGATAATCTGACCAACCAGCACTACTGGATTGGCTATACTACTATGAACGCTCAGAAACTGCGGAGCTTCGTAGGAAGTGTTGCTTATAAGTTCTAGAAAAAATGCCCCCGGTATGTGACAACCGGGGGCTATATACACATAAGTTGTTTAGGATTGGTTTTCAGTCTTTTTTACCGGCACGGGCCGCCCTGCGCTGGTAAAAAAGACTGAAAACCAAGTACTTGTCTATGAAAAAGTAACTCCTAAACAGCTTCACTATTTAAAAAGTTACTACTATGAGCACCGCCAAACAAGTCAAAACCTGGTTTCAAATCCATAAATGGGCAAGTCTGATCTGCACGGCGTTTCTGCTCATGCTCTGTCTGACGGGCTTACCGCTCATCTTTACCGAAGAAATTGAGGCTCTCGAAGGCAAGCCACCGCTGGCCCCGGCTTTACCCGCCGGCACGCCAACGGTAGCCCTGGAGCAACTGGCGGAAGCCGTTCAGCGGCAATTTCCAACCCATGTTATTCGCTTTGTTTACTGGGACGAACACGAACCCAATACCACCACCTTTACGCTGTCCGATTCATTGACAGCCCCGGCCGATAACTACAAGCTGGTTATTATGGATAATCGTACAGCCCGCGTGCTGGAGGAGCCTAAGGTGCAGGAAGGGTTTATGTATGTTATGCTGCAATTGCACATCGACATGTTCATGGGCCTTGGCGGCAAGCTGTTTCTGGGTCTGATGGGGCTTTTGTTTGTGCTTGCCATTGGGTCTGGACTCCTGCTGTACAGCCCCATAATGCGTCGGTTTGATTTCGGCATGGTCCGTGCCGAAAAGTCAACCCGGCTGAAGTGGCTCGATTTGCATAATCTTCTTGGCGTGGTAACGGTCGTATGGGCCACCGTGGTTGGTTTTACGGGTGTCCTGAACACCCTGGCCGAAGTAGTACAGGGCGTATGGCAACAGGGCCAACTGGCTGAAATGATCGCTCCCTACAAAGGAGCGGCTCCGCTACAGGGTAAACTGAGTCCGCTCGATCAGGCGTTAGCCGTAGCCAAACAGGCTGCCCCCGATATGGAGCCTTCGTTTGTGGCTTATCCGGGTACGCTGTATTCCAGCCAGCATCACTACGCCGTATTTATGAAAGGCAACACGCCCCTAACCCAACGGCTGGCCAAACCGGCCCTGATTGACGCTAAAACGGGTAAGCTAACTGATATGAGGACTATGCCCTGGTATGTTAATGCCGTTTTTATTTCGCAACCCCTGCACTTTGGTGATTACGGCGGCCTGCCCCTGAAAATCATCTGGGCTGTATTCGACATCGTCACGATCGTAGTCCTCATCAGTGGTCTATATCTATGGTTTGCCCGCAATAAAGCCACCAAAGCTCATATGAACCGGATGAGCCAGGGTAAGTTAGCTCCGTCTGTAGCTAACCAGAGCGATCAGCAGGTAGCAGAAGAGGAGATCCTAACCCTTAACTTACTGAAACAGGATGAACGCGAAGTCTGACTTCTGGCATATCTGGACGATACCGCTGTTGCTGGCCATTGTTAGTCTGTGGGGGCTTCTGTCGGCCCTGGTTGGCGATGGTTTGCTCGACGTTTTATCCTGGCTTACGTTGTCGATCCCTCTCGTCGTGATAGCCCGATTTGTGATAAGACCCACCGCTGGCAAGAAAAGGGGAGCCCGAAAATAGACGGGTGGCCAGTAGTCTTCAGGAATACAGAAGTTTGAATTGCTGGCGTCTAACTGTGCTAGTAATTTAGTTGCCGGGAGCCATCGTCTGCGGGATACTAACAAAAGAGTATCTGACGTCAGGTAAACAAGCCCCCCATTTTGTGAGCCTGCGCTTTCCATCCGCTCGACATACTGAATATTGATAATACAGTTTCGGTGCAGACGCACAAACCGGTCATGAGGCATGTAAGGCAGAAAGTATTCAGGCAGGCCAACCTAAAGGAAACGTGCAGCAGGCTGCTCTGGCCCACACGGATGCGTCCTTACTCGTTGCCCCTTTCTGATTCGTGATGATAACGACGGCCTGTTTTTTCTTTAATAGTAATCCGATAAACTATCGGATAGACTACTTTTCGATCTTTAGGCGCAAGCTCACCTTTAAAGCCTAGTCTTTCATCGGCAAAGACAGGAATTTTTCTGTTTTTAAGGAAGTACAGGGCATCCTCCATTTCTTCGCCCTGTAATTCTTCAAATACGCCTTCGACAACCACGCTGCGCCAGTTATAGAGATCGGTCTGTTCATCTATCTCTAAACAAACAGATGGATTCTTACGCAGTAATTGAGTTTTGGTACCCTCACGGGTCAGGCCCATAATTGAGTGCCCATCGTAATAATAGATCAAGGGCTCAATCAAAACGCGGCCTTCGGCTGCAAAGCCAATGCGGCCAAAATACTGGTTGACTAACATGGCGTCAATTTCCTGGGTTGTTAATTTACTCAGCATACAACACATAGTTGAAGTGTATATAGGTTCTACTGAGGGCAAACGGGACCGAGATAATCTTGGGGAGAGCAGGCTTACCTGGCAAAGGTATTTATCGGGGTCCTGGCGTAACATGATGAGCATCAACCCAACTTGCTGAATCTGGTCAACTGGCCGTTCGTGCTGTAGGGGGTAACGAAGCCGGGTCGTGAAGCTTTTCAGGAACGACTTTCAGTTTCTTTCTTGTGGGGTATAAAGCAACTTACCCCTTAATAAGATAGAAATTTGTTCTGCGGAAATTGAATGGTAAATGTAGATCCCTGCCCTGGAACACTAACGAAATTGATTGTGCCATCAAGCAACTCAATGTATTTTTTCACTATACTCAGGCCTAAACCTGTACCCGGTATTTTTTCAACATTACCGGCTCTGAAAAATTCAGAAAATAATTTATGCTGATCTCCTTCCGGAATACCAATACCCTGATCTTGTATGTGTATAGTTACCCGGTTATCGGCCACCATGGATAACAGCGTTATTAGTTTTTCGTCAGGCGAGTATTTACTGGCGTTCATTAACAGATTTACCAATATATTTTTTAAGATTTTGCTTGATTGAGTTATAGTTTCTTCGCCAGAATGGTTATAGATAATTTGTTGATTTCGGTTTCGAATGATCTCCTCCATTTCATTCGCCAGGACTTTTATAAAATCAGCGATATTAAATTCTGATACGTAAGGGTCAAAAAGTCCTTTTTCTAACTTTTCCAGTATCAAAAAATCATCGAGCAGATGCGTTAGATCATTTACCGAGGCCGAAATACGTCGACTATTATTAACTCTTTTCTGCTGCTCGTCGGTACGCGTGTACTTTTCAATGAGCGAAGCGCAGGATTTAATGGTTGTTAATGGAGTGCGAAACTCGTGAGATGCCATCATAATAAAATGAGATTTCATGGCATTCAGTTCTTTTTCTCGCTTAAGCGATTCAGTAAGAGCCAGCGTGCGTTCAATCACCTTAACTTCCAGCTCTTCATTGGATCGGATCTGTTCGGTAATGTCGATCACTACACACTGAACTAACGTCTTTTCGGCATTGGCTTTAGCGGATATTTTTATCCATAAATGTGAACCGTCTACCTTTCTTATTTCCAGAATCTGGTCGATGATCTCACCATGTTTGATGAGTTCATCAACTCCCTTAGCTTTTTCGTGTAGGTTTAGAATGTGAAATTTAGGATCAAAACGGCTCAGGAAACTTTCCCTGGAACTATAGCCAAACAGAGCTACCCCTACATCATTTACATCGATTGCCTTTACCTTTTTTAAGTCCATTGTAAATAAGGCTACGATTGTGTTTTCGTAAATTGTTCTATAGCGCTCCTCACTGGCCGTAAGTTCTTCGAGAAACTGTATCCGCTGCGTAATGTCTGATCGAATGGCGAGGTATTTCAGGGGTAAACCCTGTTCATTAAGAAAAGGAATTATAATTGTATCCGTCCAGAAATAAGTACCATCTTTTGACTTATTTTTTATTTCACCTTTCCATATTTCACCAAGGATAATTGTATCCCATATAGTACGCATAAACTCTTTTGAATGGTGGCCTGAGCTTATGATTGAATGATCCTGCCCGATCAATTCTTCTTTCATATACCCTGATAGTCGGCAGAAGTTGTCATTTACGTGCTGAATAATCCCAGACTGATCCGTTATGCTTATTATGGCTGCTGCATCAAGCACATACTTGTAATCAAAAATGTCTTTAGTTACACTGCTCAACTGAACAGTCCGGTCCCGAATACGCTGTTCAAGAATTTCGTTCAGTTTAGAAATCTCCTGCGAACGGTTGTATAATTCTACTTCCAGCGTAAGTGACTGCATACGCAGTGCTTCGGCAATTTTTTTCTTTTCCGTATGCTCTTTTTGCAGTTGTACAAAATCTGTTACATCTTCTACCCGGTGTATGATATAAATCAGGTTGTTTTGAGTATCGAGAACAGGCTTATTTACCGGGCTCCAGTATCTTTCTTCGAAGGTTCCATCCGGTTTTCGGATGTCATACCGCTGAACGGGCATTGTGTGTGCTTCTTTGTTTTCGAGCACATAGGCCAGAGACGCACTCAGGCGCGAAACTGAATCGGTGTTTGGGTCGTCCGGATTGTCGGGGAAGACATCAAATAAGTAGCGGCCCGTAATCTCCTCGCGCCTGGTGAGTGTGGCACTTGCATAGGCATCACTCACGGCAACAATGGTTAAATCAGGCAATAGGGCAAGAAATAAGCCGGGTGCTGATTCAAATAAGGCCCGATAATTCAGGTCTTGTTCTTGCTTTACCATAATCGAACCGTTCTACGTGGTGTGGCTTTTGGTCTAAAATTCCCTGCCAGGAAAGGACATGCTTTACGCTAAGAAGACGAGCTTACCACTTGGCATTGCGTAGTTTATCGGGTTGTAGCACCTGAATACCGCCCGAGGCCAGAAGATCAATGAAACCTGCCTGCTTGAATTCGCTCAATGTCCGAACAACCGATTCGCTGGCCGTTCCAATCAGGGCAGCTAAGTCGTCGCGCAACAGATGAATCACATCATCGGGCCGTTGATCATGCAGGCGAAGCAATTGGTCAGCTACCCGGCGCCGGAGTGAATGATAGGCCATACCCAGCAACTGATCCTCTCGTTCGCTCATGCGGCCAGCCAATAGTTTGATAAATTGTTGACTCACATCCTTATTACTCAAAAGCAATTGTTGAAAATCAGCTTTAGGGATATAAATCAGTTCAGCATTGTCCAGAGCCACGGCCGAGTCTGTATAATCCTGATCGTTGAGCAGCGCATAGTAGCCGAAGAAATCGCCTGTCTGGTACAGACCTGTAATTAATTCTTTGCCATCGGCGGTTGTGCGAACGGTTTTGACGCGTCCGGACTGAAGAAAAAACAGTCGGGTAGGCTCATCGCCTTCCGAATAGATTACCTGCTTTTTACGCACATGGTGGGGTTTATGGTTGGTCGACAGGTCTTGCAGGTTGTGTTTTTGAGAAGCTTCATTCAGAAACTGGTTCAGTGCATTTTTTTCGAGGGTAGCGTCGGCCTTGACCTGCGTGAACCTGTTGATTCGTCCTTCAATAGCACTCAGGAGTTCAGATTCTTCAAAAGGCTTGGTTAAATAATCGTCTGCGCCAAGTTCCATGCCTTTTCTTACGTCGGCCCGCTCAGCCTTCGCGGTCAAAAAGATGAAAGGGATGCCGGTAAGCTGTGGATTTTTAGTAAAGATGTGCATGACCCCATACCCATCCAGTACCGGCATCATAATGTCGCAGATGACCAGATCCGGTTTATGTGCCAACGCTTGTTCCACACCCATTTTGCCATTTTCGGCTTTATGAACTCGATAGCCTGCCAACTCCAGAATTTCTGCTGTCGTCTCGCGGATAGAGTCATTGTCTTCGATGAGTAGGATAGTTTTCATGAGAGAGGGTTAAGCGTATATGGGTAGTTTGGGTCGATATACCTGCCAGCACTTCTGCCTGGCGACCTATACATAACGGTAAACAGACTAATTCTTTTTTACTTACCTTTAGTATAGAATTGTGCCGAATGGTCACACACCAGACTGCCAGGAGAGGTTGTATAAGCAGGTTATATTTCCTTGTATACAGTCATGATTCTTCCCGCAGTTGATCTTACGACAAGCAGACCAGTCAATAGTTACAGCCGACGGCACAGGTAAGAAACCGGTTCGCTTCTCACCTGTACTGTCGCAACGTTCGGAAATAGATAAGCCAGTTGGAACCTGGCTGAGAATGGAAACAGGATGTGAGCAGAAGCAAGTACTGAGGCAAAAGAACCTTCATTATCGACTAAATCACATGATTTAAATCAACCAATTTGTTGTCCTTGGTCGTCCTGCTCAGAAATGCGCGCTGCGCAAATGAGGACTGGAGCATTCAATAAATCCATCGGCCTGATGAATTTCTAACTATTGTCAATAGTCAGTCAAGAGGCTGATCAATGCTGGAGCATACCGGGCGAACGTACATCTCCTGGGAGGATGATGCACATTTTTAGGGTTCGCCTTAAGGTAATTCAAACGATACAACAGATCACTGTTTTATTCCTGGGCTTTTTTGCGGGCCGTTTTTGCCTTTTCCGTATTAGCCACAAATTGCTTACCCTGCTTGGAACCTGTCTGCTTTTTAACGTTGGTCGCTTTTTTCTCGGTAGGCGAAAGCTCATCCCAGGCCTCTTTGGGCAGGTAACGCGTGGTGCCGCCCTCCCGCTCGGCGGGTTTGCCATCGGAGGTCTGCCACGCCTGGTCGGTCCAGTCGGAGAGGTGTTGCTGCTCTTCAGTCCGGTGATCGTTGAGGTAGCCACCCCCGGCTTTCTGGTATTCATGGCTTAGCAGCTGCGCTTTGCGAGCACTCCACTGGCCGGGTTTGCCGCCTTTGCCGTCCGCTTTGATCTGCTCCTTTAGGCTCTGGCGCAGTTCAGGCTTATCGTAATTGTCAGGTTGCTTTTTGGAGCGGCTGGGTTTGGGCTTGTCGCTCGAAGAATCCGTTTTAGTAGCCATGCGGATGTACGTTTTTATACAGATACGCTAACACCTTGTTCGGTCAAAGGTTTTAGTCGCTCTCGTATTGTTAGCCGGAGGCCGGGTCTCCGGTAGAGCTGAATCATCTATTCGGGCAAGTTGAGGGCGCTCCATAACAATCGGTAAAAACGAAAGAGCGTGTACCGTATGGACACACGCTCTTTCGTTTTGCATTCCTTGACTCATTCGAGTGACCTGACAACCAGGAGCGCTGCTCTGAACGGAGTTAAGAACCCAGACGCATTCGCGTTAATTGGTATTCTTTTTGGCCTGTTTCTCCGCTCGTTTAGCAGCGTCCAGCGTTTTATCAGCCTCTTTCTGAGCCGATGGGCTTCCCGATTGTTTGGCCTCTTTCTGAAGTTGCTTGGCGTTTTTCTGAGCCATCTTGGTTGTTTTGACGGCCTCTTGTTTGGTAACTCCCTGTGCGCATGCCGTACCGGCTATGAGTAAGCCAAGTGCGACCGCTTGAAGTAGCTTTTTCATAAGGTGTTAGTTGGTTTGCTTGACTAAACGCAGGGGATGAAAAAAAGTTATTTCTTTAGCTAAATGCCTGATCAGAACCTTATCCGCCACGACCAGTTCATCATCTCATCGGTCAATGAGCCAGATGGCTGGTATAGCTTTTTACGTTTGCTAAAAAGACGTTTGATAGTCCAGTAGCTTTTGGCTGGAAGGACAAAAAAAGCCCCACGCTGTAGACAGGTGGGGGAGGTGATTAATCGGTTTCGAAACCTTTCGGTATATAAACCTCAATCTTACATCGCTCAAAATGGGCCTGGGCTCGCTTCAGGCTTAAAAATAAGTCGCCTTCCAGTTTACTTAGTCCATTATAAAGGGTATAGATATGCCTGCTTCTACCCTTAACTTTCGTACTACAAATGGCTTTAATCTTGTCTTTCGCTAACGTCCCGTCAGCCGTAGCATAATACACCACATCACCAACAAAAATTTCCAACATTATTCAGCCTGAAAATCAGGTAATGTTACACCCCAATTCTCTATAAAAAAACAATAAGAAGTAGTCATTAATTCGCCATTCTAAAGTAAATCAAAGGATATTCGTTGTTTTTAATTTTGTATTTTATTTATAAAGGCTAAACGTGTAAAATCTGTAGCCTGCTGCCCGCTTAAACTGAATTGTATTTACGGAGTGACCTCCTGGTACGATTCAAAATAGAAGACAACGGGCTTACTGACTTCATGGATAAATCCATACCGTTTGGCTACCCGATACTGAACCGAATCCCGATTGAGCGAAGTGAGAAAGCCACCCACAAGGCGCCTGAACTCCTCCAAAGACATAGCATGCTTGTTAATGTTACAACTGGCACAGGCAGGCATCTGATTGTCAATATGAAGCCGATCCGGGTGTTTACAGGTGCCATCATATACCCATTTTCGTTTTTTGCGGTCCCACTTTTTATTACGCCGTATGGGTTCCAGTTCATCGATGTGCCAGCCCTTGACCAGCTCGCAGCCGCAATAGGCACATTTTCCTCCGTACTTATTAAATAGTAGTTCTCGTTGTTTCTGAGTGGCCATAGTCAAAAATAATGGATTCCTCATAAACTCGTTCCGCAGGGGCATTATCGATTCGTTCAACAAACGCAGTCCTACCGGTAAACGTGGCGTGTCATTGGTTGAAAAAAAAGCCTTTCGAGTCGTTTCTCCTAATGAGTTTCTTCATTAACAGCAGATGGAGGACGGGCTTTTTCCAGTCGTTTTGAAGCTGGCGGGGGCGATGATATGATTCCGCAGTTCAGAGAAATTTTTGGCAAGCTCCACAGCTTCCTTTTTCTTTCGGACTATTCAATGCGAAGCGAAAAAGGGATGGAAGAATTTTTGCTATTCCTTGGTTATACTATAAACAAGGAATTTACTTTTTTTTATATCAGTAACATGACTAATTTTAGGGTTTACTTGCCACCTTGTATGGGTAACTAACAACGGGCACTTTTCATTAATCAACTTTCTACTATATACTTTATTCATATACTATTATGGACTACTGTATTGTCTACCTTAGTTCGTCAAAGGGGCTATTGTCCGACCAGGATTTGGCACGCATTCTTCAACAAAGTCAAAAAAATAATCAGACTATGGATATAACGGGTATTTTACTCTATTTCAATGGCAACATCATTCAGGTGCTGGAAGGAGTGGAAGAGCGCGTAAAAGCCTTATATGAAGTGATTCGACGAGACCCCCAGCATACACAAGTCATTAAATTATATAGCTATCCAATTGAACAACGATCGTTTTCAGATTGGTCAATGGGCTATAAAACTGTATCGGCCCTTGAATTTGACCATTTGAAGAATGAGCTTTCGTTCCTGAATGCACCTTCCTCACCCGAATCGAAGGAGCGTAATGCGATTCTGTCATTGGTAGAGATTTTTTATCAGACCAATTACCGAAACTAAGTCTTACATCCCGGCCGGCATTTAGATCACTTCCCTGCCTGCCCTGGGTAGAAAATTACATACACGTGAGCACGTAAATCTTCTGATTCGATTCGGCAGATAGTAAAATCACTGTTCCGATGGTCCGGCGTGACAAGCCTTTGTATTGCCCATTTCCGTACCTCACTTTCTTGTAGGATTACCAGTGTAAATTGACTTTGCGCTTTCGCTAGTGCATTTGGTGGGGTCCGGGCT
>CAXTJJ010000008.1:0-29864 GCA_964244155.1 uncultured Spirosoma sp.
CCTGACCAACCTCGACGCGGGCGTACTGTCGCAGGAAAAAAGCGACCTGATCGGGCAGGCCTGCGACGAGATTCTGGACGGTAAACTGGACGATCAGTTTCCGCTGGTTGTCTGGCAAACGGGTTCGGGTACGCAGTCGAACATGAACGTCAATGAAGTAGTTGCCTATCGCGGCCACGTGTTGCAGGGTGGTCAACTCAGCGACGAGAAGAAGTTTCTGCACCCCAATGACGATGTCAACAAGTCGCAGTCGTCGAACGATACGTTCCCGACGGCCATGCACATTGCGGCCTATAAAATCCTGCTCGACGTAACGATCCCGGGTATCACGAAACTGCGCGATACACTGGCCGCCAAGGCGAAACAGTTTATGCATATCGTTAAAATCGGCCGGACGCACTTCATGGACGCTACGCCCTTGACGGTAGGTCAGGAGTTTTCGGGCTATGTGTCGCAGCTCGACCACGGTTTGCGAGCCATCAATAACTCGCTGGCGCACCTGAGCGAATTGGCGCTGGGCGGAACCGCCGTAGGTACGGGGATCAATACGCCCCCCAACTATTCGGAAAACGTAGCCAAACATATTGCCACGGTAACAGGCTTACCGTTCGTAACGGCGGAAAACAAGTTTGAGGCCCTGGCCGCGCACGATGCCATTGTAGAAGCCCACGGTGCCCTGAAGACTGTTGCGGCCAGCCTGATGAAAATCGGTAATGACATTCGGATGCTGTCGAGCGGCCCACGCGCGGGTATCGGCGAACTGCATATTCCTGATAATGAACCGGGCTCGTCGATCATGCCGGGCAAAGTAAATCCAACCCAATGCGAAGCCATGACTATGGTAGCCGCACAGGTGATGGGTAACGACGTAGCGATCAACATTGGCGGCATGAGCGGCCATTTTGAACTGAACGTGTTCAAGCCGGTCATGATCTTCAACTTCCTGCATTCGGCCCGGCTCATCGGCGACGTTTGTGTGTCGTTCAATGACAAGTGTGCTGAAGGCATCGAACCTATCGAAGCGAACATCAAAAAGCACGTCGATTCGTCGCTGATGCTCGTTACGGCCCTGAACACCAAAATCGGGTACTATAAAGCCGCAGAGATCGCCCAGACAGCCCACAAAAACGGGTCAACGCTAAAAGAAACGGCCCTCCAGCTCGGTTACCTGACCGAAGAGGAGTTCAACGAATGGGTGAAACCGGAAGATATGGTGGGCGAGATCAAGTAAGTTAATTAATTGACAAACAGGAAAGACCTCAGCAGTGGGGTCTTTTCCTGTTTGCGCTGTTTTATTTTTGGACAGGATTTACGGTAAAAAACCCTGTTAATCCTGTCCAAAAAAGCTTCACTGAAGTCGCTCATGATCGATTTGTTATTCCAGCATATTCAGCCGAACGTTATCCTGAGTAGGAATGAGCAGGCGCATGTCAAAATCTAACTTATTCCTAAAAACTTCGGCGTCGGTAGTATTTTCTTCAGATGGGGGCGAGTAAACGGCTTTTGTAAACAAAGGCTGTCTGCGTTCCTTTACCGTCGAAGAAGCGGGGGAGGAGCATATTCTTCAGTTTGTTACGGAAAATCACTGGATTTCGGATATTCAGAGTTTCCAGACGCATACCCCTTCGAGCTATCATTTTGTTGTCCTAAAAGATTCGGAGTTGTTGATGAATAAGACAGCGGCTGGAAACCTTTAGTGGCAGGCTCATTGATCATAACGTCGGTGAAAATTGCGAATGCTTAGTTGGCTATTTGTCCCAAACTGCCTCTGACTGTTCGAGCCGCTGAGCGGCTAATTAAGCTGAGCGGCTAATTAAGTCGTTACCTATTTGCCTTCGGTTTAAACAACCAGAGGCAGTTTAGGACAACCATACGGGTTGAGTAAGATCCTGTTTGTGTTAGCACAACCGTTCCAATCTGTTCAATGGGACGGTTTTATTTTTAAGCGGAAAGCTAAGAGGGAGTAATTGATTAAAATTTGATTAAAAAATAGATTAACCAGATAAGGCTGAAGTGAATAAACCTGATAGTTTAGTATATAAAAGGAATTTGTACTATTTTAATAAAGCGATTTTGTTGTATTAAATAAAGTCGATCTGCATCTGATAGGAAAAAGCGGCCAGATTTCGCTGATATTTTATCGTTTAAACGAAATTTGTTTAAACAAGTATTGGTTATACCTTTGACACGCCCTAACAGACATGGAAACGCCATCTATAAATCAATATCACCGGCTAATTAAAAATCTGCACCAAACAGATGGCTATATCTTCAACTATTTTGGACAAAAGCTAGCACCGTTTGATTTGTCGGTTCAACAGTATATCACGCTGCGTCGTCTCTCAGAAGTCTATCCTAACAGTTTGACTGCTGGGGAGTTGAAAGAAAAAATGACGGATATAAACTCGGACATGACCCGGCTTACGGACCGACTGGTGGCAAAAAATCTGATCGTTCGCGAGGTCGATCAGCAGAATCGCCGGAAAGTTAATCTGCGGCTTACCGATGAGTCCTATCGATTTATGGAAGCTGTGGCCGCAGAATTTAAAAATTTTGAGTCTATAGTAAGCCATTTGACGGACGAGGAAGTACGCACAATGAATACACTCCTGGAAAAAATCAGAAATCAATCAGTAAAATGAAAAAGTATATAATCGGGGCTGGCTTGTGGTTGCTGGGTCTGGGCTTCATAAATGCTCAGCCGACACCATCTGTACTGCCTTTGGATCAGGCTGTTCAACGGGCCTTACAAAATAACAAGGGTATTAAACTGGCCGACTCAAGAACGCTGGCGGCCGAAGCCCGCTCGCAGGAAGCCAGAGATCGTAGCTTGCCACAGGCAAATGCATCGCTGGCCTATTCACGCTATAGCCTGACCGGTCCGGTCTCATTTGGGCAGGGGAGCGATGGAAAAGCATTGCTGACGATTCCGGCAGGAGCCTTCAATGCCATGATCGGGGGCGCTACAATCAGTAAAGAGATATTCGGTGCCTTTGCCGAAAAATCAGCCGAACTATCGGCGAGTTTATTGGCTAAAGCCAGTCACCTGGATGCACAACGCAACCGCTCTGAACTAGTCTATACCGTTACCGACGCCTATTACAACATCGTCAAACTGATCCGGTCAACGAGCGTTATCGATCAGAATATCAAACAGTTCGACGAGCAGGAACGGGAAGCTCAGAATCTTCAGAAAGAAGGCGTGGTAACCGCCAATGAAGTACTGAAAATTCAGTTACAGCGCAACAATCTTCAGCTAAGCCGCCTGCAGGTGGAGAAAGCCCGTCAAACGGCTCTGTATAATTTCAATCTGCTGCTGGGCTTACCCGAAGATCAGGCCATTACAGTTGACACAACCCTGACTAACCCGGTGGCTACAGCCGAACCCCTGAGCAATTTCCTGGGGCAGGCCCTGCAAAGCCGTCCCGAAGTTCAGGCCAACGCGCTGCGTGTGCAGTCGGCCGAGGCTATGCTGCGGAACACGAAAAGTGTCATGTACCCTCATCTGGGGGCCTCGGTCGGGTATAACTACATCAACCCAACGGCCCGGATTATTCCCGAAGGCGGTTCCTTTATCAGTGCCTGGAATGTAGGGCTGGCGTTGAGCTATAACATCGGCTCTCTCTACAACATGAAGGGTAAACTGAACACGGCCAAAACGGCTATCGATCAGGCCGATCTGCAAGGCCAGCAACAAGCCGATCAGATTCGGAGCGAGGTGGTAACGGCTTATAATAATTATCAACTGGCACTGGAACAGCAGAACGTTATCCGCACTGCTGTGGGACAGGCGCAGGAAAACTACCGCCTGACCGAATCCCGTTTTCGTAATGGACTGGTTGGTTCGACGGATTTTCTGGAGGCCAATAGCTTCCTGCTCCAGGCGCAACTCAATGTGATCAATGCCACTGTGGATGCACAATTAGCGTATCAACGTCTGCTAAAAGCCACTGGCCATAACCTCAATTAATTAATGAATAATGATCAATGTATAATGGCTAATGTAAAATGAATAATAAGGGTATAGCTTATCGTAACCTGTTAGCATTTTTAATCATGCATTATACATTGGTCATCCTTTTTGCTGAAAAATCATGAACAAGAAAACTTTATTCCGCGTAGGGGGCGTCATTGTCCTGGTCATTGCTCTCTTTTTTGGGTATAGCGAATTCCGCTACCTGCAACGTCACGAAACAACAGATGATGCGCAGATCGACGGCGATGTGAACCCGGTAATTCCGAAAGCCGGTGGGTATGTGAAAGCCATCAAGTTTACCGATAACCAGTTTGTGAAAGAAGGCGATACGCTGGTGGTTCTCGACGATGCCGATTACAAAATTCGGGTAGCGCAGGCCGAAGCCGCACTGCAAAGTGCAATGGCTGCTGCTGGAGTGTCCCGTTCGCAGGTTAACGTCGCATCGGCTACGATTCAGAGTTCACAGGCGAGTGTGTTAACGGCTCGGAATCAGGTCGCTACCGCACAGGCTAATTTAGCCGCAGCGCAGGCACGTGCCCGCAAAGCCAGTCAGGATTTTGACCGGTATAGCCGCCTGCTGGCCGAAAAAACGGTTCCTCAGCAACAGTTCGATGCGGTGCAAGCCGAACGGGATGCCGCTCAGGCGCAGGTACAGGCGGCTCAGGCACAGTTGCAAACGGCTCAGGCGCAGGTAGCTGCCGCCGGTACGCAAACGGGTGTGACAAGTTCACAACGCCGGGCCACCGAAGGACAGATTTCTGTTGCGCAGGCCGCTATCAAACAACGTCAGACAGACCTGGATTTGGCAAACCTGCAACTCTCATACACAGTTGTACGGGCTCCGGTGTCGGGTGTGGTATCGAAACGGGCCGTTCAAATTGGCCAACTGGTTCAACCCGGTCAGGCCTTATGTTCGATTGTTGGCAATACCAGCCTTTGGGTTACAGCTAACTTCAAAGAAACGCAATTGAAGCAAATGCAGCCCGGCCAAACGGTCGATATTGATGTAGACGCTTTCGAAGGAAATAAACTGGTTGGGCACGTGGGTTCATTTGCCGGTGCTACGGGGGCCAAATTCACCCTGCTTCCTCCCGACAATGCCACCGGTAACTACGTGAAAGTGGTTCAACGTGTGCCGGTTCGGATCGAACTGGATAAAAACAGCCCGCTCTACGCCAGACTCCGCCCCGGCATGAGCGCAACCGTAGCCGTGGATTTGCAGAAATAGGAGTGGTTTTCGGTGTTTAGTTTACGGTAATCTGTGGCACCGGCCACCCGGCCCGACATCATGGACACACCGTAAACCGAATACCGAATATCGAAAACTACCAACTTCATGAAAAAACTAGGTTTTGATAAATGGATCGTCGTGCTGACGGTGACGACGGCCGCCCTGCTGCAAACCATCGACTCGTCGATTGTAAACGTGACCCTGAACCAGATGATGGGGAACCTCGGCGCGTCGCTCGGCGATATTAGCTGGGTCGTTACGGGGTATGCAGCTGCCAGTGCCGTTATGATTACGATGTCGGGCTGGCTGACGGCCAAGTTGGGTCGGCGGAATTACTTTGCCGCTTCCATCATTTTATTTACGATAGCCTCCGTATTCTGCGGTACCTCAACAAACGTCTGGGAACTGGTCTTTTTCCGGGTGGTGCAGGGTATTGGTGGGGGAGGTCTGCTAACGACTGCCCAGTCTATTCTGATTCAGACATTCCCAAAAGAAGACTTGGGTATTGCCAACGCCATTTTTGGCCTGGGCGTAATTATTGGTCCCTCCATTGGCCCTACGCTGGGTGGATTCATCACCGACAACCTGTCGTGGAACTGGGTATTTTACATCAATATTCCTTTTGGTATTCTGGCTACCTTCCTGACGTACACCTACATCAAGGAACCCGCCGAGAAGATGGCGGCTGGTAAAATGGACTGGCTGGCGCTTATACTGCTAATCATGGGTATCGGTGGTTTACAGATTATCCTGGAAAAAGGAGAAGAGAAAGACTGGTTCGATTCGAGCTTCATCGTGGGTATGTCCATCGCGGCTGGTGTCGGAATGGTTGGGTTTATCTGGCGGCAGTTGTCGGTCAAAATACCCATACTGGATTTGCGGTTGCTATTGCAGCGCCGGTTTGCAGTGGGCACTCTGTTCAATTTTATCCTCGGTTTCGGTCTGTTTGCATCGGTCTTCATCATTCCGGTTTTCTGTCAGACCATTCTGGGATTCACCGCCAGCCAGACAGGTTTATTGCTCATGCCGGGTTCGATTGCCACAGGCTTAATGATGCCTGTTGTCGGTGGATTGATGAGTAAAAACTATATCTCTCCGGTGTGGTATGCGGGTATTGGCTTCCTGCTGTTCTTCGGCTTCTGTTTCGATCTGTCGGCGATTAGTCTGGCCGCTGGCCCGGATTATTTCTTCTGGCCGCTCATCATTCGGGGAATTGGCATGGGATTGATTTTTATCCCGCTAACAACCGTTACGCTGGCTGATTTAAAGAACATCGAAATTCCACAGGGTTCAGCCCTTACGGGTATGATCCGGCAGTTGGGCGGTACCTTCGGAACGGCCATCATGACAACCTATATTTCGACCCGAACCATGTTTCATGCGTCGCGACTGGGCGATAACATCTCGATTTATAACCCGCTGTCGGTCGAACGGATCAAGCAATTTACCGGATTGTTTCTCTCAAAAGGCGACGCGCTTGTGGCGGCTACAGGCAAAGCTTACGGGCTTATGCAGGGCACTATGATGAGACAGGCGTTGGTGATGACCTATGCTGACTCCTTTCTGGTTATCGGTGGTTTCTTCCTGATCTGTGTGCCGCTGTTGCTGCTGTTTATTGGTAAGAAAATTGAAGCACCCGCTCATACAGAGATGGTGATGGAGTAAGATCTTAAATTTTTCTATTTTGTTGGTTGTAGATTAGACAGCTAAAAAGGCCGGGAGACTTTCTTCCGGCCTTTTTGTTTTACTCATCCGTAGTAAACAAATAAGCTCAAACTATTCTTCAGGTAGGAAACGAGCATGTGTCAGTCTTTTATGATAAACAGTAACGCTCAGTTATATACGTGCATCATACTCTAACCGTGATTGCCAGCTTGTGAATTTGGCAGGGCTATTGGGGGTTTAGTTGTTTTTTGTTTGTCGCTGGTGTTCAGTTTTTCTGAAGCGATGTATTGTTTAACAGTTATGGCCTGTGATGAATAGGAAACTTGCCATTTATCCTGAATACGGTATATAACACCTACTCGATACGAAGCAGCTGGTAGCATATCGGTAAATACGGTAGCCATATTACCTGTCAGAGCAGGGCCTCCATTGACCAGAAAATGAGCTGTTTTTTTAAGACTTTGGTCAATTGGCCAAACATATGTATGTTGATCAGAGGCTAATAATAAATAGCTTCCATCTACAAAAGGAGTAGGGAATGGCAAGGCGGTCGGGGAGAACGTAAGGCGGTCGTGTGTGCGTTCAGACTGATTAAAAACGCTGTCTCTTTCCATTAACTCAACGGCTTTGTTTGCTTTTATTGCCGTGTTTTTAATAGCTGTTTCAAATTCAGAATCCGGTAAATGATAAATCCCTTTTTTGATGGCCCTGTCAAGCGTTTCTCCGTAAAATTTATCTAAATGGCGTGTATCTGGCGGCATTGTGATTAGTAATTCATTCTCCCTCCAATTATGTAGATCACTAAGAAGCGATTTGTGAATGGTAACAATCTCTCCATAATTTAACCAGTAGGAACTGACACAAAAAAACAGGCTTACGAATAAAGCAAAATTTCCAACCGTGGATCGATAAACGGGTTTTAACAGGGCCATAACCATCAGATAGCCTACAATGACAAACACCGTTGTAAACCAAAGGAATCTAGGAACCAACAAGCCATAATGCCACCCCATACTTCGAGCGAAAGAAATCCCTAATAGGCTACTAATCAAATAAATATAAAAACCTATAAGGGGTAACGAAATGGTTTTAGGAGTTGATGCAAACCATATAGTAATACGCCGTTGTACAACAAGCGGCAAACGATGCGCTAAAAAAGCAAAGCCTGGTAATCGAATGACAGTAAAGCCAGCCACTATAGCAAATAGTATTGTAAATAACAGACCGAGCAAACTTAGAATTAAAAGAGACCGAGTATATAAAATCCCTATTGATCCATTCATTAGAAAAAATCCACCCAATACCCTCAATGGATGCAAGATATTTATAGCTTCAGATGGTGGTTGATTTACGTGTGTACACGTATAGTACATACAGTAGGATACCAACGAAAACAGACTCCAAATAAATAACCGTCTATAGCTCTGGTTAATTAACAATAAAATAAAACCAGTGGCTAATACGGCTAAACCATTGCCATTTGAAAATGTCCCTAAAAAAGCTGTGGGAAAACTTACTATGAATAATAGTGTCGACTGTTGAGCGAGTAAATAAAATGTCAGGAATGCAAAGAAAAGAGCAGGTACATGCTGAAGTGCACAAATAGCCCAGGTCGTTGTATTTTCATAATATTGAGGTTGAAATAATAAAAAGGCTACCGGTAAAATATGTACAATAGATAAGCCTGCGTGACGAGCAATATAATATAGAAGAAGTGCTGTAAAAAATAGCGTAGTATTCCCTATAAAAAACAGAGATCTGAAATTTAATTCACCTTCAATGAAATAGTCCAGAATGGCTGCAAGACGTCCGAAAACAATCATATGCTCCAGGTGTGGGCCATGTGGAGTGAAGATAGTTTTAGCTATTTCTGTGAGGCTGAATGGGATGGCCTGTAAATGGAGAAGATCAACGAGAAAGGTATAATCATCGATATAAGGCATATTAACCGACAGACGGTAAACGAGCAGTATATGGAACACAACCAGTAAGGAAAAGACTAAATAGCCAACATAAGGACGCGCACGGAAGGACTTTTTCAATTGAACGGAAGAAAGTTGATCGGTGGGATATATTTAAAGCCGTTCATAGTTTACTATTTAGTAAACTATGAACGCTCAAATATACAATAGAAGGGTAAATAGTAGGCCTGTGTGTGATGAAAGTCAAGAAAAGAGACAGGATGAGGTCGCTATCATTGATCTACTGCGCGAAACGAAGCCGTTGATTGACCGAGCTATAGCCGACAAGGATCAGATCAAATACGTATTTGAAACGCACCTCCATACCCATTTTATGTCGGCGCCTATGGATCTTCCGGTCAAACGGCAAAGAGACCACCATGTTTACGGGCGATACACTCTTTATCGGCGATGTAAGCCGCCCGGATCTAGTTATTCCAACTGACTTTACCCTCTAAGATCTGGCGGGTTATTTGTACGATAGCCTACATACTAAAATATAGCCGCTTCCCAACGATATGTTTGTTTATCCAGGTCACGGAGCCGGTTCTGCTTGCGGGAAAACATAAGAAAGAAACAACGGATACGCTCGGTAATCAGAAACTGTTTACCTATGCGTTGCAGGCCAAAACAAAAGAAGAGTATGTCAAGGAAGTAATTATGGGACTTGTAGCAGCCCACAGCGCTTCCCCAGGAACGCTGTCATTAATAAGACGGGATACAACACCGTAGAAAAGATAATCGTCAGGGAACAAAAGCACTTTCGCCCGCTGGATGTGATCAACGAAAACACGGTCCGACTCAATCGCGACCATTAAGCAGATCGGCAAGTTACCTCTATCAGATTACATTTGCCTAACTATATTATTATCAAGAGGTAGACAGGTTTATTTATTTGACAGGATTACAGCCGGGCCGATGTTCGGCTGTAATCCTGTCAAATAAATAAACCTGTTAAAATAAACTTCGTTCGATGCCCAATTCAAGCCCCCGCAATTCGGCCAGTCCCCGCAGGCGACCAATGGCCGTGTAGCCGGGGTTCGTTTTTTTGCCGGGGAGCAGGTCGTCAAGCATCCGGTGCCCGTGGTCGGGGCGGAAGGGTAGACGGTAATCGGGGCGGCTTTCTGCTTTCCGGCGGTGTTGTTCAATCAACAGAGCCTTCATCACACCATACATATCAACATCACCCGACAGATGGTCAGCTTCATGGAAATTACCTTCGGCATCGCGCTGGGTGGCTCGCAGGTGTATAAAGTTGATCCGGTCGCCAAGTCGTTCCACCATGCCGACGAGGTCATTATCGGCACGAACGCCATAACTACCTGTACAGAAACAAAGCCCATTATGCCTGCTTTCATAGGCAGCCAGAAGCTGGCGGGCATCCGCTTCGGTACTGACGACACGGGGCAGACCCAGAATCGGGAATGGCGGATCGTCGGGGTGAATAGCCAGTTTGATGCCCGCATCTTCGGCTACGGGTGTGATTTCTTGTAAAAAGGTGTACAGATTCGCACGCAGAGCCGCATCGTCTATCCGGTCGTAACTGGCCAGAACGTCGGCAAAGGCTGCCAGGGTAAAACTCTCTTCGCTGCCCGGTAACCCGGCAATGATGTTGCGCGTCAGGCGTTGAACGTCGGCTTCAGTAGCCCTGTCGAGCCAGTGTTTGGCCTGCGTTAATTGGGTCTGTGCGTAACTCTTTTCGGCACCCGGCCGATTCAGGATGTACACCTCAAAGGCGCAAAACTCGGTTGTGTCAAACCGCAGGGCCGTGGAGCCGTCGGGGAGCCGAAAGTCGAGGTCGGTACGCGTCCAGTCGAGCACCGGCATGAAATTGTAGCAAACGGTGTCGATGCCAACAGCCGCCAGATTGACCAGGCATTCCTTATAGGTGTCGATGTACTGTTTAAAATTACCCGACCGTTTTTTGATGTCTTCGTGTACCGGGATGCTCTCCACCACCGACCAGCTTAAGCCAGCCTGTTCGATGATGGATTTGCGTTGTTTTATTTCGTCAACCGTCCAGACTTTCCCATTGGGAATGTGGTGCAGGGCTGATACAATACCCGTTGCACCCGCCTGTCGTACATCGGCCAGGCTAACGGGGTCATTAGGTCCGAACCACCGCCATGTTTGTTCTAATGCCATTGATAAATTTATTTTTTATAGCTTAAACCATCGCCGAACGTGAAAAGCGCATACCCTTTTGGTTTCATATGGCCCGGCACATCGGATTGATTGTCGAGTACGGCCTGCCTGGAAACGGGGGTTGTAAACGGCATTTTGCCCGTCGGATTAAATGCGCCACTCAACACATCCAGCACGGCATCGGTTGTGGTGCCAAAGGTAGCCAGTACAGTCTTAAGGTTTGCGTTGTCGATCTCGTCAATCACCCAGGGACTTGTATAGTTGATCAATAATACGGTTGGCTTTTGACTCGTTAGCGCATTGATATGCGCCACATCGACCTTGTTTTTGGAAAGCTGGAGTTCAATGGGGCTGCCGTTGGAGGCAAACAAACTACCGCCATTGGGCATTAGCCAAACAACAACCACATCCGCTTCGTCTTTAGTATCGACAAACTGAAGATTTCCGGTATGGGTGGTAGGCTTTAGCACAGTTACCGGCTCTTTTGATCGTCCATTATCGAAATAAGACTCCATGTACACTTTCGTTTTAGGAGCCAGCGGCAGGACATTGGCCGAGTTGCGCAACAGCACAATGGATTTCCGCATGGCCAGATCAGCCCGCTGCTGGAATTCTGGTTTGCCAACCATTTTCTGGGCGATCTCAGCATCGACGTAGGGGTTTTCAAACAGACCCAACGCAAATTTTTCGCGAAGCAAACGGGCTATGGATTCGTTGATTCGCTTCTCGGAAACGAGTCCCTTTTTTACCGTTTCAAGCAAAAGAGAGGGGTCGCCGGAGCCGGAGAACAGGTCGACACCACAGTCGATGGCTTTCTGATAGCGTTCCAGAATGGAGAGCTGTTCAACGCCCCAGGGCATCATCTCGATAGGGCCGGTATCGGAATTAATGATGCCCTGAAAACCCATTTTATCGCGAAGTAAATCCTTAATGATTGCTTTGTTATAGGCAAAGGCTACCTCTTCGTATTTCGTGCCGATGGGTTTGGCGTAGTAGGGCATAATAGCCGAGGTGCCCGCATCAATAGCTGCCTGAAAGGGCTTGAGGTGGTAATCGAACATCTTGCCGGGGTAGTGCTGATCTTTACCCCAGTCAAAATGGGGGTCCTGGCCCTCTACCTGCGGTCCACCACCCGGAAAGTGCTTGGTCGTTAACCCTACGGAATGGATGCCCAGTTTTGGTCCCTGAAAACCTAGTACAATCTCACGGGTCATGTCGGCAGTCCAATCGGCGTCTTCGCCAAATGTACCTTCAATGCGTCCCCAACGAGGTTCTGTCGCCAAATCGGCCATATACTGGTAGCCTTTTCGCAGGCCAACAGCCGCCCATTCCTGCCGGGCAATGTCAGCAAATTCGTGGGTGAGCTTGAGGTCATGCATGGCTGACAAACCCAGTTCGCCGGGCCATCTGGAGAACACCGTAGTGCCTACGCTGAGTCCAACGGATGCGTCGGCCGTGATGTGGTTGCGCGGATTCGAGGCTACAATAGCCGGAATCCCCAGTCGCGAGCTTTCGCAAAGGGCCTGTAAATTATTGCTCCAGTCGGCCATGATCTTTGCTGAGGTGTTGGCCCGCAGAATGAAATGGCGCAGTTGGTTCAGCATCACGCCTTTGGTGGTTCCGGCGGCCATCATCATGGGGTAGGGGAGTGGCTTCCGGGTGAACATATTCGTGTTCTGCACCAGGTCTTCTTCATTAAAGCCACTGGTGATTTCAGCCTTTGGTGCACCCTGCTGGAAGGAGGCATCGCCCGCCAGCCGGGTGGTGCTGATGAGCATGAAGCCAACTTTTTCCTCAATAGTCATCTGGCTGATCAGATCCTGGACGCGTTGTTCTGTCGGTAATCGCCAGTCTTCGTATTTGTCGAGTTTGCCGTTCTTGTTCAGGTCTTTAAACGAAAAGCCGTTTTGTGTCAACGTCTTGGCCGACCGGGAACCCAGGGTAGGCTGTACCGGCTTTTGGGCGATTACAACGGTTGTTGTGAAAGCCAGCGCCAGAAAGAGTGCTGAACACGTGTAAAGAAAAGATGATCTAAATAGCTTCATGGATGTCGCCAGAATAGGCGGGTTTAGTTATACGGTAAGCAGAGTTCTTTCTGTTAATGATATCAACCGAAAAGTAAGTGACTGGCAGGGCCTCGTTTGATTGAGAAAATTATTGTAAAAAAACAAGATGATGTAACTAGGTCGTCAGACAGCGTCTTGCTGTGGCCTATTAAGTTTAGGTCCCAATTACAAGGTTTGCAAGTTCTTTGCCGGGAAAAGTAGAATATAGTTGCGCAATCGTTTTCGGGAACCTTTGCGTAAACAGATTATTTTTTAATTATTTCTTAGAAAAGTAGTAAAATGAACCTTGCCGCTTTATTTGTTTGAATTGGCTGGTCAATCGCAAAGTTTTTAAGAGAATATAATTATTCTGATAAGGTATGGGCGCAAAAAGCATTACTATAAAAGATATTGCCCGTGAGCTGAACATCTCGACATCGACGGTATCCAGAGCGTTGCGGGATAGCTCGGAGATTGGCGCCGAAACCAAGAAGCGGGTACTGGAGCTAGCCCATCGACTCGATTATAATCCAAATCCGGTGGCACTAAGCCTGCTGAGCAGCCAGAGTAATGACATTGGGGTTATTGTGCCGGAAATTGCCAATCCTTTTTTTGCAATCGTCATTGCCGGTATTGAAGATGTGGCCTTTGCCCAGGGTTACCACGTCGTCATCTACCAAAGCCACGAAGATTATGAGCGCGAGGTGTTGAACGTAAAACACATTTATAACCGGCGCAAGGACGGTTTATTGGTTTCTATTGCCACCACGACCCAGGATTATTCACACTTTAAGACCATACACGAACGGGGATTTCCAATTGTGTTTTTTGATCGGATCTGTGAAGAAATCGACACACACAAAGTATCGGTCGATGATTTTGAAGGGGCGTATACCGCCACGGAGCACCT
Source organism: uncultured Spirosoma sp. (assembly GCA_964244155.1). Lineage (GTDB taxonomy): Bacteria > Bacteroidota > Bacteroidia > Cytophagales > Spirosomataceae > Spirosoma. The sequence continues at coordinate 13,934 of CAXTJJ010000008.1, forward strand.
GATCAAGCAGGGATGTGAGCGCATTGCTCACGTTTCGGGTCCCGACCATCTGTTGATCAGCCGACGACGATTGCATGGCTACCGAGCTGCGTTGCTGGATTACGGAAAACCCATCAACGACGATTGGGTTATTTCCTCTGCCTATTCGCCTGCCAGTGCCCTGGAGGCTACCCGCGTTTTGTTAGCGAAAGCTGAACGACCAGATGGTATTTTTGCTTCCAGCGATAATATTGCTATTGGCTGTCATGCAGCCATTACCGAAGCAGGCTTATCCATGCCCGACGAGATTGCCTTAATCGGCTTTTCTGACCTACCTATGGCTGCCCTCATGAATCCACCCCTGAGTTCGGTAGCACAGCCTGCGTTTGAAATGGGTCGTTCGGCCGCCGAATTATTGATTAACCTGATCCGGAATCCCGGCGAACACACCACGTCGATCAGTAACGTGTTGAAAACCAAGTTGATCGCCCGCAAATCGTCGTTGCGGTTAGCGAATACGGGAGGTTGATTAGTTTGGGAGAGTTCTGTAGAGAGCTTAGGTAATTTTTTTGCGCTGTCTACCCCACCCCAACCCCTCCCCTTGAAAAAAGGAGAGACGGTCGGCCGCTGCCGGGCTAAAAAGTAACCAGCATAAGCCCGGCAGCGGCCGACCGTCTCTCCTTTTTTCAAGGGGAGGGGTTGGGGTGGGGTGAATAATTCAGAAGTTATAGTTTAATATTCTTCCAGCCACCAGCGTCGTACAAATCGGTAACCCCCTGGCTCGCCAGCAAACTCTTGGCGCGGGCACTTCGCATACCGGACGCACAACATACGACAATCGGTTTTTTGTAGCTTTTGATTTGGGCGAGTTTCGCGTCGAGCTGATCTAATGGAATGTTTACAGCTCCTTTAGCGTGTCCACCGGCAAATTCCCCGGCTGAGCGCACGTCAATAATAATGGCTCCCTGAGCCCGTACTTCCTTAAGTTTTCCCGTGTCGGATGCCCCAAAAATTGACTTGAATATATTCATCATGACGTTTGTCGCTTTTAAGTTTCTAAGACAAAGCTATTAACTGCCAAAGCGCCCTTCCGTGACATATGTCACGGAAGGGCGCCCGCTCTGAATTTTTTGCTCAATTAAAACCCCGCTGCTTGCCCGTCTTTTCTTGATTCGGTGGCACCATGATAGACTTTGTTTTTGGCGTCGTACATAATGGCCTGATACCCGCCGTAGCCACCGAGTCCGTAGCCTACTTTATGCCCTTTGCGCATCAGGTCGCGGATGGTTTCGTATGGGTAGCCCGATTCGAGCGTGATTTGCCCGGAGTCGGTCATTTTCTCGCCTGTTGGTTCTGACGAGCCCTGGTGGTCGATGCGGGGAGCGTCGCCAGCTTCCTGCGGGTTCATGCCAAAGTCGATCATGTTCATGATGATCTGGACATGGCCCAGCGGCTGAAAGCTGCCGCCCATAACGCCAAAGCTCATAAATGGCTGTCCATCTTTGGTCACAAAAGCGGGAATGATTGTCTGAAAAGGACGTTTATGGGGCGCAAACGTGTTGTTCTGCCCGTCGATCAAACTGTATAATTCACCCCGGTCCTGAAGCATGAACCCCAACCCATCGGGAGCCATGCCCGAACCGAAGCCCCGGTAGTTACTCTGAATGAGCGACACCATATTTCCCTCTTCATCGGCCACGGTCAGGTAAATGGTATCACCCTGCTTAAGCGCCGGATTCCCCGCGTCGACCCGACTGGCGGCCCGGTTGAGGTCAATGAGTTGACGTCGTTCGGCAGCGTACGATTTGCTGACAAGTTCTTTCACGGGGATGTTGGCAAAAGCCGGGTCGGCGTAGTACTTGGCGCGGTCCTCGAAGGCCAGTTTTTTCGCTTCAATGAACCGATGAATATGCTCGGCACTACCCCAGGGCATTTGTGAAAAATCATAGCCTTCCAGCAGGTTGAGCATCTGCAAAGCCGCAATGCCCTGGCTGTTGGGAGGTAATTCCCAGACGTCGTAGCCCCGGTAGTTGGTCGAAACGGGTTCCACCCATTCAGATGTGTGGTCGGCCAGGTCTTTTGCGCTCAGGAAGCCGCCCATTTTTTTCATAAAGGCGTCGATGGTTTGCGCGATGTCGCCCTTGTAGAAAGCATCCCGGCCACCCGTCGCAATTTTTTCCAGCGTATTGGCCAGGGCTGGATTTTTAAATAATTCGCCCCGTTTGGGGGCGGCTCCGTTGGGAGCATAGATTTCTTTAACATTCGGATACTTACCGAATCGGGCAATCATGGACGGCCAGTAAAAAGCCGCTTCGTCGTGAACCGGATACCCTTCGCGGGCATAGCGAATGGCGTGCGACAGGATCCTGGTCATGGATGTTTTCCCAAATCGCTTGTGCAGTTCAAACCAACCGTCAACACAACCCGGCACCGATACGGGTAACGGCCCATCGGACGGTATGTGTTTCAGCCCTCGCTTTTGAAGCTCGGCCAGGGTGAGCGTGTAGGGCGATCGACCGGATGCATTCAGGCCGTAGAGTTTCCTGGTTTTCGCATCCCAGACAATAGCGAACAGGTCGCCACCAATTCCGTTGACGTGCGGTTCGACCAACCCTTCCATAGCGTTGGCCGCAATAGCTGCATCGATTGCGTTGCCACCCGACCGCAGCACGTCGATGGCGGCCTGGGTGGATAGCGGGTGCGAGGTGCAGGCCATACCGTGTCGGGCCATAACCACAGCGCGGGTAGCAAATGTTTTGCCGCTAAGCCGATCCTGTGAAAAAGCGGCAAAGGCCAGAGCGGTCCAGAAACAGAAAGTGAAGACTAATTTATTCATGAAGCGGTTGTATGAATTGCCTAAAATGACTTGTGCCACAGTGAGAACACCATGGCACAAGATAACAAATCAACAGTCACCGTCTATCATTCTGTCAGAATCACTTTGTGACTCAGGCGCTGATTATTCTGGGTCAGTGTCAGTACATAACTGCCCCGATTCAATTGATCGACGGCTACCTGAATAAGGTTTTCGCCCGGCGTTACCTGATGGAGCGTCTGGCTTACCGGCAACGCTGCCATACTCGTTAACTGTACCGTTGCCTCCCCGGCCGTTTGGGCATAATACCGTATCGTCAGGGTGCTCTGAGCAGGTACGGGGTAGATGTGCATACTGGATTCCGGCGCAGAGAACTCATTCGTTTCCATACTGGCAGTTCGGGCACCACTGAGGGGAATCAGCCGCGCTCCTGCCCAGTCGCCGTGGTCGCAGGTGTTACCGTCGCCGGCGTCGGTTACCACCAGTTTGAGTGTCTGCTTACCCGCTACGTTTAGATCAATCGACTTGGTCGCTGATGTCGACGTCAGGCTGCCGCTCGTGTAAACCAGCAAATTATCCAGGTAAACGTTAAAAATCACAGTACCGCAGCCCGTGTTGATCTCGTCGTCAATGCCTACATCCGACAGAAAGCGCGTGTATTGACCATTCAGATTGTACGTGATTTCCGATGATGCATGAACGCCCAGCCCTTTGGCGTAGGTCACTCCATTGAGAGTGATGGTCTTGCCATCGCCAGCATTTGATTCGCCATTGCTGCGGTCTTTTTCTGCCGGACCGTAACCACTAGCGGCACTTGCCCAGTTCAGGTCAGACAAATAGATGCCCGTGCTGGGGGCAGCAGTGGCAGGTGCCGCTGCCACCGCCGTTGCCGGATACAGATAACTTTGGGGAACTGCCTGCTGCGTCTGTCCCGGATAGGCCCACAAGAGTTTGGCTGTGGCCCCCCCGCCCCCATCATAATATTCCATCTTGATGGTATAACGCTGTCCCGCTGTCAGGGTGATGGGAGAACCGTCGTTGACTGTGGTTGCATGACCTGTCCAGTTAGTAACGAGTTGTGTACCGTTGATCCAAAGCCGGACACCATCATCAGATGTTGTGCTGAAGGTGTAAGCACCCGTTACGGGTGCTTCGATCTGACCGGTCCATCGAACAGAAAAATTATCGGCATTGACGCCGGTAGCAGGTGAACCGCTGCCCCAGTTAAAGTTTACCGTGGCATCGGTTCGGGTTAACGAGCTAGGTGCTGTAAGAGAGGTATTGTTGTAATATTCACCCAAAAGACCACTGCCGTTGCCGCCACTGGGGCGCACGCGGTATAAGGCCGAAGCCGGAATTGTCTGTTTGCTAATGCCGGGTCCTTCATAACGGGCTGTTAGTTCCTGGCCTCCGCTTCCCTGAAAGAAGAGGATGGTTATGGCGTGTTTGCCCGCTTTCAAGCCAATCGTACCTGATTTTTCGATGGCTGCGTGAACACCATCGTTGCTGACTACCTCCGTTGTGCCAATGAGGAGTTTACTGCCATCGTCTGAAGAGGTATAGAACGTATAAAGGCCGTCGGTGGGTACGTTGATATACCCTTTGTAGCGAATTCCATACTGATCAGTACGATTGCGAACAGTGATATCTGCACTGGTAGCCGTTCCTGATTTTACGGGAGTCAGTGTAGTATAATCGGGCAAATTGCTCCAGGAGCCTTCGTAATACTGGTAGTCGAGACCGGCAACTGTGTTCGCCGGATTATCGGGCGCTTTCAATGGAGTTGACAGCGTAATATCTTTCAATAACACCACCATTGAATAGGCCGGCAAGGTTATCTGGCCTGTACACACTTTGTTGCGCACATCGCGAAATGTGCCGTCCAATGTAACCTGACTCGCATTGGCCGTTGGGTTCGACAGACATTTGATATAGTCGTCCGGATTGCCTGATGTGTAGGTGAGCGGACTATTGGTTGTAGTCAAGTCTTTATTATACCGACTTTGCCATTGCGCCAGCGAAAGATTTGCCCCTGTAGTGGCATTATAAACGGCCAGAACTTTGTAGGTGTCTTCGAACGGGCGTACATACGCATTATTGTCAAACACACCATAGCTAGCCAGATCATTTTGATTCGACTCATATTTGACGTTAAACTGATTCGCCAGGCGGCTAACAAAAATATTGTTCTGGATTACGTTGTTGCGTGGCTGACAACCACCAGCGCTTGTAATCGACAACTGCCCGCCCGCGTTATTATAAGCCGTGTTTCCGGTGAGCTGTACATTTGAGGAACCATGGAGGAAAAAACCATATCCCTGGCAGTTATAGACCGAATTACCTGCCACCTCGATATTCGTTGTACAGTCATCGAGGTAAATTCCATTAGCCCCTGCAAACGAGCCGCTTGGCGACCCTTCCGGAGCCCCCATGCCGTTATAGACAACGTTCGAAAGCAGATGAATATTAGTCAATGGCTGCTGATTGCCATTCCAGATATACAAGGCGCTTCCATCACTTTTTGTCAAACAAAAATTGCTGATATGGTTACGCTGAACCGTCGTATTGGTGGAAAAGTTAAGAGCATTGTAACCAATATTATCAAGCACATTGTTCTCAATCAGCGTGTTTGCTGTACTAGCCGATTGAAAGCCGACATAGCTGCCATCGCCACTTTTACCCTGGCCCGGAAGGAGACCGACGCGCCGAATGGTATTGCCCCGGAATGTGACATTCTGATATGTTTCAATGGCAACTCCGTTATTGTTAGCGTCTTCGATCAGGTTATTCTCAACTAACAGTTGTTGTCCACTGCCTTTGATGGTAATGCCATCTTCGCCCGACTGGGTAATATCGGTATTGCTAAGGATAAGATTCGAGCTATTGGTCGCTAACAGGCCATTGGCCAGGGTTTGAGTGATTTTCAGATTACGGATCGTGACGTAAGACACCGCCGACAAATTTATTCCCTCAGAAAAGGCAGTTGCCGTGATGACCTGATTGTTGGGGTTTGCCTGACTGTCATATAACAGGATTGTTTTGTTGGCCGGGTTGTAATACCACTCACCTGTCTGGTCGAGGGTAGCCGGGTGGTTCTGAATGAAGTACCCCCAGTTGTTGGCTATGTCATAATTACCAGCCTCCACGAGTGTCAGTGTATTTCCATTTTGGCCTGTAATAGCGGTCCGGTTCAATATCCATTGTACTGGCCGAAATACGGCTTCTCCGCCTGTCCAGTTTGTAGATAGGGCTTGCTGACTGGTAAGCTGGGTTTTGCCCGTATGTGATTGAACGGTAAGATATCCTTTGTTTGATGCGTCCAGATTAGGGTATCGGCCCAGCGGCAAAGCTGCATTATTTCGGTAAAGTCCGGTTATCCGGTCTGTGCAGCCAGGGCAGCTGGCCTGCCAGGTATTATTGCCAATGTTTGTCCAGTTAGTAACGAGTGTGGAGCCTGCCAGAACGGGTTTATTACCGTCACCATAGGCATCGATACTAATTGGGTTACCGGCTGCACCGGATTTGACTATTTTCAAACTACCCCGAAACGTATCATTTCGCTTGAACAGTACCTGATCGCCGGGTTGTAAAGATAAGCTGTTGATTTTTGCTATCGTCTGGAATGGACTATCCATAGAGCGACCGCTGTTGGAATCGCTGCCTGCGTTAGAAACATAATAAATGGTTTGCCCAAAGGCTGTTGTCAGACTACTGATGAATACTAAATAAACAAACACATGGCGAATCTGACGAACCGCTTGACGAGGTAAATTTCTTTTCATAGTAAGTACTTTGACAGTAGTTTATAATTTGTAATATATATTTACAGTAAGTTTTCATATTTGACAATAAATCTACAGACTTAATCATGTAGGTGCAAACAATACATCTCATAATCCATGAAAATTTTATTTAATTTATTTGTTAGTATAGAAAAGCATATTAATAGTTATATAATTTTTCTTTAGGAATTGTTTAGTTAACTGATAATTGATTAACGTAAACAAACGATGCCCTTATAAATTGCAATTTTTGTGTTGCTCATATTGCCGTCAGCCAGCTATATGTGGAGCCTGAGCTTAGGAATTAAGTTGCTGATAACCAGTCAGTAAAAGGTATGAACATAGAGCAAGGTCTACCGGGGAGGAAGCATAAAGACCGCCTGGAAAATAAAGCCCTGTTCACCGGAGGGCACATAAAAAGCCCGTGCCCTATCCACACAGATAGGGCACGGGCCGTTAATTAGTATAAGGAATTACTTTTGTTTGTCTGTTATAGAGTCAAATTGACCAGCCTGTTTATATGAGATTATGTATTCAGAAACTTCGTATATCCGTCTCAGCCTCATCATCCTCTCCATTCGTGAATCCATTCCCCGGCGTAGAGTCCGGGTCTGTAATGGATGATGAAGAAATCTGGGCTTTGTTGATCCAAACGCCGGGTGTGCTTATACGAGCCTGAAATGAGGCACTTGTGGTGGTATTTGCGGGAATGGACGGTATTGTAATGCTTAAGTAACGCCCGTCTACGGTCCAGTTGGTAGAATTGGCCAGTTCCAAACCACGAGGAAGCTCGTTTTGTACCTGAACCGACTGGACATCACCCCCTCCCGCATTATTAATATACATTGTGAAGGTAACTACTTGACCAACCGTTGGAGTCCGTTTACTGACTTCCATACGCAAGCTAAGGTCTGCTTTATTAGGGTTTGGCGCAGGCTGATTAAAGGCGAGGGGAGATAGGATACGCTGGTTCGGATTAGGCGACTCATACACGTTTGTTGAAAGGCCCCCAACACGGAGTTCTGCTATGGCTGTGTCGTCTTCGCCATCGGCCGTACCTGAGTTTGGGGTGCTGTCGGGGTCTGGTGAGGTGGCTGTCGTTATCTGTGCTGCCGTTCGGAAAAGCCCTTCTTTAGTTGGTCTAACCAGAAACGTAAACGTTGTATCGCAATTTGGTCCCAGAGATGATACCGTCCCTGTCAATACATTATCGCTATAGGGCTGTCCATCGGCGCTGATAAACTGAAGATTAGCGGGCAATCGATACGTCCATCGAGCCAGCGCGGCTGGTTTTTTGCTCTGATTGCTAATACGAAGGCTGAGCCGGGTTGGTTCGTTAACGCGCAGCACTCGCTTGTCGCTTTGCAATGAAAGGGTTAAGTCAGCCACGGACACGGGTAGGGTGTCTTTCAATAAAATAATGGATGTATAAGGCTTGAGCAGAACGGAACCTGTATACACCTGATTCTTTACATCCCGATAAATACCGGTTAGAGTAATCGTACTGTCCTTGAGGGTTGGATTGTAATAGAGTTTAATGAAGTCGTCCGGATTGTTTCGGATTGGAACATCCTCCTGCAAGCGGATATTATCCAGCCAGAAGGTTGGGCCTTCGCCGTCGATCTGTACCAGCACGACGGCATTGGTATCGCTATCAGAAGCGGTAAAGGGTAGCTCGAAACTTTTTCGGGTTGTGCTGATTGGGATGGAATAACGTCGGTCATACTCCTTGTAGGGAGGCCCATACTGGCGCAGGTAAACTAATACGTTGACATCGACTGTAGCAACTGCATCGAATCGAAGTACGTAGGTTTTTCCTTTCGTAAGTGGAACACGCTTGACGGCCTGGGCATACGAACCACTCTGGCCGGAGGGGGAAGCAAATCCAACGCGCAGGCTGCCGCCATCGAGTTTGTTTGTGTTGTCCTGAGTAACTTCTCCGTTGTTGTAACGGCTATAAATTAAAAACCAGTCATCGCTATCAACATCAAATGTGCTGTTTATACGATTTATACCACCAGCCCCTTCGTTTTTATAGGGCTTGTAGGTTATAGGGCTGCCTTTTGAGTGGAGATCAAGACCGCCGGAGAAAGTCCGCCAATCCTTAAGTTCATATCGCCCGCCCTGAGTTGAATTTATAATACCCATTATTGTAGCCGTTTCATCAAATGGTCGGGCATAATAATTGGAGTCGATCATACCATACTGAAGCAGGTCATTGGTATTGGACTCAAACTGAGCAATCAGCTGGGAGGATAATTTGCTGACAATAACATTGCGTTTAATTTGATCATTCCGGATCGGACAGAGCCCTCCATTGTGATAGACAACCAGTTGGCTGGCGTAGTTATCGAACAGGGTATTGTCTGTAAATACAATATTAGGGGTGCCATGAAGAAACACACCCCACTGGGTATTCCCAAATATTGTGTTGTTTTGGATGGTCACATTCTCAACACAATCATCTAAGAATATGCCAATGGAGTAATCCTGATATGCATACTTCCCACGTACATCAGGACTGGCAAATATGATGTTCGATATAATATTAATATTGTTCATCGACGCCTTATTGCCATTCCAGGCGTAAATCCCCCCGCCATCAACTTTACATATACAATAATTGGAAATTACATTCTGTCGAATCGTCGTATTATTACTGAACGTGATTCCATTGTAGCCCACGCTGTCAATGACATTATTCTGGATCAGCACGTTGGCGTTGGCCGTTGATTGCAACCCAACATATTGACCGTCACCACTTTTGCCCCGGCCGGTTACGGCTCCAACGTGACGGAGTGAATTGCGTTGTAAGGTTACATTTTGATACGTACTGAGTTGAATCCCATTGTTATTGGCATCGAGCAACGTATTGCCATCCAATAACAGATTCTTGCCAGTGCCAGTGATAGCCAATCCATCCTCACCTGCATTGGTAATATCCAGATTTGTTAACGTTAAATTCGATACGTTCTGCGCAAATAGGTTTGTATTGAGTGTCTGGGTGATTTGAAGATTACTTAAACTTATGTACGAACTGCTGGCAATGTCGACTGCCCTTCCATACACGGTAGCTGTAAGCAGTCGATTGTTAATTTGCCCTGTAGTGTCATACACTTGCAGGGTCTTGTCTGATGATTTGTAACACCATTCACCCTGTTGATCTAACGTTGCCGGGTGGTTCTGGAAAAAATATTCCGAGTTATCCTTCGGCGTATAATTTGAATAGTTGAACAGGTTGAGTGCATCGCCATACTGATGATCCACAACGGCCCGGTCGATAATCCAGGCGGTAGGACGCATTACAACCTCAGCACCCTGCCAGTCGATCGTGGTGGGCAGATGCTCCAGACTAAAAATCTGGTACTTCTCCGTATGCGCCCGTATCGTCAAATTGCCTTTGTTGGGAGCGTCGGCGTTGGGATAGCGGCCAAGTGGCAACGCAACACCATCCTGGTAAAAACCCGTAACAGCACTTCCACAGGATGGGCAGGATGCTTTCCACACATTACCGCCCACGGCCGACCAGTTAGTAACTGGCACCGCCCCAGAAATGATCGGCTTCGGACCACTGCCGTAGGCATCAAAATTAATCGGCAAACTCGCTGAACCAGACTTTCGAATGGTAAGCGTTCCCCGGAATGTATCTCCCCGGCGAAAAAGTACTTTATCGCCGGGTTTCAGAGACAAGCTATTTACTTTGGCTAATGTCTGGAGCGGGGTGTTCACAGAAAGGCCATCATTGGTGTCTTTGCCAGTACTGGCTACATAGTAGGTTGTCTGCGCCAGACTGTTTGATGCAATCGAGATAAAAAAAAGCAGCAGGCTGTAGCGAATCAGTCTTTCCTGGGCCTTTGCCAGTGCTTTTATTTTATCACTTCTGATGGCAAGGATTAAATTACTAATTCCGGCCACTAGTTTCGGAAGGATAAACACTGAATAGCAAAGGCTATTAAAAGAGGGGCGTAAATATCTGAAAATCAATGCAAGAGGGCTGAAACAATGGCTGAACTATATAGAGAAGTTTCCTATAAGCTAAGTTTTTACACTAGTTGTGCTTCGGGCTTACTAAGGCAAACTTGACTGTCTTGTACTCATGAGCAAAAGTCAGGGTAGCTTAACTCTACTGAGTCTGTTTTTTGAAGCATGATAAATTGATCTGATAATGTCCACTTATTGTTATTACTCAGGCATAACAAGCTCCATGAAGGGTAGTAATAAACATATGAACAAACTGTTTATTGAAAAAACGCTTGATTCACTCGTTGTTCAGTAACAAATATTACTGCTTGACCGCTCGTTTTGAATGAGATACTCTAATTGATTACTAACGACAAAGTGTTGGTTTAGTTTTGGTCCCACTCGGATAGGAGAGGGACTAAAGGTAAATAGTATTGGCATTAAGCGGTTAACAAAAATAGTTAATACGTAACTATTTGGTTATCATTTATTTTAAATTTTCGATTTTTATGATTTACTGGTAATGTCAACAGTTATATTCGGTATAAACAAGTATACGGAGTTATTGTTATGTAAATTATAAGGTGTATTAGTTAACAACTGTTAAATTATATTAAATAGATTATTGGCCGCTATAGACGGCGGGGTTGTTAGGCCAGGGGCAGATAGGGTATCAACGGATACCGTGGAGCACTATTTCTGGCTCGTTTCGGTATTTCGGATAATTAGTCGGTCTACTTCCAATTCGCCAATATGAAGTTTCCGGACGTAGCCTCGTCCGATGCGTAACTGACCAATGGCCAGCGCACCAATCGCTAATGCGCCAATAGCCAGTGCTCCTGTTGCCAGTGCTCCTGTTGCCAGCGCACCTATGGCCAGTCGGCCTACAGCACCCTGTCCCATTGCACGGTTGCTAATTTTCAGCGGTAATGAAGATCGTTTGGTTGACATGATTTCTGGAAAATTTAGTGTACTTAATGTCGAGCCTACTGTCAGGTAGTTCCAGGGTCATAACATCGCCAAACCCTGCCAGGTTTGCTTAATTTACGAAATGGACCAACCTACTCAAGCAATTGCTCCGCAAGGTACATTCGTATATTTACGAACTTTATTCAACAGGCCTGCCTGGTGTGTAGTCTGCAAGGCGACTTCGATGCAACTGTAGGGTACTTTTGGTTAATTTAATAAATCTGTAACGCGTGTATGCCCCTGCTACCAATTGACAATCCGCCTGTCCGTGTTGTATTCGATCATCGCTGCCTGTTGGGGGAAGGCCCTGTATGGGATGCCCGGCAAGGGCTAATCTGCTGGGTCGATATCCTAAATGGCGAAATACATCAATACGAACCGACACAGAAAACACATTCGACTGTTCAGGTTCACCAACCCATCGGTTCATTTGCGCTTTGCCAACGGGACAACCGATTTGTGGCAGCTATAAAAGATGGATTCTGTTTTGTTGACCGCCAAACCGGGGCGGTAGCAATGATTGCCAATCCGGAGGCTGCACTGCCCGGAAATCGATTCAATGAAGGAAAATGTGATCCAGCCGGGCGTTTCTGGGCGGGTACGATGTCATTGGTGGAAGAACCTGAGGCCGGAAACGTATACATGCTTCACCCAAATCTGTCGGTTACCCGGAAGGTTGACAAGGTGACCATTTCTAACGGCATAGCCTGGAGCCTTGACCATCAACTCCTGTATTATATTGATACGCCTACTTTCACGGTGAAGGCGTTTCCTTATAACAACGAGATGGGTCAGTTAGGGCCAGCGAGAACGGCATTGGAAATTCCAGAGCAGGAGGGCTATCCTGACGGGATGACTATTGACCGTGAAGGTATGCTTTGGATTGCTCACTGGGATGGCTGGCAGATAACTCGCTGGAATCCGAACACCGGAGAGCTACTCCTGCGTTTGCCATTACCCGTTGCAAAAGTAACGTCCTGTACGTTTGGCGGCCCAACCCTAAGTGATCTGTATATTACAACAGCTCGGGTTGGTTTGAGCGAAACAGATATAGAAGAACAGCCCTTGGCCGGGGCTCTGTTTGTTTGGCCGGATTGTGGTTTTTCAGGCATACCCGCTTTCCAATTTGATGCGTAGTATGCCTATAAATAAAACGAGTCATTGTCATTTGGACCTTACAGCTTTGCGGAAATCAATATAATGATTGTTTATAGGAAAATCAGACCTGTAGCTAGCCTAGCTTCCGGGTGACTTCATGGCCGATGAGCAAAAGACCGATAAGCATAACGTCGATTAGTTTCTGGAAGTAAATCATACTAATTAGACGTCAATCGCTGGAAAAAGGCACATTAGCAGGTAATTAAAAAGATGGGTATCGATTTGATGAACGAGAGGAACAGAAAAAGCCAGGCGGTAATGAGAACGGCCCGTGCAACCGCTGAAAGGGAGCACGAGCCGTTATATGTACATCAACACAGATAAGACAAGCGTGTTAGCTGGGTGTATAAGCAAAGGTGTCCAGCCCTAAAATATCACTTGTTTGTTGCCGAAGTTGCTGCCCCAATGCTGGGTTGTTTGCCAGTATCTGACCATAACTTGGAATCATTTCTTTAAGCTTCTGTTGCCAGGCTTCCGTTTTCAATTGTTCCGAAAAGCAGCGTTTCAACAGATCGAGCATGATCGACACGGCGGTTGATGCGCCAGGCGATGCGCCCAGCAAAGCCGCAATGCTGCCATCAGCCGCACTTACCACTTCGGTGCCAAATTCAAGAACTCCTCCTTCTTCTTCGTCTTTCTTGATAACCTGTACTCGCTGTCCGGCAATCTCCAATTCCCAATCTTCCATTTTAGCGCCGGGGTAATATTCCCGCAGGGCATTCAATCGATCTTCGGGCGATTGCAGCACTTGCTGGATGAGGTACTTGGTCAGGGAAACATTGTGCAGACCTGCCATGAGCATAGGGGCCATGTTACTTAACTGAATGGATTTTGGAAGATCCATATACGAGCCACTCTTCAGAAATTTAGTCGAGAAACCCGCATAAGGCCCAAATAATAATTCGCGCTTGCCATCAATCATGCGGGTATCCAAATGGGGCACAGACATAGGGGGTGCCCCCACCGATGCCTTACCGTAAACCTTTGCCTGATGTTGCTCAATAACGTCCTGATTGACGCATTTGAGCCATTGGCCGCTCACTGGAAAACCACCAAAACCTCTGCTTTCGGGAATGTCCGATTTCTCAAGCAGCCGCAGGGAGCCTCCCCCGGCACCAATAAAAATGAATTGGGTTTGAACATCCCGGACCTGATTTGTAGTCACGTTTTCAACCCGAATTTTCCAGCCACCCAGTGATTTCGAGCGCCAAAGGTCACGCACGTCATGAGCAAAATACAAATGAACGCCGGGCATGTCGTACAATCGGCGAAACATGGCGCGGGTCAATGCTCCAAAGTTCACATCGGTACCGATCTCCATACGTGTAGCGGCCACTGGCTGCGATGGGTCACGATCCTGCATAACCAGCGGCATCCAGTCGGCCAGTTGAGCAGGTTCTTCTGAATACTGCATGCCATGGAAAAGGTAGTTCTGCTGGAGTGCATCGTAACGTTTGCGGAGATACGAAACGTTATCCTCTCCCCACACAAAACTCATATGCGGAATAGACCGAATAAAATTAGGGGCATCGTTCAAAAATCCCTGCTGAATCAGAAACGACCAGAACTGTTTTGACTGCTCAAACGACTCGGCAATCTTGATGGCCTTAGCGGGGTCAATCGTACCGTCTTCTTTCTCGGGCGTGTAGTTGAGTTCACAGAAAGCTGAATGACCGGTTCCGGCGTTATTCCAGGCATCCGAACTTTCGGCGGCTGCGCTGTCCAGGCGTTCGTAGATGTCAATGGTTATGTCGGGTTGCAATTCTTTTAGCAACACACCCAGGGTGGCACTCATGATACCAGCCCCGATCAACACTACATCGGGACCTTTTTGTACTAATTTATTGCGTTTCGCCATGATTCAATCGGCAGCTATGTAAGTATTCCTATCAAGTAAATATTCCTGATGTAATTACAAAATTGGGTGTCTGGATGTTCCGGAAGACAGAGTTTCCCTTCATTTTATCTTTTTTTGTTATCCTCTGGCCATCCCATACAGTTTGAGTGTTTATCCTTCCGGTACGCCTATGAAGCAGGTACACAACTGGTTGTTTAAAGTTGCTCTCTCTAAAGCATGATCCAGGTTGGTAAGCGGTTGAACGCCGATTTTTGATAATTTTAACCCATGAAATACCGAATTTGGGTTGTGGTGCAGCTTTATCTGTACAGTCTATTGCTTGGTCCGTCCGTTCAGGCACAACCTTTGCCGGTAGTAGCTGCAGTGCCTGAGCCCTCGGGTATTAATCAGGGACGCTTTATTGGCGTTTTGGTAGGCACTGCTGCTTTCTACACCATTACCCTGCTAATGCTTCGCAAGCAGTGGTACAAGAAAAAAGTCCCCTTTCATTCCTTCAATGATAATCGGGAGTGGCTCCAGATGGATAAAGTTGGCCATGCCGCAACAGCCTATAGTATGAGCCGGGGTGGGTATGAACTAATGCGCTGGAGTGGCGTGAATGAGCAGGCCAGTATTCTTACTGGTGGTTTGCTGGCCTTACTGTTTCAAACAACCCTTGAAATATACGATGGGCACTCCGAAGGCTGGGGATTCTCGAAAGGCGATATGCTGGCGAATGTAGCTGGAACGGCCCTGTTCGTCGGGCAGCAATATGGCTCCGGGCAGCAGGTAGTCAGTATGAAATATGGCTTTCGAAAAACGATTTTTCCGCCGTATCGGCCCAATGTATTGGGCAAAACCACGGGCGTGCAAATGTTGAAAGATTACAATGGTCAACAATACTGGCTATCCGTTAATTTGGCATCGGTATTGCCTGTGGGGCCTTCGTTTCCTCGCTGGCTGAATATAGATGTTGGTTATAGTGGTAGCGGCATGATTGGCGGCCACGAAAATCCGCCCGTTTTTGATAGCGAAGGCAAGTCCATTACATTTGATCGACACCGTCAATTCTTTCTTTCACCCGACGCAGATTTATCACGCATCAGTACGTTTTCGCCCTCCTTGCAACGCTTTATTGGTACGGCGCAATTCTTCAAAATTCCGGCTCCTTCCCTGGAATACAATCGAATGAATGGTGTTCGATTCCATCCGTTTATTTTACCGAAAGAATAATGGTGTTTTGCTGACTTGTTACACTATACTAAGTGGCATTACTTTTTAAGCCGTATTCAGGGCGGGTGTGACAGTCCTTCGAAACTATTTTGTTGGTTATTCCACCTGCTTTCAGAAGCCCATTGTCTGGAAAAGATTTTTATGTCCTGAGTATGTACGCTTTGTTTACTCGTTCGTCAGTTAGGCTCGCATACTTTT